>JBCNLQ010000001.1:0-231534 GCA_039595375.1 Chryseobacterium sp.
CGGAACAAATGTTAATAGTCTTTTGATTGGAAACGGTTTGGCAACGGGCAATTTTACTCAGTCCAGTGTATCTTATCCAAAAGCCAATGCCAAAGGCATATTGCCGCAAGGTACTGTAGATAATTATATGTTTGGAGCTACAGCTTTAGGCAATAATTATGAAAAATTAGCTAGCTTACCAGGCCTTAATATTTCCAATCACTCCTACGGAACAAACTACGGCTGGAACAAACCAAATAGTACCAATACCTATTACTGGTACGGTAATTATGATCTAAACCACACCGATACTTATGCTGGAGCGTACGGCGACAATGACTATAAATTCGATAAAATAGTCTATTCTCAACCACAGCAGATCATCGTAAAATCTACAGGTAATTATTATAATGTTGGTCCAAACGCATCTTCGGTAAAATACAGATATAGCTTCGTGAGCAATAGTTGGGTTGCTTTTGGAGCGAATGATGAGGTGCCGCCAGCCAACTGCAGCGAAGGCAATAATTGTATATATTTCGGATCTTTGGCGAAGAATATTATTACTGTTGGAGCGGTAAACCAATTAACAACTTCCAATCATAAATATACTCAAGCTAGCGATGTTGTCAAAGGAAGTTTCAGTAGTGCAGGTCCCAGAAAAGATGGTGCTGTAAAACCAGATCTTTCTGCAGTTGGGGTAGATATGATTATGGCAAATTATACCACAGCAAATCCTAATGCCACAAACCTTTATGTAGTTAATTTTGGAACTTCTTATGCAGCTCCAATGGTTTCCGGAATTGCTGGTGCATTGACACAGATCCAAAGAAATATCTCTGGTGATAATAATTTTACATTTCGCGTAGATGAGATGAAAGCTCTTCTGACACATACTGCTAATGAAGCTGGAAGACCAGGACCGGACGTCTGGTTCGGTTGGGGCTTGGTAGATGCAAAAAGAGCAGCTCAAGTTTTGGTCAATAAGCTGAATGAGGATTCTTATTTGGAGAAATATAATCTGACCTCCGGTGTAACTTTTACCAAACAAATCAAAGCAACAGGAACTGAACCTTTGAAGGTAAGTATCTCTTGGGTAGATCCTGCCATTACGCCATTCACAACTGATGAGGATTTTCAAAACAACCGCACTTCAAGAATTGTGAATGATCTTGATTTGAGGGTAGTGGAAATTGGTTCAGGAACTATTTTTTATCCTTGGAAATTGGATGTTAATAATCCTAATGCCAACGCTATAAAGGGTGATAATAACGTAGATAATGTAGAACAGATCGTTATCGATAATCCAGTTGCAAACGGTTTATATAGAATAGAAGTCAGTAACAAAAATTCTCTTGTCAATCAGGAAGGAGATGCTGCCACACAGGATTTTGCACTTGTTGCAACAGGGACTAAAAAGATTACTTTAGCAACAGATGATTTAGCTAAGGATCAAGTAAAAATCTATCCGACCAAAACGAAGGATATAATTAACATCAATGCTTTGGAAGATATAGAAAGAATTGCACTTTTTGATATGAATGGCAAATTTATTTTGGAGAGAGCAAAGCCTTCAAAATCTCAAACTATTCATATTAATCAATTGCCTAGTGCAGTTTATATACTGACAGTAAAAACGAAATCTGGGGTTGTATCTAAAAAAATTATTAAGGAGTAATTTTTTAAAAACATAAAACTAAAAAAACCATCGGATTCCGATGGTTTTTTAGTTTTATCAGTATTGTCAATTAGATTGTAGACAATCTCAATGTATTGGTTTTTCCACCGTTGTGAACAGGCATTGCATTAAGGTTGATAACATAATCGCCTTGTTCTACAAATCCAAAATTATGCGTCAGCATATTGACTTGGATTACAGTTTCATCCGTAGATTTTTCCATATCATAATAGAATGCTCTCACGCCCCAAAGAAGATTAAGCATTGTAATAACTCTTCTATTATTACTGAAAACAATGATATGAGAAGAAGGTCTGTGTGCAGAGATTTGGAAAGCTGTATAACCAGAAGAAGTCAAAGTTACAATGGCTTCGGCACCTGTAGATTTTGCAATATCCACTGCAGAACGACAAACTTTATCTGTAATAAAACGTTCATCCACACAATTGATTTTTTCTTCAACCACGTGATTTAGTTTAGAATATAAAGTTGTCTTCTCGATATTGTGAACGATCTTCGCCATATTTCTTACCACATCTACAGGATATTTTCCAACAGACGTTTCACCAGAAAGCATTACCGCATCTGCACCATCCAAAACAGAGTTTGCCACGTCATTTACCTCCGCTCTTGTAGGCGTTAGGCTGTTGATCATTGTTTCCATCATCTGAGTAGCAATGATAACTGGTTTAGCATAAAGTCTTGCTTTATTAACCAAATTTTTCTGAATAACTGGAACTTGCTCCATAGGAACTTCCACACCTAAGTCACCTCTGGCAACCATTAGGCAATCACATTCCATCAAAATCTCATCGATGTTTTTCACACCTTCCGGTTTTTCAATTTTTGCAATGATTGGCGTTTTTGATTTATTGGTCGGATGTTTTGCCATCAATTCTTTCAAATCTATGATATCCTGTGCGTGACGAACAAATGATAATGCAATCCAATCCAGTTCAAGATCCAACATAAAGTTGGCATCCTCAATATCTTTTTCTGTCAAAGCAGGTAGAGAAACGTGCGTGTTGGGAAGGTTAACGCCTTTCTTAGAACTCAGCGGTCCACCTTGGATTGTTTTTGCTCTTACAGTATCAACGTTATTAGTCTCAATAACTTCGAAAACCAACTTTCCGTCATCGATCAAAATTTTCTCTCCAACTTTTACGTCTTGAGGAAATTTTTCATACGTCATATAAACTTTAGTCGCATCACCCTCCATTTTTTCGTTTGTAAAAGTAAGAATGTCTCCTGGGTTAAGGAAAGAACCTTCTTTTACAACACCAATTCTCAATTTTGGACCTTGCAAATCTCCTAAAATAGAGACTGAGTAGCCATATTCTTTATTGATTTCACGAATCAGGTTGACATTTCTTTTTACCAATTCGTAATCGGCATGTGAAAAGTTAATTCTGAACACATCACACCCAGCCTGTATCATTTGAATCATTGTCTCCTTGCTGGATGTCGCAGGGCCTAGGGTTGCAATGATTTTTGTCTTTTTAAGGTTTTTATTCATAATATTGAATTAATTGATAAAGTTCGTTTTCAGAACTCAGTGAAAATTCCTGAATTTGAAACACAAAATTTTCCGGCAACAAAATTAACGAAAAATCCGCAAACATATCGGTATTTGTAAGAATGTAATCTACGTCTTGGTGTAGATTTAGTAAAAATTTAATATTTGATTCATCTGAAAAAAGTTGATTTTGAACTTTTTTCTGTTTAGATGCAATCGATTTGTTGGAGATAAAGCGATAACAGCTTTTCGAAAATCTGTCATAAGCTTGGTAGCGGGAAAACTGATGGTCAAAAAAGTCTCCTTTGATGCAGATATCATCAATTCTTTTGAAATTAAAATCGTTGGTCTTGTTGAGTAAAAAAAACAATTCGTGCTCCGGGATTGCTTTTACAAGTCGAATCAACCCTATGACGATCTCCGTGTGATCTTCTTCTAACTTAAGAAATTGTTTTTTGACCTTCAATAATATTTTCTTTTTTACTTAGAACATAAAAAGCTCTTTGTGCCGCTTTTTCCTCTGCTTTCTTTTTAGAAGTTTCTACAGCATTGGCTATTTTTTCGTTATGAAGCCACACGTGGCATCTAAAAACAGTTACCTTATTGGGCTGGAACTCTTCACAAGTGTCATACTTGATTGGGATTTTTTTCTTTTGACTCCATTCCAGCAAAAGTCCTTTGTAGCTGATAATTTTATTTTCTAGTTTATTGATTGTGGATGGTGTAAGAATTCTGTCCAAGACAATTTTCTTGCAAAATTCATAATCAATATCCAGATAAATTGCACCAATCAAAGCTTCTAACAGATTTCCGGCAATATTTTCACTCAGAATAGTTTGACTTGTGTCTGCTTGTAAAAGGGCGCTCAATTTAAGATCCTCTCCAAGTTTGTTAAGATTTTTCCTGTTTACGATTTTGGACTTCATCTGCGTGAGAAATCCCTCGTTTTCATTCGGGTAGGTTTGAAAAAGATGGCAAGAAATAATGGTTCCTAAAACAGAATCCCCTAAAAACTCTAGACGTTCGTAATTTTTTTTATTCGTACTTTTAGAAGAAGCTTTTAAGGAAAAAGCCTCTTTAAAGATTTCTAGATTGTGAATGTTATATCCAACAACATCAGAAATTTGTTTGCGAAAAAGAATATCTTTTTCCGAAAGTTTTGGTGCTCTGTTTTTAGGAAGTAATTTTGAAAAATAACTTTTCAACTCCATAAAAACATTTTATATTTTTTTGAAAAGAACACAAGCGTTGTGACCTCCGAAACCAAAAGTATTACTCATCGCGATATTAACCTCTTTCTCCACTGCTGTATTGAAAGTAAAATTCAATCTTGGGTCAATTTTTTCGTCGTCTGTAAAGTGATTGATTGTTGGTGGAACAATACTGTGAATAATAGCGTGCAAAGCTGCAATCGCTTCTATCACTCCAGCCGCTCCTAAAAGGTGGCCAGTCATAGATTTTGTAGAATTGATCTGAATATCAAAAGCGTGTTCACCAAATAATTTCGCAATTGCATTAGATTCTGCAATGTCTCCCAGTGGAGTAGATGTACCATGCATATTGATATGATCTACTTCATCGGCAGTTACACCTGCGTCTTCTAAACAATTTTTCATTACCAGATAAGCGCCCAAGCCTTCAGGATGTGGTGCAGTCATATGATGTGCATCAGCACTCATTCCACCACCAGCTAATTCTGCATAGATTGTTGCCCCTCGTCTTTTTGCGTGCTCATATTCTTCAAGAATGATACAACCAGCACCTTCACCCAGTACAAATCCATCTCTGTCTTTGTCAAAAGGTCTAGAAGCTGTTTTTGGATCATCATTTCTTGTAGAAAGGGCGTGCATAGCGTTGAAACCTCCCATTCCGCTGGCTGTTACAGCTGCCTCTGATCCTCCACAAACAATAACGTCAGCTTTACCTAAATTAATAAGCATTTTAGCATCAATCAAAGCATTGGCAGAAGAAGCACATGCGGAAACAGTTGTGTAATTAGGCCCGTGAAAACCATATTCAATAGAAATATTTCCCGGGGTGATGTCCGCAATCATTTTCGGAATAAAGAAAGGATTGAACCTTGGAACGCCTTTGGATTCTGCAAAACCTAGAACTTCATGTTCAAAAGTTTCCAGTCCGCCGATTCCTGATCCCCAGATAACGCCGACACGATTTTTGTCTACATTATCCTCAATAAGTCTGCTGTGAGCAATAGCTTCTCTAGCGGCGATCTGGCCAAACTGAGAATTTCTATCCATCTTTTTTGCCTCTTTTTTATCGAAATAATTAAGAGGATCGTAGTTTTTTACCTCACTGGCAAACTTAGTTTTAAAATTAGTGGAATCAAAAAGAGTAATTGGGGCAGCGCCACTTGCTCCTGCTTTTAGGCTCTCCCAGTATTCCTTCGCATTATTTCCGATTGGTGTAATAGCGCCGAAGCCGGTTACAACTACTCTCTTTAATTCCATAAATTTTTTTTGTCTTGAATAAATATTATTTATTTACAACTTCCTCGATGTAAGCGATAGCGTGACCAACAGTTGTAATTTTTTCTGCTTGATCATCTGGAATCTGGATGTTGAATTCTTTTTCGAATTCCATGATAAGTTCTACAGTATCCAAAGAATCAGCTCCTAAATCGTTTGTGAAGCTAGCTTCTGGAGTCACTTCTGTTTCTTCAACGTCAAGCTTATCAGCGATGATAGCTTTTACTCTTGATGCAATGTCTGACATAGTATTTTATTTTTAATTATGTTAATTTGGTGCAAATATATAAAAATTCAAATCATTCCAACTTTTTTTTAGTTTTTTAAATGTGTTCAAAATCTATTCTTTTTAAAATCAAATCTTTAGATTTACTCTGGATAGGCTACAAAATTTTGTTTATTTTTGCGACTTATTACCAATGCTATTATGGAACATTTTCCTGATAATGATGATGATCTTTTCACAGGCAAAGATCATACACCTCTCAGAAAGGACGCTTTTGAATTGAAACCGGAAGAGAAAATTAAGAAAATCGAAACGCTTTTTGCAGAGATTATGGAGACTTTGGGTCTGGATATGGAAGATGATTCTTTGAAAGATTCGCCTAAGCGCGTGGCCAAAATGTATGTGAACGAAATTTTTGGCGGATTGTTACCAGAAAATAAACCAGGGATTTCAACTTTTAAAAATCAGTATAAATATAGACAAATGCTGGTAGAAAAGGATATCACAGTTTATTCTTTCTGCGAACATCATTTCTTACCGATTATAGGAAAGGCTCACGTAGCGTATATTTCCAATGGAGAAGTTATTGGTTTGTCAAAAATCAACAGAATTGTAGATTATTATGCCAAACGCCCTCAAGTTCAGGAACGCTTGACAATGCAGATTGTAGATGCAATGAAAGAAGCTCTAGGAACTAATAATGTCGCTTGTATCATAGATGCCAAGCATCTTTGCGTGAATTGCAGAGGTATAAAAGATACAGCAAGTTCTACCATTACAGCAGAATTGAGCGGAATTTTCAGAACCAATCCGATTACTAGACAGGAGTTTTTACATTATGTAGGTAGTCACGCAAAGTTTGATTAAAATGATTAAATTTAAAAAGCAGTCGAACAAGATTTTTATAACAACAATTATCTGTTGCTAAAGATTTCTTATATTCAAATTTTAATATCATTTATCAACTATCACTTATCATTAATAAAAATCAATGCAACTAAAAATATATAACTCGCTTTCAGGCGAAAAAGAATTTTTCAAACCTATATTAGAAGGTAATATCGGGATGTACGTTTGTGGACCGACGGTTTACAGCAATGTGCATTTGGGAAATGTGAGAACTTTTTTGTCCTTCGATTTTATTTATAGAAGTCTCCAGTTTCTTGGTTACAAAGTCAGATATGTCAGAAATATTACTGATGCAGGACATCTCACAGACGATGGTGATATCAACAATGACAGATTCATCAAACAATCCAGACTAGAAAAACTGGAGCCGATGGAAATAGTCCAGAAATATACGGTCGATTTTCACGAGGTTTTGAAAAAATTCAATCTGCTTCCGCCGACAATCGAACCGACTGCAACGGGTCACATTATCGAACAATTAGAACTTACAAAACTTTTGGTTGAGAAAGGTTTTGCTTATGAAAGCAATGGCTCTGTCTATTTTGATGTTTTGGAATATAATGCAAGAGGTCTTAATTACGGAGAATTGTCTCGGAGAAATATCGAGGAATTATTCGCAAATACAAGAGATCTTGACGGACAAGGCGAAAAGAAAAATCCACAGGATTTTGCCCTTTGGAAAAAAGCGTCGCCGGAACATATTATGAAATGGCCATCGCCTTGGGGAGAAGGTTTCCCTGGCTGGCATCTGGAATGTACTGCGATGAGCACCAAATATCTGGGTGACCAATTTGATATCCACGGAGGTGGAATGGATTTGAAATTCCCGCACCACGAATGTGAAATCGCTCAGGGAAAAGCCTGCAACGGCGTAGAACCTGTGAAATATTGGATGCACGCCAATATGCTGACAATGAACGGGCAAAGAATGAGCAAATCGACCGGAAATTACATCCTTCCAATGGAACTGATTACCGGGAATAATGATTTCTTTGAGAAGGCTTTTCATCCAAGTGTGTTGAGATTTTGCTTTTTGCAGGCGCATTACAGAAGTGTTCTGGATATTTCCAATGATGCGATGTTGGCGAGCGAAAAAGGTTTCAACAGATTGATGGAAGCTGTGAAAATCTTGAATACGCAAACTCAAGTTGAAAGAGTAGAAACATCTTCCTTTGATTATAAAAACTGGAAAGAAAAAGTCTTAGAAGCTTTGAATGATGATTTCAATAGTCCGATTTTGATTTCTCATTTATTCGAAGCGGTCAAGTTCATATCAGCTTCAAAATTGGGTAAAGAAAGTATTTCTACAGAAGATTATGAAGATTTGAAACAATTCCTGAATGCGATTATCTTTGATGTTTTAGGATTAGAAACCATTGAGGAATCGAATAATGATAAGCTTGACCAGACTTTGCAGGTTTTGATTGATTTGCGAAATCAGGCCAGAAAATCTAAGAATTGGGAGTTGTCTGACCAAATTCGCGACCAGCTTCTGGAAAAAGGAATTGAGCTCAAAGATGGGAGAGACGGAACAACTTACATTCTGAATTAGACAGAGAAAAATTTAATATTATAAGCCTTTCATAAAAATGAAAGGTTTTTTTTTGTGGGATTTAACATTGTATTCTAAAAATAAGTAACTTAGTCGTAATAATTTAAAAATATCAACTATGAAAAAAACTTTATCTTCTTTATTCTTATTGTCAATAGGGACATTAGCTTTTGGACAGCAGGATTTGTTGGCGCTTACAGGCAAAGAAACCTCGAACATTATTTTTCAGGATTTCAGAGCTTTGGATTCTAGGAATGGAATCACGCAAAATGTTATTTTGTCCGCGTCAGAACAGCCAACTGTATTTTCTACAAAACAAAACCGGGAAATTACCGAAGACAAAAAATCGAATGCTAATGCCGTTGCCAATCAAATGGCCACGCTGGCAGTAGATTCAAGAGGTAATTTGGTTTATATGCCGTTGTTTTCTTCCAATATTTATGTTCTAGATTCCAAAACGAAGAATGTGACTTTGGTGGAGAATAATCTTTCCAATCCAACATCTTGCGACATTGGCTCTCAATTTTCACGAATGACAATCGGGACAGACGGAAACGTTTATGCACTTTCTAATTCTGGCGGTCAACTCTTGAAGGTTTTCTATAAAGACGGAAAATATGCGGTGACAGATCTGGGAATCGTGAAAGATGATTCTGGAAACGGCGAAAATCAATTGAGCAAAATGCAGACAGGTTTTGGAGGTGATATGATTGCTGATGATAATAACAATTTCTATGTGTTTTCAGCGTTCGGAAGCGTTTTCAAAGTGTCTTTGAATAATATGAAAGCCAAATTCATTGGAAAATTAAAATCTTTACCTGAGAATTTTTCGATTAATGGAGTTGCAGTTAATTCTGAAGGAAAAATCGTTTTGGCAAGTGCAAAAGGTGGTGTTTTCCATACTTTGAATCTTGAAACTTTGCTGGCGGAGAAAATGAATAGCAATCTGGATATGCCCATTTATGATTTGGGAAGTTCTTATCTTTTGAGATCAAATAAAGTGGTGGTTGATATTAATAAAAATGACATCTACCCAACAAAAGTTTCCGAAGGTTTTGTGAATGTAAGAATTGCCAATAACCAAAAAGGGAATGCGAATGTAAAAGTCTATAACGCTTCTGGAAATCTGGTTTCCAATCAAACGATTACCAACATTACCAACTCTGAAAACCGAATAGAATTAGGCAAATTAATTTCTGGCGTTTATGTGGTGAATGTAGAATCTGAAAATGGAAAGACAATTGTTTCAAAGAAAATTGTTGTGAAATAATTTAATTTCGGTCATAATTAATAACAAATACGGTTAACGAAAGTTAAACCGTATTTTTATTTTCATAAAGAAGTCTATTTTTGGAAAAACTATCGGCGTTTGAAACAATTTTCACATATTCTCTTTTTCTTTTTATCAGGATTTATTTTGTCTCAGAATATTTCAGGAAGTGTAATATCGGAGGACAAAGTTTTGATTAACAAAGTCCTGATTGTGAATATGACCACCAATCAAAAAACGTATAGTGATTCATACGGGAAATTTTCTATCAATGCAAATATTGGAGACGAAATTAGGTTTGCCAAAGAAAGTTATAGATTGGGCAAAATAGTCATTTCGGGCTATAATTTTCAGGTCGTTGAGCTTGAGAAAATTCCGCAAGAAATAGAAGAAGTGAACCTCATTAATAAAAATCTTGCAGAATCTCAGGAAGAAAAACTTAGAAAAGATATCGGATTGCCAAAAGGTCCTGACAAACCTAGAGAGAAACCAGCTGATGCAATAGATGATATTGTAAGACCATTGGTAAGAATCCCGCCAATGATCAATATTCAGGCGATTTATGATGTTGTGAGTGGCAGATCAAAACGTTTGAAAAGGCTTTACAGATACGAAGATTTGCAGGAAGGCTTGGCTTGGATTCAGAATAATATAGATGTCGAGTATTTTTCCGAAGCAGGAATTGCACCCGAGAAGTTCAGCGATTTTCTGATGTTTTCTTTAAAAGACGAAAAAGTCCTGATGTATATGAAAGCGAAAAACATAGGCGGAATTACCGTTGCTTTGGACAATAATATTAACGCCTATCTCGAAAGAATTACTAAAAAATGATTTTTTTACGGGAATATTAGTTGTAATTCAATAATTCGTTAAATTGCGTCCATATTAATAGACCTTAATAAATGAAACTATACTTTAGTGTTAACTTCGGAACAAAAGTTGGCCAGCGACTCGTTTTGCGCCTATTTGAGGGCAAAGCCGAGCATCGTGACTACAACTTAGACTATTCCGAGAATAACAACTGGACCACAGAACTGGATTATTTTTCCAAATCAATTCTCTACAAATCTCTTCTTGTGAGTGAAGATGGGGAAGTTTTGGATGAAGAAATTCCTTTCCACAAACTAGATTTTCCTAACAGCTTCAAAGAATTTGTGATTTTTGACCAATGGAATCTCAAAAATTTTCCGGAAAATTATCTGACCAACAAAATTCTACACAACCGTTTGCAAGGTTTCAAACCTGCGAAATCCTCGGTGGTCAAGAAGCATACGCATCTTTTCAGAATAGAAGCGCCACTTTACAATCCAAATTGGCAATTGGTTTTGATGGGAAATGTAGATGCTTTGGGAAATTGGAGTCATGAAAATGCCATCAACTTAAATGAGACCGATTATGGTGTTTGGGAGGTTGGGGTAGAAATAAAGACACACCAGACTGTACTCTACAAATACGCCATCAGAGATAAGACTACAGGAAATATTATTTATCTGGAAACAGGCGAAAACCGTTGGGTTTTTGGTAACAAAAACAAGGATATTCTTTATGTAAAAGCAGACCATTATTTCAAATTTGATAATCATACGTTGTGGCATTCCGCAGGCGTTGCTGTTCCTGTTTTCTCTTTGAGAACGGACGATGGATTTGGCGTTGGAGAATTTTCTGATATCAAAAAATTGGGAGATTGGGCCACTGAAACCAAACTTTCTGTGATTCAGATTTTGCCAATTAATGATACAACTGCAAATTACACCTGGACGGATTCCTATCCATACGCAGCCATTTCAGTTTATGCACTACACCCGCAATATCTTTCTGTTGAAAAATTAGAATATGCTTTGCCAAAAGATTTGGTTGAGGATTACAATACGAAAAAAGCACAACTGAATGCCTTGTCTCTAATTGATTATGAGCAGATGATCTCCGGAAAATGGAAATATGCAACGGCTATTTTCGAGGAACATCAAGAGGCTATTCTAAAAGATAAAAACTTCAAAAAATTCATCAAAGATAATGAGGAATGGCTGATGCCGTACTCAGCATTCTGTGTTTTGAGAGACAAGTACAAAACACCGAATTTCAATGAATGGAAAACGCACAAAAAATATGTAGCGGGAAAAGTAGCAACGCTTTATTCGCCGAAACATAAGGAATATCCTCAGGTGATGCTTCACGCGTGGGTTCAATATCAGTTGCATTTGCAGTTACAGGACGCTGTAGAATATCTGCATCAATTAGGAATCTCCGTAAAAGGCGATTTGCCAATTGGGATTTACAGACATTCTGTAGAAGCTTGGACAGAACCGGAATTATTCGGAATGGATTTCCAAGCAGGCGCTCCACCAGACCAATTCTCAGACCTAGGACAAAACTGGGAGTTCCCGACTTACAATTGGGAAGTGATGAAAGCGGATGGTTACCAATGGTGGAAAAAACGTTTCAAAGTTTTGGAACAGTATTTTGATGCGATGAGAATCGACCATATTCTCGGATTTTTCAGAATCTGGAGAATGCCGATTTCTGCTACTCAAGGTTTATTAGGATATTTTTATCCAGCGCTTCCGGTGACAGAGAATGAGTTTGCAGACAGACAGATTCCATTTAACTATGATCGTTATGTAAAACCATTTGTAAACGACCCTATTTTATGGGAAAATTTCGGAGATTCTAAAGAAAAAATTCAGAATCATTTCTTTGATAGTCATCATAATGGTGTTTATACTTTCAAATCGGAGTTTGAAACGCAACGTAAATTATCCGATTATTTCAAGAAAGAATCTTGGGATTGGGCAGAAGAAAAATTGATTTCCCTAGCTGGAAATGTTCTATTCTTGACAGAAGAAACAGACAATGGCATTGTTTATCATCCAAGATTTAATATTGCAAAAACTACGTCGTACAAATATCTTCCAGACTGGGAAAAAGCCAAACTGAATGATGTTTACAATGATTACTTCTTCAAACGTCAGGATGGACTTTGGTATCAGAAAGCGATGGAAAAATTACCGGCTTTACTGAATTCTACAACGATGCTGATTTGTGGTGAAGATTTGGGATTGGTTCCTGACTCGGTTCCAGTTGTGATGGATAAGTTGGCTATTACTGCTTTGAAAGTTCAGAGGATGCCTTCGGATAATATTCCTTGGTACAGTCCGAAGAATGCTAGTTATCTGAACGTTGTAACAGCCTCTTCTCACGACAGTTCTACGCTGAGACAATGGTGGCACGAGGACAGAGATCTAACCCAAAAATATTTTAATCAACAGTTAGGTCAGTACGGAACGGCGCCTTGGGATTTGTCTCCAGAGCTGTCAGAAATGATAATGAAGCAGCATCTTTATACGGACGCAATGCTGGCAATTTTTCCAATTCAGGAATTCTTGGCAACTGATGAAGAATTGATGAATGCTAATATGGATGAGGAAAGAATCAACAATCCTGCAGTTTTCCCACATTACTGGCGATACAGAATGCATTTGAAATTGGAAGATCTGAAAACTAAAGATAGATTCAACCAAAAAATTGCTGGTTGGATCGAGCATAGTGACAGATTTTAATCCCCAAACAATAAATTGATAAAGCCTTTCAAAATTTGAAAGGCTTTTTTTATTCTAAAATAATTACTCTGATTATCAGTGCTAAATTCAATGTTTTAACCAAATATAAATGTCAAAGTAAAATTTATTTTAACTTTTTTTATTCCTCAATATCCAAAAGATAGAAAGTTTCATTTTAAGAAAAAAATAATTTTAGAATTTAATTTTAAAATAAGAGAAAAATGAAACATCGAAAATGTTCCAATTTGACAATTTAAAAAAATAAATAAGTACAAATGAAAAAGATATTTTTAAGTCTTGCCTTGGTTTTGGGAACTTTTGTTTTTGCCCAAGATTACTATGACACTTATCCGCAGAATAACGGTTATGAATATTATGATAGTTCATACGATTATCCAGACGATTATTATTACAATTATCCAACTGATTATTATCCGGATCAATATTATCAAGGGTATTATAACGATTATAGAAAGGCTGTTTACTCTGTCAATTGGGATCAGTTTTTTATGCAGAATCGCTTGTCACCCTTTCAGATTAATCAAATTATTGCACTCAATAATCGGTTTGCGTCATTCGCTGCGTGGGACAATTATTACAGATATAATCCTGATAGATGGTATTACGACAGATTTTATGCTTTGCAGAATATATTAGGTCCTAGAGTTTTTGTGGTTTATCAGAATGTTTATTTCCACGGCAGAAGTCCATTTGTTTTTTACAGAAACAGATTTACAAATTTCTACGCAAGACGATATCCTGTGAGACCGATGTATAGAAATGTTAATATCAATATTTACAGAGTAGACAGAAATAATTTCCGTGAAGGATTCAGAAATTCTGGAAGAAATATGGGAATGATTCAGTCAGATCGAAATAACGGAATGAGAAAACCTGAATCACCAAGAAGCGGCGCGAATGGTAATAACTCAGGAACTGTCCGAGGTTCGGAGAATAATGGGGATAGAAATCAGGGTAGTCACATTAGAAATTCCGGAAATGTAAGAGTTGAGCCGGGGAATAATGGCATAATCAGAAATAATGGAGGTTTCAGAAATGGGAACGAAGGAAATGTGAGATCTGTTCCAAATGTGCGTCAGGAAAATATCAGAAATAATAATGGAGTACGCCAAAATCAAAATTCTGAAAGAAAAATGGAGGGTCGAGGCAACGGCGGACAGAGGAGTTCTGGAAGTCGATTGGTTTCAAGAGATAATTAACAAAAAATTATAATTTATATAACTTAACATTGTAATTTATATCACATCCAACCAACAGATAAAATTTATTAATATTAAAATCGAAAAAAAATGAAAAAATTAATTTTAAGCGCAGCATTTCTTGGACTAAGTGTTTTCGGGTTTGCTCAGACTGTTTCTAAGGCAGATTATTCTCAGAAAAAAGCAGAACGTCTTCAAAAGATGAAAGCAGAATTGAACCTCACTGATGCACAAGTTGCCCAGTTAAAAGCATTACACGAGTCTAAAGCCGTAGAAAGAAAACAGGAGATGAGCGCTAAAAGAGGAGACAGAATGCAGAAGATGAAAGAGAACGAAGCAGAAATGCAAAAAATATTGACACCTGAACAATTTAAAAAATTCCAGGAATTGAAAGCTAAGAAAATGGCAGAGAGAAGGGAGAAATTCCAGGCAAGAAAAAGCGCAAGCACTGCAGTAGTTAAATAAGTTTTTATTTTGTGATTAATTTCGAGAGTAGTTAGATAATAGCTACTCTTTTTTTTATATTTGGAACTTTAAGTTAAAATTTTATAAAAAAGTAAAGAAAGTTATGGTATCAGAGAAAATAGTTACGTTGGTAAACGAACAAATATGCAAAGAGCAATATGCTGCACAATTATATCTATCAATGAGTGCCTGGTTCTATGCACAGGATTTGGAAGGTATTGGAAATTATTTCCGTGTACAGTCCAAAGAAGAATTGATGCACGCAGATAAAATGTTCGATTATGTGAATGACATCGGAGGAAAGATTATTCTGAATGAAGTTCCCAAGCCACCGCACGACTTCGATAATGCTCAGGAGATTTTTGAAAAGGCATTGGACCACGAAAGATTGGTGACGAAGAGTATCTTCAATATTGTAAAAGCAGCGAACGACGAAGGCGATTTTGCGACGACCAGTTTTCTACAATGGTTCATTAACGAACAGGTGGAAGAAGAGGCCAGCGCATCACTACTGGTAACCAAGATTAAAATGGTAAAAGATAATCCATCCGCATTATATCTATTCGACCAGGAATTGGCACAAAGGGTTTTTGTGCCAGCAGCGGCAAACTAATTTATTATAAAAACTAATGAAAAAACTATTAACCGTGCTTGTGTTTACGTCTGTCAAGATGTTCTCACAAAATTATGCAGTTTCAGAGATTCCAGAAGAACTTAAGAAAGATGCCAATGCTGTTATCAGAAACTACAGCTCAGAGCATCTCATCAAAGCTGCGGACAATATGGAAGTGAAGAATAAAAAAGTCATTTCCATATTGAACAAAGCCGCGGATGACTATTCCTACGTATATATTCCATACGACAAGAATACCAAAATATCGGATGTCAAAATAAGGATCCTTGATGAGACAGGAAAAGTAATCAAATCATATTCTAAAAGTGATCTGAACGATATCAGTCAGTCCAACGATTCTTACCTTTATACAGATGACAGAGCGTTGGCGATGAAGTTTACTCAGCCCAATTATCCTTACACCATCGACATCAGTTATTCGGAAAAAACATCTGATACTGCGTTTCTTCCGGTGTTACAACCATTCCGGTCTGCCAATGTTTCGGTGGAAACTTGGGAAGAATCATTTAACAACCAATCTGGTATCAAACTCCGTAAAAAAGTGACGGATGCTATCTTTGGGAAAACTCAGGTGATAGAAGAGGGGAATTTTGTGAAGGCTTCTTACAATAATATTCCAGCAATAAAATCTGAGAAATATGCACCAAGTCCAGAAACTGTTTTTTCCAAAGTTGAGTTTGCGCTGGACCGAGCTTGTCTCAAGGGAAGATGCGGCGATTTCTCTACCTGGAAAGATTTTTCCAAATGGTACAATGGTCTCTTGGGGGAAGTTTCTGTTGTCACTCCCGAAATTCAAAAAGAAGTAGATGCGCTGAATCTGACGGGCTCTACCAAAGAAAAAGTTAAAAAAATCTACCAATATATGCAGAGCAAAACACGCTATGTGTTTGTCGGCATCGGTATCGGAGGTTGGCAGCCAATGGTTGCAGATGATGTAAGGAAAAAAGCTTATGGCGATTGCAAAGCCTTAACCAATTATATGCGGGTTCTACTGAAAGCTGCAGGCATCCCATCGCATTATTCTGTAATTTACAGTGATTCTACACCAAAATTATTTGACGAAAAATTCCCAAGAATGGATGGTAATCACGTGATTTTGTATGTTCCCACAGAAGATGGTGACATCTGGCTGGAGAATACCAGTCAGAATACGGCATTCAACCATTTGAGCTATTCTACAAGAAATCGGAATGTGATAATGGTGAATGATGATGATGCAAAAATCGTGAACACGCCGGTCTATAAATCCGAAGACAGCAAAGAACAGCTGCGATTCAAAGCGCAAATCACAGAAGATAATTCTGTGAAGGGAACTTCTCAGTTAGTCTATACAGGAGGTATGTATGATTCCAATCTTTCCAAGATGACAATGACTCCGCAGGAATTCAAAGATGCTTTGAAAGACGATTTTTATGGTCTTAATTTTTCGAAAGTTGAGTACAGTAATCTCAAAAATGACAGAGACAACGGAATATTGACCTATGATGTCAGTTTTGAGGCCTCCAATTTTTCCAAGACTTTAGGCAATGATATTTACTTTAGAGCCTTACCAATTTCCTATTTGGGTTTCTATCTTGACAATACCGAACAGAGAAAGTTGCCGCTGGAAGTCTTTTTTGGCTATCACAATGAGTACGAGATTGAATATACAATACCTAAAAACTATAAATTCACAGAGCTTCCTGCTAATAAAAAAAATGATTCTGAATACGGAAACTACACGATAGAATTTGCTAAAAGTGATGATAAAATAACGATTAAAAGAACCTTTAAAATTAATAAAGGAATCATTCCTGTAGATAAAATACCGGAGTACATCAATTTCAGAAAACAAATCAATAAAACCGACGCAACCAAAATTCTTATAACCAAACTATGAAAACCAAATTTATTATCCTAAATCTATTGTTGGCTTGCAGCTTCATTTTCGGACAGTACAAATTTTTAGATGTTCCAAAATTAGACATCAAAGATGTGAGTGCTACACAATATGAAAAAAATCCGTCGGAAGCGGCAGAGGTTTTATATCGTTCTTATCATTATTGGATCGAAACAAGTGGACAGATGAATCTTGAGGTCATCAGCCGCGTGAAAATTTATAAAAAAGACCAAGCCGAGAAATTCCTTAATCAGGAAATATATACTTATAACGGGAAAAATAACAATTCCGAAAGGATTTCGTCGCTTAAAGTAACTACTTACAATTCTGAGGGCGGAAAAATAGTTTCTACTTCTGTAGATAAAAGTTCTAAATACAAATCGAAAGAATCCAAAAATTATACAGTGACCAAGTTCGCTTTCGAAAATGTGAAGGACGGTTCTGTGGTGGAGTACAAATATAATATCATATCGCCATTCTATTGGATTGTAGAAAGAGTTGCGGTAGAAGACATTGTTCCAATCAGAAGATTCGAATATGTGTTTGATTTTCCTAAATTTTTAGGTTACAATATGGATTACAAAGGATCAGTGATGCCTACTAACCGCGATGTAGCAGATAGAACGCTTTACGGATCGGATTATTATACGTACAGATTCGGTTACGACAATCTGGCGCCGTATAGGAAAGAAAAATATGTCAGCAATATTAATAATTATATGACCTCAATCCGTGCAGAACTTAACTCAACCAATGTCACAAGATCTCCACAGGCTTATGATACAAGTGATTTGGGAGGATTCAAATCTTATGCGGTGACTTGGTCGGATATCAGAAAGCAGCTTTATGATTCAGAATTTTTCGGAGAGGAGCTCAAAAGAAAATCTTTAGTAAAAGATGTTCTGCCTGCCGAGATTAAAAATATCGCTTCCCCGGAAGATAAAGCAGCAGCTATTCTGAAATATGTCCAGAAAAACTACACTTGGAACAAAAATTTTGGTGATGGAATAGAAGAGGGTAATGGTATCAAAAATCTACTAAATACCAAAGTCGGCAATTCCGGCGAAATCAATCTGTTATTGGTTATGTTGATGAGAAGCGCAGGCTTGGATGCGGAACCAATTGTTCTGGCAACAGTTCGGAATGGATTGTTGGCTGACCACGCGCCATCCATCAATCAACTGAATTATACCATTGCCTATCTGGATATCAAAGGAAAACCTTTTATTTATGATGCGACTTCCAAAATGACCGTTCCTAATCTGATTCGTCCAACGGCGTACAATTACAGCGGTTACATTATGTCTGATAAAGAAGCCAAGAAAATCAACATTTATCCTCAAGGTAAAAGTGCCACATATCTCACGGTAGATGCAAATCTGAATGCAGACGGTACTATGTCCGGAAAATTCTCTGACAGAGACACACAATTATATGCGATGATGAACAGCGAATGGTATGATGAGGATAAAGATAATTACCAGAAAGAATCTTACAAAGACCGGTACACTTTTCCATTTACCAATATAAAAACAGAATCTGTTGGCAATAACGAGTTTCAGACCAGTTTTGATTTTGATTCTGACAGTTTTGTAGACGGAATCGGCGGAAAATTGGTTTTCAATCCTCTTTTATTTTTGTTTAATAAGTCTCATGAGTTCGACCAGCCCGATGAAAGACGCTCTCCAATTGAGCTGACGACTGGCTATGACAAAATTAAAAAAGTGACCATCACTTTACCGGAAGGCTATACTTTTGAGAATGTTCCGAAATCTAAAAAGTTCAGGACAGAAGATAATGCCATCCAATACGTTTACAAAGTGACACAAGAAGGAAATAAACTGACTGTGGAAACCACAACAACTGTGGAAGATCCTTTTTATCCAAAAGAGTATTATCCCGCTTTCAAGCAGATTTTTGATAATATTACAAAGATGGAAGGACAAGTTGTAACAGCTGTCAAGAAATAAAAAAACAAATCCCGGGAATGATTTTTCCGGGATTTTTAGTCTTTTATTTATTCGTCTATTTTCTTCAATTCTCAAATGTAAATCACATCCGTCGTAACGATTTTCTTGCCAAATTGTTCCAGTGTCTTTTTATAAGTATCCAACTGTTTCTGGTGCTTTTCATTCTCTTCACCAGTTTTGAAATCGATGATGATGTAGCCATTTTCGGTTTCTATCAATCTATCCGGTCGGTAAGTTTTGGAATGTTCATTTTCTGTTGCCAGCATCTCCCTTTCATTGATGACTTTCAGATGATCTGCGAAATAGGCTGAATAATTAACGTCATTAAGAACCTTTTCAATACGTTCCAATATTGATTCTTTTTCTTCAGTCGTGATTTTTCCCTCCAGCAGATAGGCGTTCAGAACTTTGTAAACGTCTTTTTTTGTTTTGATTTTCGATAAAATTTCGTGTGTGAAAATTCCCATCCGCACATGTTCTACACGATTCTGATAACTTTTAGAAGTTGTCGCAATTTCTATATTCGAGGCTTTTTCTCCTTGCTGAGCAATAGAATTGATGTTTTCTGACAGATATTCTTTCTTCTCTTTTTTCTTTTGTTGCTTCAAGTCCAAAATTGGAAAGATGTCAAACGAATCCAGCTTCTCACCGTTTTCCGTAGCCTGAAATTGGCAGACAAAATCATACAGTTCAAGATTATTAGAAGATTTGCTGGGCTTCTCGATATAAAAAAACAATTGTTCCACAGGTCGGGTTGTCGCGACATATTGGATGCAAAAACGGTCAATTTTATTTCGGTAAGAATTTTCAAAATTAAATTGAGCCAAATCCTCATCATAATTTTCCAGTTCCGGAGAAAACTGATTCAGAATGACGGTTTTCAGTTCATCTTCACTTTTTAAATCATACCATTCCGAGAATTTTTTGTCGTTATTTTTATTTTCCATGGGTATAAAAACCACAGAAAACTCCAGACCTTTTGCTTTGTGGATGGTCATAATTTGAACAGCATCAATATTCTCACTCGCCTGGATGCTTATCTTCGAAGCTTCATCATCCCAAAATTTGAGGAATTCTTTCAGTGTAGCGCCTGCGTTTTGAGTATAATTAAATAACATCTCGAGGAAGTTCAGAAGAAAATCGATTTCCTTGTTCTCGACGGCAAATTCCTGAATGTAATATTCGATAAAGTTGTAAAGATTCAGTTGTGGAACATCATTTTGAACCAACTTGATTTGATAATGACAATCAATGTAATTCTCAATATCTTTCTTAGTTTCTAGTTTCAAAACAGTTTTTATCTCTGTCGTAAAATCACGCATTGTAATCCTTCCCGAAACTTTTAGAAAGTACATCATCTTGACCAGAAACTGCCTGTTTTTTGGATTGATGTTCCATCTCAGAAACTCTATAAGAGCTTTGATAGTAAAGGATAAATCCAATGTCAATCCTTTTTCAGAGATGGTTTTGATGTATGTCTCTCTGCCGTGATAATTGACTTTTAGATTGCTCAGCAGTTGAGAGTAATTAAAGATATCGCTGTTACCACGACAAAGAATGGTAATATCGGAAAACGAAAAGCCATTGTCCAGACAATCCTGAATATCTTGTTGCATTTTCTGAGCGGTCTCATCATAAAAAACAGATTTTACGGAGTTTTCCAGAAGATGAACTTTCACTCTTCCGTCAAGATTTGATTTTGAACCTTGGATGGCATTCTCTCCAAAAATTTTCTGATGATTCTCGCTGAGGTCTTGTGACATAAACTCGTACAGGCGATTATTAAAATCTACAATATTTTTTGAACTTCTCCAATTGAATTTCAGATGTTCTGCGGTTGCAAATTTGGGTGTGATTTCGGTTTGGTTGATGATGTTCAGCATCAGTTCACTTTCTCCGCCACGGAATCTGTAGATGCTTTGTTTTGGGTCGCCAACAATCGTAAAACTGGTGTTGTCAGACGTGATGCTGTTGTCCCGTAGCGGCAAAAAATTCTGCCACTGCATCGCAGATGTATCCTGGAATTCATCAAAAAAATAATGCTGAAACTGCGTTCCTACTTTTTCGTAAATGAATGCAGAAGGTTCATTTCTAAGATTTTCATTAATCAAAATATTAAATTTCGACAGCAATACCAAATCATTTTCCTCCTCGATTTCCATCAGTTTCTTCTGGATATCTGCATTGACTTTCAAAGGCAAAATCGCTTCCAGAATTCTCTCTTTCTTTTGCGCATCTATATAAAGGTCGATGATGTCTTTTCTCCAGGAAATCAGCTGAGGTAACATCTCCTGAATATCTGGATCTTTGGATTTCCCTTTGGCAGAAGAACCTTTTTGGAACGTTGCCAACGCAGAATTTTCACTCGTCGGGAAAGGGAATTTGTCTCTGTTCTTATTATGAAAATCCATTACTTTTACAAAAAATCCGCCTAATCCATTTTTTCCCTGTGCAAAATCTTCGATGTCAATATCCCTACTTCTGATGTTTTCCAAAGCTTGTTTGGCTAAGTCAGCAGACTGGATTTTATTTTTATTAATTCGCTTTCTGAGTTCATTCTTTTTGTTTTCGTAAGCCTGCCATTCAAAATCTTTGTTGTCCTGCAAAGGCTTGTAGTGAATATCATTCACAAATTTCTTTGCAGAGTTATAAAGGGTTTGGTTTAGGTTGACGCGCTCATTATTATCCAAATTATAATTGATGAAGTCCATAAAAGCTTCGGAAACAGTTTCTTCTTCGCCAATTTCGTCCAGCATTTTATCAACAGCCTCAATCAAATAGGGCTCCGGCTGAATTTCCAGATTAAAGTTCTGAGCCAATCCCAACTCATAGGAAAAACTCTTGACCAATCGGGAATTGAACTTGTCAATCGTTCCAATATTTAACGTCGAGTAGTGGTGCAGAATATAATCTAAAACTTTCTGCGAGCGGAAATGCAAATCATCCAGAGTAACTCTGTAACCTTGTTCTGCGAGCGCTTCTTTTATATTTTTAAGGTCTTGATTGCTGGCGTAATCAGCTTTTACAAATTCACCAAGATAAAAAAGGATTCTTTCCTTCATCTCGTTGGCAGCTTTATTGGTAAAAGTCAGTGCCAGAACTGTTCTGATAGCGTCTGACTGATTGGGATATCTGAGACAGATCATCAGCAAACGCTGTACGAGCGTGTAAGTTTTGCCGGAACCAGCCGATGCATTGATGACAGAGTAGGTGTTTTGCATAGTAAACAAATGTAAGAAAATTGGTTACAGGTTGCAAGCTGTTTGGGTTTGAGAGTGGGAGTGTTTTAGAGTTTCTAAGTTTGAGTGTTTTTGAGTGAAAATTTTTCACTTGGGTTTGTTCGTCTTTTGTATATCCTATGTTCGTCCTTTGTTCGATGTAAAGATATCGGATGGGATTAAAGTGAAAATCTTGTTTTTATTTAAAATATAAAATTAAAACTTATTTATGTGGAAAATATTTTTTATTGTATCAGATTTCTATATCATACTCTAATCGGAATGATTTTCTGTGATGGATATTTGGTCCGAATTTTTTCAGAGCTTTCTGGTGTGTTTTGGTACAATAGCCGAAGTTGGTATTCCAGCCATATTCCGGGAATTCATCGTGAAGTTTGATCATCAGATTGTCCCGGTAATTCTTAGCCAAAATAGATGCGGCAGCGATTGATAGGTATTTACTGTCACCTTTTACGATGCAATGATGCGGGATGTAATTATAAGGATGAAACTTATCGCCGTCTACTAAAATAAGTTCTGGTCGTGTATTAAGCTGGTCTAGCGCTTGATGCATTGCGTGTAGGCTGGCATTCAAAATGTTATGCTGGTCAATAAACTCTGGAGATAATTCTGCAATAGCAAAATCAACGGCGTTTTCGCGGATGTAAAGATCGAGATTTTGTCTTGTTTTGAAATTTAACGTTTTAGAGTCATTAACTAAATTTTGCTTAAAATTTCCATCTACGATCACAGCAGCAGCTACAACTGGACCAGCGAGACAACCTCTTCCTACCTCGTCGCAACCCGCTTCAATAAACGCTTCTGTAAATTTCTGTATTAATGGCATAATAAATTTTTCTTCTTCAAAGTTATATAAACATTGAACTTTAACATGTGTAATTAACAAATTTTTAACAATTTGTGTTGTATATATTAATAAAGTTTTGCATTTTTGTTTATTGAAAAATTTGATTTGATATGAAAAAATTAACAACAAGCGTGTTGGCAGTAGTTCTTTCGTCCTCATTTGCAATGGTATCTGCGCAAACGGTAAAAGACACTGTTAAGACACAAGATATCGAAGGCGTTGTAGTGACGGCTTTGGGTATCAAAAGAGAGAAAAAATCTTTAGGTTATGCTACACAGAGTATCAAGGCTGAAGATGTAAACCGAGTTCCTACTTCGAACTTTACAAGCAACTTATCAGGTAAAGTGGCAGGTCTGAGTATAAAGAGTAGTGGGAATATTGGCGGTTCTGTCGATGTTACTCTACGTGGATACCGTTCTATGTCCGGAGGTAATCAAGTTTTATTTGTAGTTGATGGTGCTCCACTTATTAACGCAAGTAATGCTATCAATACATCTGCGCTATCTATTGATATTGGAAACTCAATCTCTGATATCAATCCGGAAGACATTGCGGAGGTAAACGTTCTTAAAGGTGCAGCAGCAACTGCATTATATGGTTCTAGAGCTGCAAACGGTGCGATTTTAATCACTACTAAAAGAGGAAAAAAATCTGATAAATTAGATTTAGATTTCTCTTCATCAATCACTTACGCAGAGATTAACAAAAAGACTCTTCCAACTTATCAAACGCAATATGGTCAAGGGTATGGACCGCTTTATGGACCATCGTTTAATTCTTATTTCGAAGATTACAATGGAGAACCTCAGGCACCAACTTACGAAGATGCATCTTATGGAGCTCCTTATAATCCGAACTTGATGGTTTGGCAATATGATGCATTTATTCCTGGATCCCCTAACTTTGGCAAAAAAACACCTTGGGTGATGGCCAAGAATGGACCTGAAACATTTTTTGAGAAATCATTTACTTATAATAATGCTGTTTCTATCTCGAAAGCAAATGATGTATCATCCTTCAGATTATCTTACCAAAATGTTCAGGGTAACGATATTCTACCTAACACAAGACTAGATAAGAATAGTTTCACGGGTAATGCATCTTATAAAATTGCAAACAATCTGACAGCTAATTTGTATGCTACATATGTTAACCAAGAGACTGTAGGTAAGAACCCTACTGGTTACCATGGAGTAACAGGTAACTTCCGCCAATGGTGGGCTACCAATGTTGATCTGCAGCAACAAAAAGATTTATATTTCTTAAATAGAAGAAACAACTCTTGGAATATGCAAGGGCCAACAAATACAGCACCTTTGTATTGGAATAACCCTTATTTTCAAGCTTATGAAAATTTCGTTAGTGATCAAAGAAACAGATTTGCTGGAAACTTTAGTTTAAGCTATGACATCTCTAAAAAGTTCAATTTGTTAGGTAGAGTTTCTCATGACGGGTTTACTTATATGATAGATGAGAGAAGGGCAGTAGGTTCTTTACCAGATGCTATGTCGATTGGACCAGCAACTGGAAACCAGCAGTCTGGATATGCTGTAGTTAATCAAAGAAGAGGTGAACAAAACTACGATGTTGTTTTATCTTACAAGGATAAATTTTCTGAAAATATTAGTCTAAACGCATTAGTCGGATCAAACGTCAATGTTCAAACCTTCTATTCTAATGCTCAAGGAACTCAGCAAGCATTATTTATTCCAGGAATATACTCTGTTACCAATACAGCCGCTGCTTCTAACGCACCATTGGTTACTGACACTGAAAAGAGAATATATGGCGTTTTTGCTCAGGCATCATTAGGCTTTTTTGATACTTACTTTGTAGAAGGATCAATTAGAAGGGATGTATCTACTGCTTTGCCAACGGATAATAACACTTATTATTACCCATCAGTTTCATTGAGTGCCGTTATCTCTAACTGGTCATTCTTGAAGGGGGGGATATTGAATTTTGGTAAGCTTAGAGCTTCTTACGCCGAAGTAGGTGCTGATACAAGTGCTAACCAATTAAGAAACACTTACGGAGTAACAACAGCTTTTGGAACACCTACTTATGTGTACAATACAACGGCAAAGAATCCATATCTTAAGCCTGAGATTACCGCATCTTGGGAAGGAGGCCTTAATCTAGCTTTCTTCAACAACAGATTTATGGTTGATGCAGGATATTTCAAGACAGACACAAGAAACCAAATTCTTGCCTTACCTGTAAGTACTGCAACTGGAAACGCTGCTAAGTTTCAAAATGTGGGTAATATGACATCCAAAGGTTTTGAAGTTGCTTTGAACATAGTACCTATTAAAACGACTGATTTTAGTTGGGGTCTAGATCTTAACTGGTCAAATCCAAGATCTAAAGTTACAGCACTTGAATCTGGTGTAGAAAACATTACCATTGGTTCATTCCAAGGTGGAGTTACCATTAACGCATCGCTAAATGATGATTATGGTACTATAAAGGGTTCTGATTTTGTTTATGATCCAAATGGGAATAAAGTGATTGGAAGTAATGGCAAATATGTTACAACCAATACTAATTCCATCATTGGTAATATGCAAGCTGACTGGTTTGGAAGTGTTACAAATCGTTTGAACTATAAAAATTTCGGTTTAACTTTCCAAGTGGATGTTCGTCAGGGTGGAGACATCTTCTCTCTAGATCAATATTATGGTCAAGCTTCAGGACTGTACCAAAATTCTGTTTTTATTAATGACTTGGGGAATCCAGTAAGAAACTCATTAGCTAATGGCGGTGGATTAATTCTTCCAGGTGTTGTTAACACTGGTACATCTACAAATCCTAATTACACAGCTAATACAATAAGAATTGATGCAGAGCAAACCAATGCATTTGGTTATTTAGCATATCCTGCTTCTCAATTTGTATATGATGCATCTTATGTAAAGCTTAGGGAAGTAGCGTTAAGTTATTCTTTACCTAAAAAATATCTTGCATCTACTTTTGTTCAAGGAGCGACTTTTAGTATTATTGGAAATAATCTGTGGATCATTCATAAAAATCTTCCTGATGCAGATCCGGAATCAGGACTAGCTTCCGGTAATTCTCAAGGTTACCAGACAAGTGTACTTCCTACTACTAGAACTTTTTCTTTTAATGTTAAACTTAATTTCTAATAATAAAAAAATGAAAAAAATAATAGCATCCATCTTACTCGTTTCTTTATTGCAGTCTTGCGGTAGAGAATCGGCAGAGGAATTAAATACAGACCCAAACAGTTACTACACAACTGTACCTTCTACTACCTTGACTTACGCTGAAAAACAATTAGCGGATTATGTGACTACTCCAAGTGTAAATACAAACAATTTTAGATTTGTAATGCAGTATTGGCAAGCTACAACATATGTGGATGAAAGCCGTTACGATTTTTCAACCAGAAATGTTTCTAACAGTGTTTGGACATTTTTGTATGTTAGAACATTGAAAAATTTGGAAGAAACAAAAAAGCTTGTCACAAACTACACGCCTACAGCTGCTGAGGCTGCAAACTGGCCAACTGTGCAAAAAAATCAATTGGCAGTTATTGATCTTCTTCAAGTTTACGCTTTTCAACAGTTGGTTGATACATATGGTGATATTCCTTATACAGAAGCTTTAGATGTTGATAAATTTCCGTTACCAAAATATGATTCAGCAGCTTCAATCTATGAAAGCTTAATTGCAAGAGCAAAACAAAGTGCGGCTAATCTAAGCACAACAGGTACTAATTTTGCTTCAGGCGAAAAGTTCTATAATGGAAATAACCTTAAATGGAAAAAGTTTGGTAATTCATTATTATTGAAGTTAGGAATTGCTATAGCAGATTCTAATCCATCTTTAGCACAGTCTACAGTTCAAACTGCTATTACAGGAGGTGTAATAACTGAAGCAGCGGATAACTTTGTACTTCCTTATACTGCTTCTCCAAATTTTAGTCAATTATATGCTAATCTAGTTAATAGCAATAGAAATGATTATGTAGCTGGAAAAACCTTAGTAGACTATATGAATGCAGATAATGATGTTCGTAGATCTTCATATTTCCAACTTAGAAATGGACAATATATCGGTGGACCAATTGGAGTTACTTCGCCATTCACAGGCTACTCTGCTCCAGGAACATTTGCATACACAACGACGACTCCTGGTATTCTTTTAAATAATACTGAGGTAGCCTTTTATCTTGCAGAAGCATCGGCGAGATGGGGAATCGGAGCGGCTGCGCCAACTGCTTATTCAAATGCGGTTACTTTGTCGTTCTTACAGTGGGGTAAAACGGCGGCTGATGCTGCAGCATATTTGGTTTTACATCCTTATAATGCAGCAAACTGGAAAAAGTCAATTGGAGAACAAGCTTGGGTTGCAATGTATGACCAACCAACACAAAGTTTCAATTTCTGGAGAAGGTTGGATTTTCCAGTCTTGACGCCGGCATTTAATGCTGTATCACAGTCTGAGGGCAAAGTTCCAGTGCGTTTACAGTATCCGACAAGTGAGCAAACTACCAATCCAACTAACTATGGTGCGGCTTCAGGCGCAATCGGTGGAGACAAATTAACGACTAAAATCTTCTGGGATAAAAATTAATTTTTTAATTTTTATAATTGATAGAATCAAGACCGCACATATTGCGGTCTTTTTTTTGTGGTAATGTGGTCAAAAATAGTTGATGTTTTTGCGAAAAATAAATTGTAGTATTTAGTAGCTGATTGGAAGAGATAGTGAGCAATGCTGAGGGGCAACTTACTAGCAATATAGTAAGCGCTGTAAAGAATATTTCAGAGGATGGTTTACCATCTTTTTGGAAATTATTGGAACAGTTCTATGGAAAAAAACCATTGCATCTTTAGATTTTTTTGAAATAGATACAACCCAATAAACTTTTTCCTCCGAATTTTTGTAAGCCCTAGATGAATATTTGGACTACCTTTTAAATGACCAGAAAAAGATGCTATTCCATTGGTTATTTTCGGATTTTTAGGATCCTGCAGGAACGAAAACATATTTTGTAAAGCTTTTTTGACAACCGAAAAACATCCATGGAATATGAACCTGATATCTCTGATCAGGAACTTTAGGACAAACTTTTAGGATGGCTTTCAGTAGAGATTTATCGCTATCGCAGATGATCTTGCTAATTTTTATTCATAAATTCATAATATTTTCCAAATCCTATTTTGAGTTCTTCATAATGCAATCCATCCGAAATTCTGTAAAGCTGATTTGCGTAAAAACATTATCTCTATAAGACCAGATAGATTTCATTATAAAATTAAGTGCCGCCGATGAGTAAATAAACTTCCTTGTTCTGGCTATAATTGAGTTTTGGAGATTTACTAAGAATCACGTTAAAATACCGTTGAAGAGTAGTCACGGAATATCCTAATTCTACTGAAGTCTGCTCATAGGTTTGTTTTCCGACAATCCATTTCTTGAACCAAATTTCTTTGGTTTTTTAGCTAACAGATGTAAAATATATGCCGCAATTTTTACACGTAAAACAACGCTTACCATTTTGGTTCCTAAAGAAATCACAGATTGACTTTTGTAATCCCTACAACGATTTTTTTGAATTTTCCGCTATTGAAAAGTTTATTAACAAAGTTCAATAAACTTTCTACAATATCAGTAATAATCGGCAATACAAAGAATTTTGCCAACTATTTTGAATGTTAAACATTTATTGTAAAGTCGTAGAGCAACAAAATATTTATGGAAATATCCTACTTTTTATAATTTTTATGCTAGATTTAGCTTGCTTATTTAAAATGTCCCCTTTATTTAATAGCATAGGATAAATCAACGAGTCTTCTTACTCATTAAATATATACTTACAAAAATGAGTGAATTCGATTAATTTATTCCCTATATTGCAGACAAGTTATCAAAAACGTTAATTTTATAAGTGTAATCATAAATATTGCCGATCTCACATGTTTAATAAGAAATATATTGCAATATTGTTAGTAATATTATATAGTTTTTGTACAGCTCAGATATTTACTGGGACAGGGGGAGGCTTGCCCAAAAATGATTATACTATCTTTGATATTGATGTCTCTGGGGTGGGCATTTTAACCACAAATTATGGATTAGAAAAAGTCTGTGTTAATATCAATTTTCCACACGATGAAAATTTAAAATTAGCTCTACGCTCGCCTTTCGGTTCAATAATTACTTTAAGTGAAAATCGGGGTGAAAAGGGTTCGGATTATTCAGGAACTTGTTTCGACGGCGTTTCATCAAACAGCATTATCCTAGGAGAGGCTCCATTTACAGGGAATTTTTTGCCGGAAAATTCATTGGGAATTTTAAATAACAATCGATCGGGTGATGGAAAATGGTCTTTAATAGTCTATAATAATTCAACATCACTATCTGGAAACTTAATCAATTGGTCTGTAACATTTGGAAATAAACCTGTCATCACTCCTCCATCACCGCCATATCCAACATGCAGTGCTAAAATCCCTACAACCTGTACAAACGAAGCTTTTTGTGAATATGGGAAAGCATTTTGTGGAGTCTATAATAATGCATTCGGAACACCTTCTGTCAGTCCTCAGAAAGGTTATTTAAAATTCAAAGCATCAGGAAAAAGCGCGGCCTTTAATATTTGGATAAAAAATGGTGGGCCAGATATGGGAATGGGTGGAACTGTACCAATTGAACTTTATGTCAGTATTTATAAATCAGACTGTGTTACGACAGGGTCTCAACCATTGTTGAGATTTGTATTATCCTATGACTTAAATACGATTCCAGATGCCAACTATTATGACATACAGCTAAATAATTTGGAAGAATGCGAACTTTATACCATCAAATTTGAAGGAGGCATGGGAAAATGCTATTTTGATTATGCTATTGAACAAACATCAGGGATTAATTTGAAGGAAATCGTTGTAGATCCTCCGTCTGCAAAAATATGTTTAGGAGATTCTGTTGATTTGAATGTGATACAAGGGTGTGGTCCATTTGTATGGAGTCCCAGTATTGGTTTAAATGCTTCATCCGGGAGCAATGTCATAGCTTCACCCACAGTAACCACCCTATATAAAGTATCTTCTACTGGTGCATGCTCCAAAACTAAAGAAGTTCTAGTTGAAGTAGTTCCGAAACCTATTGCAAATGCGGGACAGGATCTAGCGAACTGCTCAAATATATTTCAAATGAATGCCAACACACCTGCAGTTGGAGAAATTGGATCGTGGGAAATTATAAATGGTAATGTATCGCCCTCTTTTTCATCGAATCCAAAACAGATTTTTGTATTAAATTCTCAAACTGCTACATTACGTTGGACTGTTACAAATGGTATTTGTACTGTTTCTGATGACTTACAATTAGTTAACACATCACCACCAAGTACAAATCTTAACTTCAGTTATGAATCTCCAGTCTGTATTAAGAAATATAATTCTTTATTACCTAACTTACCAGTAGGTTTTCCTGCGGGTGGTACTTTTTCATCAACTTCAGGGCTAGTAATAAATCCGGTAACTGGCGTAATAAATCTAGCTCTGTCATCTCCTGGAAGTTTTATAGTAAATTATAATATTTATATAAACGCAACATGTGGAACGGTCAATTATGGTAGTTTTATTGAGATTCAGCCTTACAAAAATCCAGTTATCAATTTTAGTTTTCCAGCTGCAATCTGTAATGATCTAATCTCTGTTTTGCCTAAATTACCATTTGATTTTCAAAATGGAGGAGCGTTTTCTTCCTCTAGCACAGATTTATCTATAAATCCTATAACAGGAATGATTGATGTCAGGAATAGTAAAAATGGTGTTTATATAATTACTTACAATTATCCAGGATCTTTAGCAGATTGTATAGCTCCTAATAGCTATTCACAACAAATATCTATATCAGCAAAGCCTCAATACACTCAAAACTTGGATGTATTCAGTTGTAATGTTAGCGGAACTGGAATTGGAAGTTTTAAATTGATATCAACTAAATCATTAATAACAACTGAATCTAATGCTAAAGTAAGCTTCTTCAAAACTTTGCAAGATGCAGAACAAAATCAGAATCAAATCAATGATACAGATTCTTATCCCAATAGAGTTCCTTATCATGATACGATTTTTGCCAGAATTTCTGTACCAAATAAATGTACAGTATATACGACACTAGATTTGTATGTGAGAGAAAATTTATACTCAGATACTTTGGGTAACCGCCCTTACTACATATGTGAAGGAAAAGTAGAATTGGATGCAGGAGAAGGATTTTTTGCTTATGAATGGTTATCTACAGATGAAACGTCTCAAAAAATAAACGTTACTACTCCTGGTGAATATTGCGTAAAACTTACGTCATTTGAAGGTTGCTTTATTGTGCAATGTGTTTCAGTAAAAGAAGGAAGTTTGCTCGACTTTAATATTGAAATAATCTCTAACTCGCTGATGGTGAATGTAATATCTGGAAGTGCTCCTTACGAATATTCTTTAGATGGAATCAAGTGGCAGGATAAAAATCAATTCCCCTACACAAAAGGAATTACATACAATATCTTTGTTAGAGAAAAGGGCAAAACAAATTGTATTGCATCGAAAACTTTGCACATACCTTTTATTCCTAATGTAATAACTCCAAATGGTGACGGAATAAATGATTTTTGGGATTTAAGCTCATTAAACTTTTATTCAGGAATGATTAAAGTGAAATTGTTTAATAAACAAGGAGGTCTTGTAAAGGAATTTACATTACACAACGGTGATAATCCTTCTAATAATGCTGTCAATGCTTATCAAAATTTATCTTCAGGAACATATTGGTATCTGATTGAAATTCCTAATTTTACAATACTTAAAGGATGGTTACTTGTTAAAAATAGATGAAATGTTTAAATTTTGGAAAAATGATAGAATAATTTCATAAAATAAATCGCAAAAAATTACTCGATGTTTCGAATACAGTAGAAAAATACCTTATCTAAATCTGTTTGAAGAAAAGTAAATTCTGAAAAAAATGTTTTTACAATATTACAGATTTAAATACATCAAAAATCTGGTGGGATCAATAATAGATTTCACATTCTATATATAATTTAACCCGCAGTAATGCGGGTTTTTATTTTAATATTTTAACAACAAAAAACCTGAGAAAACAATGTTCTCAGGTTTTTTAATTTATATCAAGTAATTCTACTTCCCAAACAATCCGCCGCCCATTCCTGGTATATTCGGCATTTTGCTCATCATTTGCATCATTTGTTTACCTTGAGGGCCTTGCATCATCTTCATCATTTTCCCCATTTGGTCAAATTGTTTCATCAAAGAATTCACATCCTCCAGTTTTCTGCCGGCACCTTTTGCAATTCTTTGTTTTCTGGAAACATTGATAATAGAAGGCCTTCTTCTTTCGTCAGGCGTCATTGAGTGTATGATCGCCTCGATATGTTTGAAAGCGTCATCGTTGATGTCCACATCTTTTATGGCTTTCCCAACACCAGGAATCATCCCCATCAAATCCTTCATATTACCCATTTTCTTGATTTGGTTGATTTGCTTCAAAAAGTCATCAAAACCAAATTCATTCTTCGCAATTTTTTTATGAAGTTTCTTTGCTTCCTCTTCATCAAATTGCTCCTGAGCTCTCTCTACTAAGGAAACAACATCTCCCATTCCAAGAATTCTGTCTGCCATCCTTTCTGGGTAGAAAAGATCTAGCGCTTCCATTTTTTCTCCGGTAGAGATAAATTTGATGGGCTTTTCTACAACAGAGCGAATAGTCAACGCAGCTCCACCACGCGTATCACCATCCAATTTTGTCAGAACAACACCGTCAAAATTTAAAGTATCGTTGAAGGCCTTTGCCGTATTCACAGCATCTTGTCCCGTCATTGAGTCCACTACGAAAAGTGTCTCCGTCGGTTTGATGGTCTGATGAACAGATTTGATTTCGTTCATCATCTGCTCATCAATCGCCAAACGGCCAGCCGTATCTACAATAATCGTATCAAAACCTTTTGATTTTGCGTACTGGATGGCGTTTTCCGCAATCGCAACAGGGTTTTTATTTTCTACCTCTGTATAAACTTCAATATTGATTTGTCCACCAAGAACTTTCAACTGATCAATTGCTGCAGGTCTGTAAACATCACAAGCTACCAAAAGTGGTTTTTTGCTTCTTTTTTGTTTCAGATAATTGGCTAATTTTCCGGAGAAAGTCGTTTTACCAGAACCCTGAAGACCGGCAATCAAAATAACAGTCGGTTTACCAGAAAGGTTGATGCCTTCCTGCGAACCGCCCATCAATCCCACCAATTCGTCGTGAACAATTTTCGTCATCAATTGTCCCGGAGTCAGCGATGTCAAAACGTTTTCACCAATCGCTTTATCCTGAACTCTTTTTGTAAGGTCTTTGGCAACTTTATAATTTACATCGGCATCCACCAATGCTCTTCGGATTTCCTTTACCGTTTCTGCAACGTTGATTTCCGTGATTTTCCCACGTCCCGAAATATTATGAAGTGCTTTATCTAGCTTGTCTTGTAAACTGTTGAACATAACTTTAATAAGATATTTAAGGTTGCAAAAATAAGAAAAATTAAGCAATCATCCCATTATGAAGTGGTTAGATTAATTGTGATTTTTTGGGCAGCTTAATCCGCCTTTAGTTTATCCTGAGCTTGTTGAAGGGCTCCCAATCTTTTCACTCCGCTACGTAAAAAGTATTTCCACTCAAGTTGGGCTGTAGATTGAACGTAAACAATATTTTTTTCAGAATGACAAAAGGGTATGGATCCCTTGCTGAGCGAAGCGCCTTTGCGAACCTTAAAAATATTTTCAATAATGTCACAAAAAATCTTGGCGCTCGTTGCGTTTAAAATCCAAAGTAGAATTTGTCAAGTTCAAGTTGTTTAGAATGTTTACTTTTGCAAAAATCAAAAATTGGAAGACAAAAAAAATAACGCCTCAGATTCTCTTAGAAAATACGGCAAGTATTCATCTGTTGTTTTTCAGATGTTGTTTATTATTGGAATTGCTTTTTGGGGCGGTCATCAGTTGGATTTGTATTTTGAAACAGGTTCCAATGTTTTGGTTTTGGTGATTGGTCTAAGTGGACTTTGCCTTTCATTATACACAACTTTAAAGAGACTAGAAATTTTAAATAGAGAAGAACAAGACAATGCAAAACAAAAGTAATCTAATTATCAGTATAATATTTTTTCTCACATTTATTATACATTTCGCAATTTGGAAATTTGCATTTCACTTGGACGAGGTGACAATTATCAAGTTTTATCTCTTCCTTACCATCATTTTTATGATGATGATAACTTTTATTATTTTGATTAATAAAACCGTTCCTCAGTTTTTGGGATTAGCAGTGATAGGACTCATTTTAATCAAATTTGGGTTGATGTATCTGATTAAAAATAAGCTCCATTTTGAAGCGATTCCGAATTACAAATTTCAATTTATTGTGCCCTATTTTGTTCTAACTGCGTTGCTAACTTATTATGCAATTCAGTTAATTAATTATGACAAAAAACAGTAAATTAATTCTTCTAAAGAGAAAAAATAGTCTATTTTTGCAAAACGAAAAAAAAATCTACCGATGCTAAAGAAAACGGCAATTTTATTTTACAGTTTATTAATGTTTGCTACAGCATTTGCTCAGCACGAAAATGTTGAAAACCAACACGGTACAGCTGTAACTGAAACTCCTGAGCTTTCTGGAAAAGATGCGAGAGAGAAAGAGGTAAAAGAATTTGTGGCTCATCACATTTTAGATGCTCACGACGTGGCAATAATGGTGAAAGACGGTCATCACATTGGTTTTCCTTTGCCTGTTATTATTTATGACGAAGGTTTTCATTTTTTTATGAGTAACACAGAGGGTGTAGATGGACACGAGTTTATCCACGGTTCTCCTGTAGAAAGTAATGGTAAATTCTATACGCTTCACCACGAAAAAATCTACAGAACAGATTCGAAAGGTACTTTAACGTTAGATAAAGACCATCATCCCACTGAAAAGAGAGTTTTAGATTTGTCTATCACGAAAAGTGTTTTGGTGATTATCTTAGTTGCTTTGCTGATGATTGTTCTTTTCGGAGGAATGGCAAGGTCTTACAAAAAATCGCTTATCCCAACTGGTGCTGCGAAATTCCTAGAGCCAATTATTGTTTTCGTGAGAGATGATATTGCGATTCCAAATATTGGCCACAAGTATAAGAGATTTATGGGTTACTTATTAACAGTATTTTTCTTTATCTTATTCCTGAATGTTATCGGTTTGATGCCTTTTGGAGTGAATGTAACTGGTAATATTGCGATTACATTCTTCTTGGCCATCTTAACATATTTGATTACAACGTTCTCTGGTTCAAAAGATTACTGGAAACATATTTTCTGGATGCCAGGCGTGCCTGTTCCAATGAAATTCATTATGTTGCCAATCGAATTATTAGGAACGTTGACTAAACCATTTGCATTGATGATTCGTCTTTTTGCAAATATGACAGCAGGGCACATCGTTGTAATGACGTTGATTGGTTCAATTTACATTTTCGAAAATTGGATTGCAGGTGTAGCGTTTCCATTTTTGACAATCGTAATTTATTTATTAGAAGTATTGGTAGCATTTTTACAAGCTTATATCTTTACAATGCTTTCTGCCTTGTTTATCGGTATGGCTGTTGAAGAACACGATCACGAACACGCTCATTAGTTAAAAGAATAAAAAAACAATTTTTTAAATTATATATTATGGAAATCCCTAGAATTATTGGTGCAGGTCTTATTGTACTAGGTGTAGGTATCGGTCTTGGAAAAATTGGCGCTGCTGCTCTTGAAGCAATCGCTAGACAACCAGAGCAATCTGGAAAAATCCAAACCGCTATGCTTATTGCTGCTGCATTGGTAGAAGGTGTTGCTTTCGCTGCGTTATTCGCATCATAAGCCAAACAAAATTCAAAACATTGTTGCAGCGGTTGGCTGCAGCAATGTTTAATTTAAAAATTTATAAAAATTAATCTCACTATATAATGGAATTACTTCATCAGTTTTCATCAGGATTATTTATCATTCAGTCCATCATTTTCTTAGTATTACTTTTTGTATTAGGAAAATTTGCGTGGAAACCAATTCTAAAATCTATCGACGAGAGAGAAACTTCAATCATCGATGCTCTTAACCAGGCTAAATTAGCGAAACAAGAAATGGCTCAGTTGAAAGAAGATAACGAAAGAATTCTTCGTGAAGCTAGAGCTGAAAGAGATGGTATCTTGAAAGAAGCTAGAGATATGAAAGATAAAATCGTAAATCAAGCTAAAGATAGTGCTAAAGTGGAAGGCGAAAAAATGATTGAAGCAGCAAGACAATCTATCCAAACGGAAAAGAATGCGGCTATGGCTGATATCAAAAACCAAATCGGTACTTTGTCTGTGAACATCGCTGAGAATATTCTTAGAGAAAAATTGAACAACGATGGTTCTCACAATGCCTTGGTAGAAAATATTCTTAACAAATCTAACCTTAACTAATCAGGATGCTTACATCTAAAGTAGCTAAAAGATACGCGCAAGGATTACTGGATTTCACACAGGAGTCTGGTAATACAGAATCTGTTTTCGGAGAGATGAAGGATATTGTGAAGATAATGTCTCACTCCAGAGAATTAAACACATTCTTCAGCACGCCTATCATTGACTCAAGAAAGAAAGAAGCGATTGCTTTAGAAATTTTCAAGGATTTTTCTCCAGTTTCTAAGAATATCATCAGGTTGACTATCAAACAAGGTAGAGAATCTCAGCTTAAAAATATCGCTCAGGAATTCATCAATAAAGTAGAAGATATCAGAGGAACGCAACGTATCTCTTTGGTTACAGCAACTCAATTGTCAGAGCAAAATATTCAGAAAATAATTGCTGATTCTAAAATGGTAAATGTTTCTAACTATGATCTGGAAACAGTTATCAAACCAGAAATCTTGGGTGGATATATCCTAAGAGTAGGCGACCAGCAAATCGATGCTTCAGTTAAAACCAAACTGAACAATATCAAAAAAGAATTTCAACTTAATTAAGAAAAAACAACCATATAATGGCAGAAATAAATCCGGCAGAAGTATCAGCGATACTGAAGCAGCAATTAGCAAATTTCGATACTCAATCTAACGTAGAAGAAGTTGGAACTGTACTTACAATCGGTGATGGTATCGCTCGTGTTTACGGTTTAGAAAATGTGCAGTACGGAGAATTGGTAAGATTCGAAGCTGGAGTAGAAGGTATCGTTCTTAACCTGGAAGAAGACAACGTTGGTGTGGCGCTTCTAGGTGAATCTAAAATGGTAAAAGAAGGTGATACTGTAAAAAGAACAAACAGAATCTCTTCTATCAAAGTAGGAGAAGGAATGCTTGGTAGAGTTGTTGATACTCTAGGAAATCCAATCGATGGAAAAGGTCCTATCGAAGGTGACCTTTACGAGATGCCTTTGGAAAGAAAAGCGCCGGGAGTTATCTTCCGTCAGCCGGTAACAGAGCCACTTCAAACTGGTATCGTTGCTATTGATTCTATGATTCCTGTAGGAAGAGGACAAAGAGAGTTGATTATTGGTGATAGACAAACTGGTAAGACAGTAGTTGCTATCGACACCATTATCAATCAAAAAGAATTTTATGATGCTGGTCAGCCAGTATATTGTATATATGTTGCAATTGGACAAAAAGCTTCAACTGTAGCGCAAATCGTTAAAACTTTAGAAGATAAAGGGGCGCTGGCTTACACAGTCATTGTAGCTGCTAATGCTTCTGACCCAGTTCCAATGCAGGTTTACTCTGCAATGGCAGGTGCTTCTATTGGAGAGTACTTCCGTGATACTGGTCGTGCTGCTTTGATAGTTTATGATGATTTATCAAAACAAGCGGTTGCTTACCGTGAGCTTTCTCTACTATTGAGAAGACCACCGGGACGTGAGGCTTATCCTGGAGACGTTTTCTACCTTCACTCAAGATTGTTGGAAAGAGCAGCAAAAGTAATTGCTGATGATTCTATCGCAAAACAAATGAATGATTTGCCAGAATCTCTTAAACCAATCGTAAAAGGTGGTGGTTCATTGACGGCTCTTCCAATCATCGAAACTCAAGCTGGTGACGTTTCTGCATATATCCCGACCAACGTAATCTCTATTACAGACGGACAGATTTTCTTGGAGACAGATTTGTTTAACTCAGGGGTTCGTCCGGCAATCAACGTGGGTATCTCTGTATCAAGAGTTGGAGGTAATGCTCAGATTAAAGCAATGAAAAAAGTATCTGGTACTTTGAAACTAGATCAGGCTCAATATAAAGAATTGGAAGCGTTTGCTAAATTCGGTTCTGATTTGGATGCTGCTACTTTGGCAGTGATCTCAAAAGGTGAAAGAAATGTGGAGCTTTTGAAGCAACCAGTCAACTCTCCACTTCCTGTAGATAGTCAGATTGCGATGATTTATGTTGGAACAGAAAACTTATTGAGAAGTATCCCTATTAGAAAAGTAAAAGAATTCCAGGTAGAATACGTAGATTTCTTAAGAAACAAACATCCAGAAGTAATGGCTGCTCTTAAAACCGGAAAAATTGATGACCAATTGACTGGAGTTCTAAGACAAGTGGCAACAGAACTTGCTGCGAAATACAACTAAAATTAGTTGATGGTTTTTGGTTGATAGTTGACAGAATTTTCTAAAACTAACAACCAACAACCGACAACCAACAACTAAAAATAATATGGCAAACTTAAAAGAAATACGAGGCAGAATTTCATCTATATCTTCTACGATGCAGATTACAAGTGCTATGAAAATGGTTTCTGCCGCGAAACTGAAGAAAGCACAAGACGCAATCGTAATGCTGAGACCTTACTCAGAAAAACTTCAGGAGATTATAGAGAACGTGAGTGCCGCTTCCGATGCGGATAATATTTCAGAATTCGCTGTAGAAAGAGAAGTGAAAAAAGTACTTTTCATTACCGTGACTTCCAACAGAGGTTTGGCAGGAGCTTTCAACTCTTCCGTTATCAAAGAAATGAACACGCAGTTCTCTGCCAACGAAAATGTAGAAATAGAGGTTTTAACCATCGGTAAGAAAGCTTTTGATGCACTCAGAAAAAACAAGACTGTTTACGAAAACCACAGTTCTTTGTTTGATAATCTTTCTTTCGACCACGTTTCAAATATGACAAGCAAAGTGATGTCAGATTTCAAAGCTGGGAAGTTTGACAAGGTTTACGTTGTTTACAACAAGTTCATCAATGCTGCAACTCAGGAAGTAGTAACTGAGCAAGTTTTACCAATTTCAGTTTCTGTAGAGAAAACAACGTCAGACGTCAACGTAGATTATATCTTCGAACCGGGCAGAAAGGAGATTTTGGAAACATTGATTCCAAAATCCATCAAAACCCAGATTTTCAAAGCAGTGTTGGACTCCGTTGCATCAGAACACAGAGCAAGGATGACAGCAATGCACAAGGCGACCGATAATGCAGATGCGCTTAGAACGGAGCTTAAAATCTTCTATAACAAAGCAAGACAGGCCGCCATTACCAACGAAATATTAGAAATTGTTTCCGGAGCAGAAGCGCTCAAAAACAGTTAATTAAAGATAAAGTTAAAGTTAGTAGTTAGTTATAAAAAGCATTGAGGGTAAAACTTCAGTGCTTTTTATTATTTGTGGCAGTTTGTATTTTAATACTTTTGGCAGCTTTTGACATTTGTCGAAACCAATTTATTATTATTTTTTATGGCAGCTTTTCCGCCTTCCACTCCCGCTATTTTTTGCTACAGATTTTCATTTCAAAACAAACTTTAGTATCCGCAAAAAATGAGCTCCGTTCAAGTCGGGCTGCAGATTCTACGGAAAATCAACAATCAACATAAGAACACATTTTGTCGCTTTGGAGGAAAATTAACGGAGTAGTTATACGAAGCCAATCTCAACAAAAATTGCTTTTATCCAACTTCTAAAACCTAACTTCTAATATCTAAATTGAAGTTAAAAAAAATATCTATCTTTGTACAGATTGTATATATATAACAACATTAAATGGACCCCGATAGTTTAATCAAACTTCTCATTGCATTATTTTTAGTTCTTCTAAATGGCTTTTTCGTAGCCGCCGAATTCTCAATTGTTAAAGTTCGCTATTCCCAAATTCAGCTGAAAGCTGCAGAAGGAAATGCCGTAGCCAAACAAGCCGAAAACATTATCAAAAATCTAGACGCCTATCTTTCTGCGACTCAACTGGGGATCACACTTGCTTCGCTTGCTTTAGGTTGGGTAGGAGAGAGCGCTTTGCATCATATTATAGAATCAATTTTCCATTCTTTGAACATTGAGCTAGCTCAGTCTACGGTTACAACAATTTCTGTAGCTTGCAGTTTCTTACTAATTACGATAATGCACATTGTATTCGGAGAATTGGTTCCGAAATCAATTGCGATTAGAAAATCAGAATCAACAACACTTTTCATCGCTTATCCATTGCATTTGTTTTACAATATTTTCAGACCATTCATTTGGTTAATGAACTCATTGTCCAATGCTTTCCTGAAATTGATTAAAATATTCCCCGCTTCGGAACACGATATTCACTCGACAGAGGAACTGCAGTTATTGGTAAAGCAATCTGCAGACAGTGGCGAAATAGAAGAAGAAAATTACGAAATCATAAAAAATGCATTCGATTTTACAGATCATAATGCAAAACAAATTATGATTACCAGACAGAATATTTCGTCCATTGATATTCAGGATGATCCAGAGGATATCATAACCCAAATTATGGATAGCGGTTATTCTCGTATCCCGGTTTACGAAGGTTCTATTGATAACATTATCGGAATTTTCTACACCAAAGAAATCATCCGAGAATATATCAAAAGCAAAGGTCAGGTTTCTGAAGAGAGTCTTAGAGGTTTTATGAGAGAAGCATTTTTTGTGGTTGGAAGTAAGAAGATTTCTGATTTGCTTAAGGTATTCCAATTCAAAAAACAGCATATTGCGATTGTAATCGACGAGTTTGGTGGTACAGAAGGGATTATCACTCTGGAGGATATTTTGGAAGAATTGGTTGGAGAGATTCAGGATGAGGAAGATGAGGAAGAAAAAATTGTAGATAAAGTTGGTGACAATATTTTTTGGGTAAAAGCAACTCAGCCGTTGGATGAGATTAATGAGCAGTTACCAAAAAAAATTCCGCCGTCTGAAGAGGGAGAATATAATACGTTGGCTGGCTTTATTCTTAACGAATTGCAGGATATTCCGGAAGAGAATCAGGAATTCGATTATGAAAATTACCATTTCAAGATTCTTAAAATGCAGAATAAAAGTGTAGAGTTGGTAGAACTTCTTTACAACAAACCTTTCGTAGAAGATTTAACAGACGAAATTATTGAATAATTAATCTAATGAAAATCTACAATAACAAATCTTACGACAAGCCAAAACGCCAGTACGACGAAGAAGTATTGGTTATGGAGCAGGAAGACGAAGTCTATAAATTAGTACTTCACAATGATGATGTTAATACGTTTGATTTTGTCATAATGTGTCTTATTGAGATTTGTGAACATACTTTGAAACAGGCCGAGCAATGTACAATTTTAGTGCATTACAAAGGAAAATGCACTGTGAAAACTGGGGCATTAGAGAAACTTAAACCAATGAATCAGGCGTTGCTGGACAGAGGGCTGAGTTCGGAAATACAATAAACGGTTACTTTTAGTAATCGTTTTTTTTAACTAAACTTCTGCCTAGGCAAATTAATTTCGTGCGCCTGCGGATAAGGTTTTCGGGAAGTCATACTGATGTCTTCTTTCATCTGCTTATGGACAGCATATTCCTTGTCTTTGTCATAAGCATATCTCGGATCCGGAATCATTGGCATCTTCGCCATTTTATGAATCGTTATCGTAGGGAAATGATAATCTACTTCCACCGTTCCCAGCAAAAGATAACAACCGCCACCCTGAAAATCGTATTGTTTCAAACTGTCCGGAAAATGAGCGGTATCAAAATAATCACCGTTCGCATCTATCCAGGTTCCGAAGAACATGGCGCCCTTCTTCGTTGGAACGTGTTTTCTGGAAATGAGATAAGCCAGCATTTTTACCTGACTTTTATGAAATTTCAGCAGGTCTTTTACGTAGACATTTCCTCTGAATTTAGTTTGTAACAAGTCAAACGGACTGCAGGAAACAGGAAATCCGATGATCTCCAGTTCATCAAAAGCATCTTCAAACGCTTCTCTTCTCAGTTCCGGCAGTTTGAATTCGCTTACGGGTTCATCGAAAAGGGCAATATTTCTGTTTTCGATTTTGTAGTTGATTAATAATAATCTCGCCTCCACCAAAAGTTCGTTTTTCTGCTTTCCCGTAAATCGGAATGCACCAATGAAAATCAGAATCTGAATCGTTTCAATTCCAATCGGAATACGTTTGATGAAGTTTTCTAATGATTTATAATCACCATTTTTTTCCCGTTCTTCAGAAATTATTTGAGCAATTTTCGTTTCCAGCGATTGTAAAAGCATAAATCCCAAATAGATTTCTTTTCCTTTCAAAACTGATTGATATTCGCTGTTGTTCACACACGGATTTTGAACACCCGCACCAGACATTCTCGCTTCGTGAATATAAACTTCTGTCCGATAAAACCCCCCTTGATTATTGATGACCGAAACCATAAACTCCAATGGATAGTAAACCTTTAGATACAAACTTTGATAACTTTCCACAGCATAGGAAGCCGAGTGCGCCTTGCAAAAAGAATAACCCGCAAACGACTGAATCTGCCGAAAAGCCTCCGCAGTCATCTGCTCAGAATGTCCTTGTTTTTTACAAGATTCGAAAAAGTTGATTTTAACTTCATTCAATTTTTGAATCGAACGTTCTTTTCCGCTCATCGCCCGTCTCAAAATATCACCATCGGCGTGGGACAGTCCTCCAAAATATTGGGCAATCTTTATCACATCTTCTTGGTAAACCATTATGCCATAAGTTTCCTTCAGATTCTTCTCAAACACAGGATGAAAATATTCAAACTGATTCGGATGGTTATGGCGGAAAATATATTCCCGCATCATTCCGCTTTGTGCAACGCCGGGCCGGATGATAGACGACGCGGCGACTAAAGTTCGGTAGTCACTGCATTTCAACCGTCGCAATAATCCACGCATTGCTGGACTTTCGATATAGAAACAGCCTATAGTTTTTCCGATTGCTAAATATTGATTACAAACAGCTTCGTCCTTAGAAATAGAAGTATTGCGAATATCCACTTCGATTCCGCAATTTTTTTTAATCAATTCTACGGTGTCATTAATGGTTCCAAGTCCTCGTTGAGAAAGAATATCAAACTTTTCCAGACCAATATCTTCCGCCACATTCATATCAAATTGGGCAATCGGGAAGCCTTTCGGAGGCATTTCCAAAGCGGTGTAAGTGGTAATCGGTTCTTCCGAAATCAATATGCCACAGGCGTGCATACTCCTTTGATTCGGGAATTTTTCTAATAACTTTCCATATTTATGAACAAGTTTTACCACAGAATTGACTTCGTGATGTTCCATCGATTTTCCGGCTAGATTATCCAGCTCTTCTTTCGGCAGGCCAAACGCTTTTCCAACTTCCCGAAAAATCGATTTGTATTTGAATTCCACATTCGTTCCGCAAAAAGCTACGTGGTCTTTTCCATATTTATTGAAAATATATTGGATGATGACATCACGGTTTTGCCAGCTCCAATCGATGTCGAAATCGGGTGGCGATGTCCGGTTCAGGTTCAGGAATCGTTCAAAATAAAGATCCAGTTCTATAGGACAAATATCGGTAATTCCCAGGCAGTAACTCACGATAGAATTGGCGCCACTTCCGCGACCGACGTGCATAAAACCCATCTTGTTGCTGTATTGCACAATATCCCAGGTAATCAAAAAATAAGCTGAAAATTTGAGTTCTCCAATCACTTTGAGCTCCTTTTCAACTCTTTTTCTGGCGACTTCATCATTGGCTTCATATCGTTTCTCCAAACCAGAATAAGCAAGCCTGGTCAATAATTTCATATCCTCTTCAAAGGATTCTGTAAAATGTTTTTTGTTCTTATTTTCTTTGCTTCCACGTTCTTTGTAAACAAATTCAAAACTACATTCAGCGAGGATTTTTTTGGTGTTGTTAATGATTTCTGGATAGCGATCGAATGATTTTATTAAATTAATTTCGGGTTTAAAATATTCTGATTTTCTGCAGACATCATTCTCTGAAAGTTGAGAAATCAAAGTGTTTTCATCAATGGCTCTCAGTATTTTATGAAGATTATATTCTCTTTTTGAACTGAATGTGACAGGTTGCAAAATCACCATTTTATTGATTTTATCTTTAAATTCCGGCCGAATCAAAAGATTAATTTCCTCTTCCCGAACGCCGATGAATTCGTTTTCTTTTAATGATTCAGGAATGTTTTGAATGGGATAAATCACGAAAACTTGATTGTAATTTGGCGCTGTTTCAGAAAGTTCAGCGCCGTCACAATTATATTCAGTCAAAATTTGATTCACTTCGCCAATTCCGCTGAATTCCTTCGCAATGGCAACATAAAGCAGTCGGTTTTCCTTTCTGACCTCAATGCCAGCAATGGGTTTGATGCCGGCATTTTCACATTTTTTTTTGAATTCATAGATTGCTGTTACGGTATTGATGTCCGTCAAAACCATTGTTTTAATGCCCAAATCATTAGCCTGACCAATGAGTTCATCAATGGATAAAGTACCGTAACGAAGGCTGTGATAGGAATGGCAATTGAGATACATTGAATTAAAATTTAAAAATTATTGACCGAAATCAAAGCCCGAAGCGCGCCCAAGAATATCTTTCCCAAACCGATTTTTGAGATAATCCATCGTTTGATAAAGGTTCATTTGCTCTTCGGTGTCCTCAAAAAGATTCATCTGATGATGGCCGTGAACCAAATCCGTAAAACGCAAACCGATTAATCTGATGCGCATTCTTCTCGTATGAACTTTGTTAAAAAGTTCCAATGCGACTTTGGACAAAGTGTGGTCGGCAGACGTGTAAGCAATTTTGTGCTGTTTGGTTTCCGTATCAAAATTGGAATAGCGGATTTTGATGACAACGGTGGAAGTCAGCCATTTTTCCTGTCTCAGTTGGTAGGCTAGCTTTTCTGCCATTCCGGAAATGAGTCTTTTTATTTCCAAAATATCGATGGAATCTGTTGCAAATGTGCGTTCCATAGAAATTGATTTTCTTTCCGAATATGGAACCACGGGATTTTCGTCTATGCCATTGGCTTTTTTCCAAAGTTCTTTTCCGTTTTCGCCCATCATCTGCTGGAGTACCAGAACTGGCATCTCAGAAAGTGTATGAATCGTTCGGACACCAATTCTCGAAAGAAGCTGAAAGGTTTTGTCGCCCACCATCGGGATTTTTTTCACAGAAAGCGGATTCAAAAATGGTTTGATTTCCGTTTCCCTGATTTGAAATTTTCCTTCTGGCTTGGATTCTCCTGTTCCGATTTTTGAAACGGTTTTATTATTGGACAACGCAAAACTAATAGGAAGTCCTGTCTCATTTTTTACGGCCGATGCAATTTCCTTAGTCCATTGATAACAGCCGAAAAATTTGTCCATTCCGGACAGGTCAAGATAAAACTCGTCAATGCTCGCTTTTTCCATCACGGGAACTTTTTCCTGAATCACTTCGGTTACAAGATGTGACATTTTGGAAAAATGTTCGTAATCGCCTTTTACGATTTTTGCATCGGGACAAAGCCGGAGTGCCATTTTTATCGGCATCGCAGAACGAACCCCGAATTTCCGAGCTTCATACGAGCAGGAAGCCACCACACCACGGTCGCCACCACCGATGATAAGTGGGATTCCGTTCAGTTCAGAGTGGTTTAGCCTCACGCACGAAACGAAAAACGTATCCAGATCCATATGTACAATTGCACGATTCACGTGACAAAATTAGTTACATATTTGAACAAAATTTGTATTTTTGTTGTTACAAATTATAACAATGTCAATTTTTTCAGATAACATCAGGTTTTTGAGAGCTAAGAAAATGACCACTCAACAAGAGTTGGCAGATACTCTAATCATCACGCGGTCCAGATACGTTTCCTACGAAGACGGACGCTCCGAACCGCCGATAGAGGTGTTGATAAAAATGTCAAAATTTTTTAATATCAGCATCGATTTGCTTCTTACCGTCGATATCCGGAAATATCCTTTGGAAGAAATGATGAACCTGCCGGATAACAGGATTTTGTTGCCCATCATTGTCGATGAGTTGGGGAATAACAGCATAGAGATTATTCCTCAGAAAGCGTCTATGGGTTACTTGTCTGGTTACAGCGACCCAGAATATATCGAAAGTCTGCAAAGAATCTCGTTACCATTTTTGACCAATGGAAAATATAGGGCTTTTCCTGCACAGGGCGATTCTATGCCACCTTTCAAAGATGGTTCTTTCATCATTGGAAAGTATGTTGAAGATATTGAGGATTTGAAAGTCAATAAAAGTTACATTTTCGTGACTTTGAATGACGGGATTTCTTACAAACGCTTCAAAGCTCATAAGAAAAAATCGATTGAAGTTTCTGCGGACAATTCTTTTTACAAGCCTTATGAAATTCCGCTGGGTGATATTGTGGAAATCTGGCAATACGCATCGGGGATTTTTCCTGAGGATTTTGAGCCCGATAATTTTGATCATTATAATTTGAAAGAGATGTTTTTGGAAATCAGAAAAGATATTAAAGAATTGGATAATAAAGTTTCAAATGCGAAGTAATTTTAGAACATACAGCACAGATATGCAACTCAGTTTGTTTGATGCCGGCGAGTATTACCAATTTCCCACCGAGTTATTGGACTATACCGAACATTTTTTGTCTGAGGAAAGAGCAACAGAAATAGAAAAGAATCTGATAGAAAATGTGCCGTGGAAACAGAGTACACAAAAAATGTTTGACAAAGAAGTCCTGACGCCACGTTTAACTGCTTGGTATGGTGATGATGAAAAATCTTATCATCTGGGAGGGAATGAGTTCAGCGTGAATGCCTGGACGCCGGAACTTTTGGGTCTGAAATATAAAATCCAGAAGCTGACAGGCCATCAGTTTAATTCTGTTTTGCTTAATTTGTACCGAGACGGGAACGATTCTGTGGCTTGGCATCGTGACAAGGAAAGCGACTTGGGAAATCGGCCTGTGATTGCCTCGGTGAGTTTCGGGCAAGTGCGGAATTTTGATTTCAGGAAAAAAGACAATCATCAGCATAAATATAGTTTGCCTCTCCAACACGGTTCATTATTGATTATGAAAGGAGATTTGCAGACCAAATGGGAACATCGTATTGCAAAATCTACCAGACCGATGAAACCTAGAGTAAATCTTACTTTTCGGAATATTCGGGAACTGTAAAAAAGGAAAGATTAAAAAAATTGTATTAAAAAATGATTTTATTTTTTTATTAATGGATTTATAAATAGGTTTATAATAGTACCAATAGTAACGTCCTCAAGAGTTTTCATCTTGTTAATATTTTAGATTAAATGTTTAAGAAGTTGATTAAGAATTAATAGAAAAATTTTAATAAAAAAACCGATTGAATTTTCAACCGGTTTTTTTTACAAACTTTTAGTAAGTACTTTTGATTTTATGTATTAATTATAATCTGTAATTATTATTCAATTATAATTTTTTTAGTAATTTTTTGATTATCAACCATTACTGTTCCAAAATAAACACCCGGTGACAATTTTGAGATATCAATTTGATGGATATTTTCTTGATTTATTAAAACTTGATTTCCGCTCATATCAGTCATTTCAAATGTGAAATTTTTTACTGATTGGTCTATTTTCAAATTCAAAATATTCTTAACAGGATTTGGATAAAATTGAATAGATTCTAATATTTTTGAGCTTTCATTAACAGCTAAAATTGTTTTTGAAGCAACTGCAAAATGCTGTACAGATCCAATTGCCGATTTCCCTACATTCAAAACATAAACCGGATCCATATTTATCAAAAGATCATTGGCAGTATGAACATACGGATTGTTATATCCACCTTCGTATTCCCAATATCCAGTAATGATCTCACCATTTTGCTGGAAGGGAACATAGTCTGTGCTTTCCGCTGGATCAAAATCTACTCCCAAAGGCGAGTAGAGTAGTGTACAGTTAGCCAATTCCTGTACTGCAGTTGCTGCTGCGGCATTATTGCTTGCCGGATTCGCCAGATCTTTATCATGATACAGTTTTGTATTGCTTTTGGAAGCTAGACCACCAACCTGATCCAGATTGATAACCAGTTTGATATCCATTTTAGGATTGGTTCCATTTACGATTTGAGAAACATATCTGGAGCTTCCTAAAAGACCTTGCTCTTCACCGGAAAAATGAATGAATTTGATGGAATATTCAGTGGGTACGTCTTTTAGAATTCTTGCTATTTCTAAGATGATAGAAGTTCCGCTACCATTGTCATTGGTTCCAGGTCCGTTAATGGAATCAAAATGTCCACAAACAATGACAAATTTATTGGGATAGAGCGTTCCTGTTTTTGTGACAATCAGGTTTTTTGAGGAGTAACCATTTGCGGTCCAAGCGTGTTCCTGAAAATTTGCAGTGGTATATCCATAGGAAGTATATTTGTTTTTGATCCAATTGAAAGCATTCGTGTTCTGTGTTGTACCGGTTCTTTTTACTCCCAAAGCTTCGAATTCCTGCAAGGAGGAATTGATGTTTGCTTGCGAAATGAGATTGGCTCTGTCTTGATATGCTTGGATAAAGGTTTGAGATTTTGCAAAATTGAGACTTGCAACAAGTATAAAAGAAATTATGGTTCTTTTAATCATTATTTAAAAATTTCAGCAAAAATAAAAAAAATCCTGAGAATTTCTCAGGATTTTATATTGATAACAAAGATTTGTAATTATTTTACTTGATCTACAACAGCTTTGAAAGCTTCTGGATGGTTCATTGCAAGGTCTGCAAGAACTTTTCTGTTTAGCTCGATGTTGTTTTTCTTAAGAGCTCCCATAAATTGAGAGTAAGACATTCCGTGCTCTCTAGCACCCGCATTGATACGAGTTACCCAAAGGCTTCTGAAACTTCTCTTTTTCTCTTTTCTACCACGGTAAGCATAAGACATTGCTTTTTCTACCGCGTTTTTTGCTACTGTCCAAACGTTCTTTCTTCTACCGAAAAAACCTTTAGCCTTTTTTAAAACTTTTTTTCTACGCGCTCTAGACGCTACAGAATTTACTGATCTTGGCATAATTTTAATTGTTTTTTTGAAAAGGGCGGAAAATAATTAATAATTATTAATTCTCTTAGTTGCACCGTTTCAGGGTTAATTGTTGAATTTTTTTGAATTCTTATAAACCGAAATGATTTATAAAAACTACTTTAAAGCTAACTGACGTAGAACGCTTTTCTTGTCCACTTCTGCAACGTAAGAAGTTTGCGTTAGATTTCTCTTTTGCTTAGTTTCTTTCTTTGTCAAGATGTGGCTTTTGAAAGCATTCTTTCTTTTGATCTTTCCAGTTCCGGTAAGAGCAAAACGCTTTTTAGCACCTGATTTCGTTTTTAATTTTGGCATTGTTCTGCTTTTTATGTTTTGTTATCAATATCCTTATCAATATTCCCAAACGTGTTTAAGAATAATAGTTTGCAAAATTACGAAAAAATTCTGAAAGTTAGGCCATGAAAAAACCTCAAAAATTAATTTGAGGTTTTCTATCTAATTCGCTGTATTACATATTATTTCGCAGGCTTCTTAGGGCTCATCATCATAATCATTCTTTTTCCTTCTAATTTAGGAAGCTGATCCACTTTTCCAACGTGCTCCAGGTCTTGTGCAAGTTTCAAAAGAAGAATCTCTCCTTGATCTTTGAAAATAATAGAACGTCCTTTGAAGAAAACGTAAGTCTTCAGTTTAGAACCTTCTTCCAGGAACTTTTCGGCATGCTTTTTCTTGAAGTCGTAATCATGATCATCCGTCTGAGGACCGAATCTGATTTCCTTTACAACTACTTTGACTTGCTTCGCTTTTAGCTCTTTGGTTTTCTTTTTTTGCTCGTACAAGAATTTTTTATAATCCAGAATACGAGAGATGTAAGGCTCTGCTTTATCAGAAATCACAACAAGATCAAGCTCTTGCTCTCTTGCTAGTTCTAAAGCTTTAGACAATGGATAAACTCCAGGTTCTACATTTTCTCCAACCAAACGAACTTCCCTTGCGCGGATTTTGTCGTTGGTTTGATGAAGGTCTTCTTGGACTGGACGTCTCATCGGACCTCTGCTGTTGTTTCTTTTTAGTGCTATGGTTTTAAAATTTTAAAATTAATAATTAATTCAGATTATTGGTTCGCTCCTAATTCAAATGCGGGTTTTGCCTGCTCTTTGAAGTAGCTGATGAAGTCTTCAACTTTCATTTCTCCCAAATCACCTTCGCCTCTTCTTCTTACAGAAATTGTGCCGTTGTTTTCTTCATTTTCGCCAACAATAAGCATAAAAGGAAGCTTTTTCAATTCAGCATCACGGATTTTTTTACCCGTTTTCTCGTTTCTGTCGTCTATCAGTCCGCAAATATCGTGAATTTCCAATGATTCTGAAACTTTTTTTGCATAATCTGAATATTTTTCACTTATTGGTAAAATTGTGAACTGCTCAGGACTAAGCCAAAGTGGAAAATCTCCCGCCGTATTTTCTATCAAAATCGCAATAAAACGTTCCATAGAACCGAACGGCGCTCGGTGAATCATCACTGGTCTGTGCTTTTCATTATCGCTTCCGTTGTACCAAAGGTCAAATCTTTCTGGCAAATTGTAATCCACCTGGATGGTTCCCAGCTGCCAGCTTCTTCCTAAAGCATCTTTTACCATAAAGTCAAGTTTAGGTCCGTAGAAAGCCGCTTCACCATACTCCGTTACAGTTTTCAGACCTTTTGCTTTGGCTGCGGTGACGATAGCGTTTTCTGCTTTTTCCCAATTCTCATCGGAGCCTATATATTTTTCTCTGTTTTCTCTATCTCGCAGTGAAATCTGAGCCGTAAAGTCAGCAAATCCAAGCGAACCGAAAACGTATAAAACAAGATCAATTACTTTTTCAAATTCCTGTAACAATTGGTCTGGCGTACAGAAAAGGTGCGCATCATCCTGAGTGAATCCACGAACTCTCGTCAAGCCGTGCAACTCTCCAGACTGCTCATATCTGTAAACAGTCCCAAATTCTGCATAACGCTTCGGTAAATCTTTATAAGACCATTGTTGTGCTTTATAAATCTCACAGTGGTGCGGACAGTTCATTGGTTTCAACAAAAATTCTTCTCCTTCATTTGGTGTTTTGATAGGCTGGAAGCTATCTTCTCCATATTTTTCCCAGTGTCCGGAAGTGATATATAATTCCTTTGCGCCAATATGCGGAGAAATCACAAATTCATAACCTTGTTTTTTCTGGGCTTTGGATAGGAATTCTTCCAATTTCTTTCTCAAAGCGGCACCTTTTGGCAACCAAAGTGGCAAACCTTGACCTACTTTGTCAGAGAATGCAAAAATGCCCAATTCTTTTCCTAATTTTCTGTGGTCACGTCTTTTTGCTTCTTCAAGTCTTTCAAGATATTCGGTCAGTTCTTTTTGCTTTGGGAAAGAAATACCGTAAACTCTTGTCAGCTGAGGGTTTTTCTCATCGCCTCTCCAATAAGCTCCCGCTGCATTCAATATTTTTACAGCTTTCACGATGCCAGTCGAAGGGATGTGACCGCCTCTACAAAGATCTGTGAAGTTATCGTGTGTCACAAAAGTGATTTCACCATCAGGTAGATTTTGAATCAATTCTGTTTTGAAAGGATTGTCTGCGTATTCTTTCAAGGCATCTGCTTTGGAAACTTCACGAAGGCTGAAAGTGGAGTTTTTCTTTGCATTTTCCAAGATTTTTTTCTCCAACTTTTCGAAGTCTTTCTCAGACAAAGGTTCTCCTCCGAAATCTACATCATAGTAGAAACCGTTGGCGATTGCAGGTCCGATTGTCAGCTTGGCATCAGGGTAAAATTCCATAATCGCCTGGGCCAGCAAGTGAGCAGAAGAATGCCAGAATGCTTTTTTTCCCATATCGTCATTCCACGTCAAAAGCTGCACTGTAGAATCCTCCGTGATTGTGGTTTCTACTTCTGTCTGTTTTCCGTTTACGATGGCAGAAATGGTATTTCTTGCCAAGCCGTCACTGATACTTTGCGCAACTTGTAGTGGAGTAACTGCTCCTTCATATTCTCTGATGCTGCCATCAGGAAGTGTAATTTTTAGCATAATGGTTTAAAAATAATGTCTGCAAATTTACGAAATTCTGCGTTACGAGACACGACATAAATTTGCTTTTCAGCCAATTGATCACAAAAAAATAAGGACCGAAATTTTTCAGTCCTTATCAAAGTGTAAAGTTATTTATCTGGATGTGATTGGTTTTAATCTTTTCTCCCTTGCGAGTCCATCTCGTCTGACATTCCTTTTTCTGGTGTGTAAGCTTCGCTTCTTTCGCCAGTAAAATACAAATTGTTCTTAGCTTTTGCGATGATTCTGGCTCTTGTAGATTCTGATATCGGATATTCTTTATGGCTGTCCGGATATTTTTCTGATAGGTATCCTCTTGTTTTTTCCTCAACATCTATGGCACCATTGTCATCAAGAATTTTTTTGGCTGCATGGGCATCGTCTTCTGTTTCTGTGTAAACTGAGATGGTGTGACTGTTAATGCTTGCATATTCGTATCGGTCTTTTTCTATTGGATCTCTGTCAAAAAGCCAGTCGAAGAAACTTTGTTCTTTTGGTTCTTCTATCTTGTCCAAAGCTTCCAATTCTGAATTGGCTAGAGAATAATCGTACAATCCGGCTTCTTCTAATTTGGTAATGACATTTCTGCTTTCATTTTCGTTGGGAAAAATCCCGATAATGGTATAAGACATAATAATATTTTTTGGTGTTAAACATATCTTTCCTAGACTAAACAAAAATTGTGGCAGAATCTCGGTGAGATCAAATTTTAACTTTCTTTAAGATTCTTATGTGAAAAAACCTCTCAAAGTTGTTGAAAGGTTTTAGTTGATTGTGAAATCGAAATGGGTTTCGGAATTCGGATGTTTTGCAGCCCGGCCTGAACGGAACTCCTTTTTTTGCTGTGCAGAAATTCTATGGGCAACACCAATCTTCCTGCAAAAAAAGAGTGGGAGTGGAGGACGGAATAGCTGCCCCAATGATTCTTAACTGAATTTGGTAATTCCCAAGCCGTCAATTTCGTCTGCGATTCTTTTGTCGTGATGATGGTGCGGTTTTCTGTCGTTGGTAAAAAATAAATTGTTTTTGGCTTTGGCTATGATTCTCGCATTGGTAGTTTCGGAAACCGAGTATTCACGAGTAGCGTAATTTTCTGCCATATAATTTTGGGTTTTTTCTTCGACATTCACGGCGCCATTGTGGTCCAGGATGTCTCTCACGATGTGTGCGTCCTGTTCGGTTTTCAGATGGACGGTAATGGTGTTGTGGTCGATGCTTGCGTATTCAAAACGGACGAGGTCTATGTGATTGTCATCAAACAACCAGTTCCAAAAGCCGTTTTTTTTCTTGATGTCTGCGTCTTGCAGGATTTCTGTTTCGGAGTGAGAAATGCTGTAATCGTAGTAGCCTGCGTTTTCTAATTTTGTGAGGACTTTGTCAACTTCCACCTGATTTGGAAAAAGTCCTATAACAATATAAGACATAACTTTTAATTTTTGGTGAATAGAAATGTTAGAACACAGTGAGAATCAATGTTTTTTATCGATTGATTTACAATACTAAAGTACGATTATTTTGGATACAAAAACAGCTTTTCAAATAAAATTGAAAAGCTGCTGAGTAATTTCTGTAAGTGATTAATTTTTTTCTGTGTTGTCTGTTTTTCCGTCTTGATTGATTTTAGAACCTTTTTCGATGTCTTGTTTATCAATATCTGGCGGATTTTTTTTATCTGATGCAGCAGGAATATTCTTAAAATCTTCGTTCTGCTTTTTATTCTCGGCAGAGTTGCTGTTTTCGGTTTTTCTATCAGGATTCATAACTTTAATTTTTTATAGTTCGGTAGAAGCAAACGTTTCCGTTTTGTCTTCTATCGAATAATGCAAGGCTTTTGCCAAAACAAAAATTTCGTTAAGATTTTCTTTCAGTTGTTTTTTACTTTCCTGTTTTAGTTGGTTTTGATTCACACTTTTGGCCATATTTTTCTTGGCAGATTCCATAATACTGTTGATGTCGCTTTGTTTGAATCTATTCACGGCGTAATCATCCATAAAATGAATTTTCACATCGGGAAAAATCCTAATTTCCGGTTGAGGCAATTCGTTGATGATGACTTTTTTATGAGTGGTATCAACATCGATTTTCATTTTTTTCAAATCGTAGGAAACTTGTGCTTTTGCAGTCGTGAAAAGTACCATTTCTCTTGGCAAAATGTCAAATCCTGCAACGGTTGCCGCCGAACTTCTATGGGTTTGGAAGCTAGAGAAATCTTGCTCCAAAACAACCATTTTGTTCATTTTCTGGATTTGATTAGTAATCAGATAATAATCTTGATTGATCAAAGTAGCATCATCTTTTTTGTTGCAACTTCTCCAAGAAAGGAAGATGAAAACCGTGAGAATAATCCCAAAAATAAAAGAAAGTAAACCTGTATATTTTACCATTGATTTAGAATTTGTGACAAAAGGAGATTAACTAAAATTTTTTCTCGAAGATTACGCCAATTGAGCTGATTTCAATTGTCTAAAAATCTGCGAGAATGATTTTTTAGTTAAATAAACCTGAATTGTCTTTTTTCAGAATGTTTAGCAAATCTCTTTCCAAATATCCAGTTTCAGGCATTTCTGTAATTCTCCCCACTTCTTTTCCGTATTTTTTGACGATGATGGTGGGAACCCGAGTAATATTGTACAAGCCTTCTTCACCTGCTGGTGATTCCTTTTTACGGTTCACGGCAATGATTTGCATTTTCTCTGTGTTGTATTTTAAAGCGTCCAAAATCTTGATCAATCTTGGAAATTCTCTGTGGCTGTCTTCGCACCAGCTTCCGACAAAGACAACCAAACTATAAGAATTAAGTTTTTCTTTTCTCAATTCGGTTAAGCTTGTTTGGTCAACTTGATAGCGGTTGTACTCTTCATCAAACCAAGTTTTGAATGGCTCTTTTTTAAACTGGTCGAGAGTTTGCGTTCCCAACAGCATTTTGCCATCGTTCTTGGACTCTACTTCTCGGTTTACAATGACTCTTTCTGCGCAGGAATTAATAGTGGTCAATGCGATTATTCCTAATAAAATTGAGATTTTTTTCATTATGTTTTTATTTATTCACCCAATTGAGGGAATTAAGTCTCTCCCTGATTTACTAGATTGAGCTGATCTTTATCTGCAATATTTGCTGAATCTGAGAGAGTGTATATTTATTTTAATAAAGAAGCCAAGTCAGCTGCAGAGTAATATTTATTCTTCAGCACCTTGTTGTCTGCAACACGGTGAACATTATATTTGTCGCCGGACTTTTCGTAATAAGCATCAGTTCCTTTAGCTTTATAGAATTCGACAGTTTCCTGAGCCTGAACTTCGTTATCACAAGCTTTGGACATATTAGAACGCTGGACCTCATTAAACAGTTCCACAAATTTTTCGCCCAAACCAAATTCCAAAACCGCACCGCTCAAAACGTATTGCAAATCGCAAAGTGCATCTGCAACTTCCACCAAATCATTGTCATCGATCGCTTTTTTCAACTCGTCCAATTCTTCTTGCAAAAGGCTGACTCTCAAAGCTGCACGTTCTTTTGAAGGAATCTGTGGCATATCCAAAACTGGAGCGTTAAAGGTTTTGTGAAATTCGGCTACCTGATTCAGGCTATCTAATTTTTCCATTATTTTTCTAAAATTTTAACAAATATAAAAAATGCCGTCCAAGGAGACAGCATTTATAAAATATTAATGTTTTAATTTTAAATTCTTAAGAGGTAATATCCCTTCCAATCACCAATCTCTGGATTTCGGAAGTTCCTTCGCCAATGGTACATAGTTTGGAATCTCGGTAAAATTTTTCAACAGGGAAGTCTTTTGTATAGCCGTAACCACCGAAGATTTGAACTGCGTTATTAGAAATTCTTACACAAGCTTCGGAAGCATACAATTTGGCCATTGCACCTTCACGCGTCATTTTTTGCTTCGCATTTTTCAGATCAGATGCTCTTCTGATTAATAATTCGGAAGCGTCAATCTCTGTGGCCATATCAGCCAACATAAAGTTAACAGCCTGAAAACTGGAAATTGCTTTTCCGAACTGATGTCTTTCCTGAGCATATTTCAAAGCTGCTTTATAAGCGCCTCTCGCAATTCCCAAACTCAATGCAGCTATCGAAATACGACCGCCGTCCAGGATTTTCATTGCCTGTTTGAAACCGCTTCCAACCTCTCCCAATCTGTGAGAGTCCGGAACTCGGACATTATCGAAAATCAGCTCTGCTGTTTCTGAAGCACGCATTCCCAATTTATTTTCTTTTTTGCCGGAAGTGAAACCTGCCATTCCTTTTTCTAGAACAAAAGCTGTGGAATTATTTTTCGCACCTTTCTCGCCAGTTCTTGTCATTACAACTGCTATATCTCCGGAAATAGCGTGCGTGATAAAGTTTTTTGCACCGTTGATGATCCAGTCATCGCCATCCTTGACAGCTGTTGTAGACATACCGCCAGAGTCAGAACCTGTGTTGTGTTCGGTCAATCCCCAGGCACCAATTACTTTTCCGGATGCCAATTGTGGTAACCATTTTCTTCTCTGCTCTTCATTCCCGAATTCATAAATGTGATTGGTACAAAGCGAATTGTGCGCCGCAACAGACAATCCAATCGATGGATCTACCTGAGAAATCTCGTCCAGAATAGTCACATATTCCTGATAGCCAAGACCGGAGCCACCGTATTCTTCAGGAATTACAATTCCCATAAAACCTAATTCTCCCAATTGGTGAAACAATTCTACAGGGAAGGTCTGGCTCTCGTCCCAATCCATAATGTTTGGGCGGATATTTTTTTCAGCGAAGTCTTTTGCCGTTTCTGCTATCATTTTTAAGTTATCCATTGTGTCGGAGTTCATATCTTTATCTTTGCTGTCAAATATAGAAAAATTCGGCTTAGGAGAAATTATTTTTAAAATTTGTTTTTTCTGCTTTAAGAATCGATGTTTTCTGTATTTTAGCGTAGAAATTTTCATCAATGAATCCGAAACTAAAAACCCTTTTATTCTTTCTCGTCGGTGCTTTTGCAGGAATATCGATGATGTATCTTATTACGAATTACAAAATTGAAAGAAAGTCGGATGCTGGAAGTCCGAAGTCGCAAGTTGAGCAATTTGACAATCAATCTGAAACTAAATTTGATACAGAAAAATCCTCGGAACAAAATTCGATAGAAGAACTGTCGAATGAAACAAAAGTAATTTCTTTCGTCAAGTCCAATCATCAGTTACCCAATTATTATATCACAAAATCTGAGGCAAAAAGCAAAGGCTGGAATCCTTCCAAAGGAAATCTTTGCGATGTTTTGCCTGGAAAAGCAATTGGAGGAGATAAATTCAGTAATCGGGAAAAACAACTGCCAAAAGGCGAACAATATTACGAAGCTGATGTCAATTACAATTGTGGAAACCGTGGTGCAGACCGAATTGTATTTACCAAAAATGGCGACGTTTGGCTAACGAAAAACCACTACAAATCGTTTGAGAAACAATAAAAGGATAGGAGACGGAAGTCAGAAGAGAAGCATCCATCACCCATCATCCAACTTCTAACAAAAAATAAAAATGAAAGAAGCATACATCGATTTTATAAACATCGGAGATTACGAAGATTTTTATACAGAACTGAAATCAAAATTAGAGTTACCGGAACATTTTGGAGATAATCTGGATGCACTTTCGGATGTGATTTCCGGAGGTTTGGAACTGCCTCTTCACCTAGAGTTTGTGAATATGAGCGTGGACCAACTCGAGACTTTCGAAGACCTTTTAACGACTTTGGAAGATGCGGAGGATGAAGTGGAAGATTTCACCTTTACTTATTACCTTGAACAATATGAAGACGATGAAGAATAATACAAGAAAAGCAACCATCGATGACTTGTCTCAACTCGCACAATTGTTTGATGAGTACAGAATGTTCTATCACAAAACTTCTGATATTTCCGGTGCGGAACAATTCATTTCTGAAAGATTAGAAAACGGAGATTCTGAGATTTTTGTGGTGGAAGAGGACGGAAAATTGGGCGGATTTGTTCAGCTATATCCCCTGTTTTCATCCACGAGAATGAAACGTTATTGGTTACTGAACGACCTTTTTATAAATTCAGAATATCGAGGGAAAGGTTTTTCCAAAGCATTGATAGATGAAGCGAAAGAACTTTGCAGAACCTCCGACTCTTGCGGAATGTACCTCGAAACCGGAAAAGAAAATATGATTGGAAATCAATTATACCCAAGCGCAGGTTTCAAAAAATATGATGAAGTGAATTTCTATGAATGGGAAGTGGAATCATAAGCAATGAATGTTTATTTATAAATGATTTGATGGCAATGTCCAAAAACTTAAAATCTTGAATTTTAAACTTTGAATTAATTATGACAGAATTCGAAAAATATATACAGCGCTATTTGGATTTGGTTCCTTCCGAACATTGGATTGAGGAAATGAAAGCGGTTTCCGATGCGACTTTGGAAATCTATGAATCACTTTCCGAGGAACAAGGCAACTTTGCTTATGCCGATGGCAAATGGACGCTGAAAATACTTTTGCAACACCTTATCGACACAGAAAAAGTCTTTGCTTATCGTGCACTCAGATTTTCCAGAAATGACCAATCATTGGTTTCAGGTTTTGATGAAGAAGCCTGGGCAGATAATTCTTATGCGGAAACCCGGACTTTAAAAAGTCTGATCAAAGAATTCAAATTAACCAGAAAATTATCGGTCAAATTCTTTAAAAATCTGCCTGAAGAAGCCCTTCAATTGATTGGAATCGTAAATGGCAATGACATCAAAGTAGGAACAATCGGGAAGCTAATCGTTGGTCATAATATTCATCATTTGAATATGATTAAGGAAAGGTATTTGCCGAATCTTTAAGTTTGAGATCTGGGAGTTTTAGGTTTTTTATTTAAAGAATAACTCATAAATTCTCCAACTCTAAACCTCTCAAACCTATTTCTTCTTTGTCAAATACTTTCTCCCAGGAATAAAAAGCAACAAAGCGCCAATCACGAAAAGACATAGTCGGGTAAGAAAATCGCCACTTTTGGTGTAAAAAGTTTCTTTGTTTATCAGATTCATCTTTGCTGTCAATACTCCTTTTGCACCGTAAGGTAATTCATCTACAATATCGCCTCTCGAGTTGATGTGCGCGCTTGTTCCGCTGTTCGCCGCTCTGGCAATTTCGCGTCGGGTTTCTATTGCGCGCAGTTTGGCATAAACCAATAGTTGCTTATGACCTTGCGAATAGCCCCACCAAGAATCATTGGTCACAATCGTTAGAAGATTGGCGCCTTTTTTCACATAACCGGTCACGAATTCGCCATAAATACTTTCGTAACAAATGATGGGTGCAATGACAGATTTATTAAAAGAATTGGCGAAGACTTTTCTTTCTTTTGAAATTCCCAGAGAGCGTGTAGTTCCGCCCAAATCCAACATCACATTCCCTAAAATAGGTTTGAAGAAATTGATGTAAGGAAAAATCTCTACACCAGGAACCAGCATTGCTTTGTGATAAATTTCTGGTTGCTGATTGGGAATAATTTGTATTGCCGAATTATACTCGTCCACCCAAATGCCTTGTCTGTCGAGATAACTTGCTGTCGAAGGTTTTTCTTCGTCTTCCTTGTAAACATAATAACTGGAAATCCCACCAGAGAAAACTGATTTCGGATGTTGAGAGAGGAAACCCTTGATATTGTTAATCAACAAACTGTTGTTGAAGCCTCTTTCACTCACAGAACCTGGACCGGGAAGCGATGTTTCGGGAGAAAGATATAAATCGATTTTAGATTTTTTGTCACTTTGCAAAACCGAATTTTCTGCCGCCAATTTCAGCAAATCACTTTCAATCGTCAAGCTGTCTTTCTGGTATTTTTCGTTGTATGGGTCTAGCGCTGGCTGGAGCATCGTCACATTGATCGATCCAACAGTTTCAGGTTTGTAATGGTAATATTTAACTAAAGAAATCACCATTGGAAGAATGATAAAACCTAGAGTCATCGACACATTTTTAATCAATGATTTTCTTTTTCTTCCAGCTTCCCAAATCCTCAAAGTATAAAATCCAAGAACATTACAGATTAAAATCCAGAAACTTCCGCCGGTTGCGCCCAAAGTATCATACCATTGGATAAACTGATGATATTCTGCAAAAACATTCCCGAGATTCAGCCACGGCCAGGTAAATTCCCAAACCAAATGAAGTTTCTCAAAAGCCATCCAGATTGCTACGAAAAATACCAATCCGAAATAAGTTCCCTGACTTTTTTTATACAAATGATAGGCTAGGAAAACCAATGCCATAAAAAATGAATTGGTTAAAACCGGAAACAGAACGGCCAAAAGAGATTTGCTTCCGTCAGGCAGTTGCGAGTTATAGAGCCAGCCAGTAGTAACAAAGTTCCAAATCAAAAAAGTAAGGTATGAAAAACAAAAAACGGCTAGCCTTTTCTTTTTAATGTCACTGAATTTGGTAATGTTGTGTTCCATCATTAATAGAGGAACAAACGCGAAAAATATAAAAAATGGAATCCCGTAAGTCGGCCAAGAGATGGCAAGCAAAACTCCGGAAATTAAAGCTAATAGAAGGTTTTTCATTATTATCAAAATAAGATTTGACAAAAATACTCATATTGAAGTTAATAAATGTGAGAAGCGCAGACATTTTACCTTGGTTATTTATATGTCCGTTTCGCTTTTCCATTCGTGTTCAATATTTGTCATCAACAAAGCGTTGTCAAAGGTGACTGAGCCTTTTGGGAAAAATTCTTCATTCTCAAAAAAAGTTGATTTTACATTTTTCACGTCAAGTGGTCGAACTTTCCATTGATAAGTTTTTAACCTAAGTCCTTCGAATTTGTCATTGTTTGGAGAGTAGCCAAGCTCTCCCTTTTCAAAAAAATCAGAAACGTTATTTAGTGATTCAAAAATTGAATTGTCATTAAACACATTTGTTTCGGAAGCATCAATTAAAATTTCGGTTTCATCAGAACTTTTAAAGTCAATGTGATAATTTCCATCGTTTTCATTGACATTGAATTTTGCGTGGTAATGTTTTCCAGGGAATATTCGTCCGCCAACAATAGCATTTAGTTTAAGTGAAGTATCTCGCCGTGGAATGTAAACACCAGATTTGGTTTCCTCATTTTCGTCCCATTCAACGGCAATTCTGTGAGCGCCATTTTCTGAGTTCAATCCAACAAAATCAGGAAGTCCTTTTGGTTTAATGTTTTTTAATCTTATCAAGCAAATTCCGACGATTGCCTTTTCTTTATAAAGTTTTGGTCTAAAAGGAAATGGGATGATTTTCTCAACTACTTTTGGCTCAGCTGTGAAGTTGATTAAAATTCTTCTGTCAATGTATCCGTGAATGGTTGGGATTTTCATTTATATGAAGGTTTTTCATTGTTATTAAATTAATGTGTGTAAATTAACTTCCTTCGTTTCCCCCGACCCCTGAAGGGAGCGAAAAATCAATTTACTCTCTTTAGGGTCGGGGAAATAAATTGATTTGAGTTTTAAGAAAACATCTTCTTTCTTAGGAAATAAAATCCTGCCCCAAAAGCACCCAAAATTCCTAATGGTAAAAGCAGATTAATCCATTGCCAGTCGGATTTTTCTTCGTCTATTCTTTGTCTATCTAGTAATCTTACTTCGATGGTTCTGTCTCGCAGTTCCATTATATTGCTGTCATCCAAAAGATAGTCCAAAGCATTTCTCAGGAACTGTGCGTTGCCATAATGTTCTTTAGTCAGCAAATCTTCGCCCAAAGGAAGTGGCTCGCCTTTCCACATTTGGTTTCTGGCAATGTCGCCGTCGGCAATCACGAGCATTTTATTGTCCGGACTTTGAGATTTGAAATCAGGATAGCCATTTTTTTCACTTCTCGCCGCGTAGGCTGAAGAGAATTTTCCTTCCAAAGCCACCGCAAAAATCTTTGGAGGCGTAGGGCGTTCCATCTCGCCGATGCTGTCTGTCCGCACGATTTCAGAAAGTGCTACGTAATTTGGAACGGTTTTGCTCATTGTTCTTTCGCTAGATTCGAAAAGAACTCTGGTTTTGATATTTTTTCTCCCCAAGGTATCAATCGAAGTTGGAAATTCGAATTTGACTGGGTTGATATTTTTGGTAATCGGATTTTTGGTTTCAGCGATTCCTAATGGGAAATAAGGCCAAAGGAAGCTGCTGTACTGCGGATTGCCAGCCACTTCGCCGGATACAATTCTCACCAAAGCCGATTTTTTCATATCCTTGACCAAAGCAGGATTAATTCTCAAACCATAGTTGAACATAAAATCGGTCAGATTCAGATCTAGAGGATAGGCCATTATTTTTTTAGCCTGGAACAGCGTGTCCATTTCGGCATTCACAGCGTCTATCATCCAAAGCGTTTTACCGCCGTTCATAATGTATTGGTCGATAATCACTTTTTCATTGTCTGTAAATGCTTTCCGTGGTTTGGCGATGACCAGAGCGTTCATTTGTTTCAGTTTTGGAACATCAGCCAAGGATAATTCGGTTTTGTTTTCGGGGATAATGGGGCCAATATTGTAATTCTCCATTGCCAAATCCAAAAATCCACGGAATTCATCTGGTCTCAACTCTTGCTGATTGACCAAAAAACCAATATTCTTCGCCGTATCCTCAGTCATACCTTTGATGGTAGAGACAAAGTTATATTCTAAGTTTTCAATTGATTTGCTGAGTTGTGTCGCAGCATCAATTCCGGATTGCTGAACAATCAATGGAACCGAGGTTCCATAGCCATTATATTTGATGGCGGCATAAGGAAACATTACGATTTCTGATATTTTTCCGTCCTTCATATCAGGCAGAATAGATGGCTGCATTCCCATTCCTTTCAAAGTGTCCTGCGGGATTTTCTCAGCGATTGGGTCACGGAATTTGTAATCGATTTTTGGGTTGATTTTTCGGAACTCGTCCAGCATAAATTTGGTTTCGTTCTGAAGCTGTTTGAAAGAAGCCGGAAAATCGCCGTCCAGATAAACCTCTATTGTCATCGGTTTTTTTACATTCTCCAAAACCTTGATGGTCGATTCCGAAAGTGTGTAGCGTTTTTCGGCTGTCAAATCGAAACGCTTGTAAATGACGCCGCTCATCCCGATAATCAAAAGAACAGCTATGATAATGAGTGTGATTTTATTTTTTTTATTCATCTTTATATTAATGAATTGATAATTTTTAGTTTAAAATATTGGTTTTTATTTAACCGCAAAGTCTTTGAATTTTATAATTATTGTGGCTTTAAGTCGCCCATTTTTTCAATAATGGCAAATTTTGAGACCTGAGAACGATGTAAGATTTAATTTATTTTTTTGTGACTTTGCGATAGACTTTAAATAAGTTTTTTTTCAATCCAAAACATTGAAGGTTTAAAATCCTACTTCTTTTTGCAGACAAACCAGCTAGCCAATCCTAATCCCAAAAATATAACGAAAAGGAAATAGCAAACGTCTCTGGTATCAATTTGACCTCGAGTAAAAGCCAAAAAATGTTGATAGAAACCGATATTTTGTAACACATAATCTGCACCGCCCATCAATTTATAACTCGCCAATTGCTCAATTCCAAAATAAAGAATGAAACAAAGGAAAACGCCCAAAAGGTAAGCCATAATTTGGTTAGATGATAATGAGGAAGCTAAAATCCCGACTGCAGAAAAAGCGGCAATTAAAATAGTCAAACCTATGTAACTTCCGAAAGTCATGCTGCCATCGATGTTACCTTCCGGAACGCCCAAAGTGTAAACGGTGTAATAATAAACCAAACTCGGCAACAGGCAAAGAATGCCCACTAGCCAAACGGATAGAAATTTTCCGCCAACGATGTCGGTGATTTTCACCGGTTGGGAAAACAGCCAAAATAAGGTTCCGGATTGTTCTTCCTCTGCCAAGGTTCTCATACTGATGGCTGGAATAATGAACATAAAAAGCCAAGGCGAAAGCACGAAGAAACTTTGAAGTGTTGCGCTTCCGATGTCGAAGATATTAAAATTGTTCTCGAAGAAAAAAAGGAATAGTGCAGAAATAATACTGAAGGCAGCGATGATAATCCATGCGCTCCAGTTTCCGAAAAAATTCCAAAGTTCTTTTTTAAATATAGCTATCATAAATGAGTTATAGAGTTTGAGAGAGTTAATTAGTTTTTTATCTATTCGTCTATTATCTCTTTTCTTTGTTTTTATTCCTGTTCACCAATTTTACAATCGAAGTTATCAGAATGATGATCCCGAAAAATCCGAGTAACAATTGCCACCAATATTGTATAACGGCATATTTGAGAATTACGGTAAAAACCACTGCAAATAAAATAAAGGTAGCAATCTCGTTGAATTGTCTAAGCTTGATGTTCGGAATCGAAAGTGCGTTTCCGTTAAGCTTTTTCAGCTCTTTTACTCGTTTCCAACACCAGAAGTGATAAACACCAAGTCCTACAAGAAATGCCAATTTTAGATGAAACCACGGCGCTTTTAGTAATCCGGAATTAAGGAAAATCATCGTCAACCCACTTAAAAACATTATTATTCCTGCCGGAACAGTGATGATATTCCAAAGCCTGACCGCCATGAAAGTGTATTGATTTCTGAGAATTTGCTGTTTAACATCATCGAATTCATCCGTATCCTTGTAATACACAAATAATCTTACGAGATAGAAAATCCCGGCAAAATAACTTACCATGAAAATAATGTGAATTGCCTTGATAATCGAGTAAAGCATCAAATGATTTTTTGCAAAGATACTTTTTATTGACAGAAGATAAAATATGAATTCTTGCAGCTATTTTCAATATAAATACTTGAAATGAAAGTTTTTGTCAATAAAGTTTAGAAAAATCATTATTTTTATGGAAAATTAATACCTATGAAATTAAAGTTGCAAATTCTGTTATTTATGATACTTGCTAACTTGGCGTTTGCTCAATCTATCAGACCCATTGCTAGGGAAATTCAAGATTATCATACAAAGAAAGTTGATTTTAAGTCATTTAAGCTATTTTCTATTGACAATAGTGGGAAAAACGTGGAGTATCAAAAAGCAGCAAAAGATTTACTTGTTTTAAAATTAGACAAAGCCAAGCTCTCGAAAGTCCTTTCGGAAAGACCTGAAGCTATGGAGTTTACTTTCCCTTTCGAGAATCACGAGCTGGTGTTGGAAATGGTAAAAGTTGATATTTATTCTCCAGAATTTCATATCGAGACCAATAAAAGAAAAGTTCTAGACTATCAAAAAGGTGTTTTTTACCGAGGAATTATCAAAGGAGATCCGTCTTCTGTGGTTGCGTTCAGTTTCTTTGATGATGATGTTGTTGGTCTTGCGTCAGCTCTAAATATTGGCAATGTCACGCTGGGAAAAGCTAGAAATTCTGATGATTTTGTAGTTTACAACGATCAAAAATTGACAGGAACTAACCCGTTTATCTGTTCTGCGGATGAGCTGATGAACAATGAAAAACATAAAATCAGTTTTGATCCAAAAAAATCAAATGCGCCTCAAAAAACCAATAATTGCGTAAGGATATATTACGAGATTTGCTATAATCCTTTTGTGGGAAATGGATCCAGCGTGATTAACACAATAAATTGGATGTCTGCAATACACAATAATGTGGCAACCCTTTATGCTAACGATGGTGTAAAGATTTCTATGAAAAGTCTCTTTATCTGGGAAACCAAAGATCCTTACATAGGAGGAACAACGGATTATATCACTGCATTCAATGCTTACAGACCAAATTTTGACGGAGATCTTGGACATCTGATCAATTCACCATCAGAGGGGAGTTATGCAAAACTGAACTCTCTATGCGAAAGTTATAACTATGCGTATTCTGCTGTCAATATTGCTTATGCCAATGTTCCAACGTACTCTTGGACAACAATGGTAATGACTCACGAAATGGGTCATTCTTTTGGCTCTCTACACACACATTCTTGTGTTTGGAATGGCAATATGACACCTATAGATTGGTGTGGTCCTACTGCGATGCCTCAAATTATTATTAGCGAAGATCTGACCTGTGATCCAGCATTATTGCCAGAAAATGGCGGAACTATAATGAGTTATTGTCATTTGCTTACCAATATTGGAATCAATCTTTCAAAAGGATTCGGAGAGCAGCCTGGTGCACTGATAAGGGAAACGATAGATTCAAAAATATGTTTAGGTGCAGATTGCTCAAGCGCTTGCAACTCAAGTATCACCTATTTTTCAGTAGATAATATTTTAAAAAATTCCGTAACAGTAAAATTGACTGATGTGTCTGACGCAAACCAATGGAAATACAGAGTCACTTTGATGGATGGTACAATTGTAAAATCAGAACAAACATCTGAGAAAATTTTCACTATTGATAATCTTCTCCCAGGAACTTTCTATCTGGTAGAAGTGGGAATGATTTGTTCTCCTCTGTATCATTACTCAAAAATGATTCTGACAGAAAATGATTGGTGCGGAAAAACAATCACAGATTCCGGAGGGATCACTTCAAATTACGGTAATTCCGAGAGTTGGTCAAAAACCTTTTATCCCGATTCTGAAAATCAAAAAGTGAAAATTACTTTTCAGGAAATAGACTTAGTTGATAATAATGATTTTATTGTTTTGAGGAATGGACCTTCATTGGATTCTCCCACATTTGTTGGGGCCTCACATATAACAGGAACCTACATCAGAGGTCCGTTTCAATCTACGCATTCTACAGGTGCAATCACGCTGGTCTTCAAATCCGATGAGGGATATAATGGGAAAGGTTTCAGAGCACAGCTTAGTTGCGCCAACTTGACTGTAGAGGATTTGGCAAATTCTAAAAATGTCTTGTTTTATCCCAATCCTGTCAAGAATAAATTTGTTCTGAAAGACCAAAAGAGTATTTTAAATGTGGAATTATATGATGCTTCAGGAAAACGTTTAATCAGATTTGATAATGATAGTTTGTTAAAAAATACATTTGATATATCTCAGCTCAGACCGGGAAATTATATTATAATGATCAAAACACAAAAAGAAATTTTAAAACAGAAATTGATAAAGGAATAATAAAGTCTTAAAAAAGAAATATTCAAGAAGTTGTTTCTCCCTCATTTTTGAAAAGTTATTTTTTAAAATTTGAACTAGGTCGATTTTCAAAATTGGCATAAACTGATAAACTAATTCTGATAAAATCCTAATTGTAATTAAATAGTTAAAGTTTCTATTTTATAGCGAATTATGAAAAAAAAGTCCTTTTTTTGTAAGATTAATTTAATAGTTCCGATTATGAAGAAAATTTTACAGCTCCTATTTTCCGTAGGTCTGTTGGGTTTTGGGTCTGCGCAAGGTCTTAAACCAATTGCAAAAAAAATAGCTGATCAGAAGACAGCAAAAAAAAGTTTTGTAAAATTCAGTCCTTTTTCAAAAGATGTAGCTTCCAAAAACTTAGCGCTTTACAAAGATGAAGCCTCGGATGTGACGGTTATGAAACTTAAGACAGATGAGCTGCAGCAGATTGTCAATGACAAACCGGAGACGATGGAACTTTCATTTCCATTTGAAGAATCGGAGATCACCGTAGAATTGGTAAAAAATAACATTCTGACCAATGACTTTCAGGTAGAGACTGATAAAGGCATCAAAGCTTACACCGCCGGGGTATATTACCAGGGTATTATAAAAGGTGACGAAAGTTCGGTAGTAGCTTTCAGTTTTTTTGATAACGATGTTGTGGGTGTAGCGTCTACAAACAGGTTTGGGAATATCGTTTTAGGAAAGACAAAAAGTTCACAGGATTTTGTGTCCTACAGTGATTACAAATTGAAGCCAAAAAATCCATTTTTGTGTAGTGCAGACGAACTTCCTGAAAACAATAATCAAAAAATTTCGTTTGATCCTTATAAAAAGAAAGCCGCAGCTCTCACGGCTAATTGCGTGAGAGTTTATTTTGAAGTGGGTTATGGTCCATATACCCAAAACTCATCAAACACAACTTCTACCACTAACTGGGTAACGGCTTTGTTTAATAATATAAAAACATTGTACGAGAATGAAAATGTGAATATTGCAATGAGCTCCATTTACATCTGGACAACTACTGATCCGTATTCTGGTCAGCCAGGTACGATTCTGAGCCAGTTCAGGACTACAAGAACAACTTTTAATGGAGATCTTGCGCAGCTGATCCGAAATCCTGCCACAACAAGTGTAGCTTATGTCGATGCTTTATGTGGAACCTATAAGTATTCTTATTGCGGCGTGAATAATCAAAATATTGCAGTCCCGACATATTCTTGGAATATCGAAGCAATGACACACGAATTAGGACATAATTTGGGATCTCCTCATACGCACGCTTGTGCTTGGAATGGAAATAATACTGCAATTGACGGCTGCGGACCAGCCTCAGGTAACGATGAAGGTTGTGATGGACCACTTCCTACAGCAACAAAAGGTACTATCATGAGTTATTGTCATTTGGTAAATTCGGTTGGAATTAGTTTTGCTAATGGCTTCGGAACACAGCCTGGTGACCTCATCAGACAAACGATTGACTCAAAAGCCTGCATGAGCGGTGACTGTACAAAATCTTGTGCTGTTACTGTAACCAATATGACAGTGACAAACGTGACAGACAATACAGCAACCATTAATATAACGGATAATACATCCGCCACTTGGAAATACAGAATCTCTACGATGGGCGGTACTATTATTCAGTCTGGAAACTCGGCTACGAAAACAATCAACGTTGTAGGTCTATCTACCAATACGTTTTATAAAGTAGAAGTAGGAACAGACTGTTCACCGTTATACCAAAGGTCTCTGGTGATTTTGACCGGCGATAACTGGTGTGGGAAAACGGTTACTGATACAGGAGGGGAAAACGGAAACTACTCCAATAACGAAAACTGGACAAAAACATTCTATCCAAATGATCCTTCCCAGAAATTGAAAATCAGTTTTACGCAATTTGACATAAGCGAAGGTGATTATATTATTGTTAGAAATGGTCTCTCTACAGGCGTACCATTCCAAGGAACAATTACTGGCAATACTTTGCCTCCAGCTTTTGAATCTACACATTCTACAGGCGCACTTACCATTACTTTCAGATCAGCCACAGGATTGACAAAGCCTGGTTTCAAAGCAAATTTTAGCTGTACAGTTCTTGCTGTAGACGATGTGACGAATTCTAAAGATATTACCTTGTCTCCAAACCCGGTAAAGAATCAATTTTCATTGACGGGCATTAATAAATTATCTGCGGTAGAACTTTACGATATTTCTGGAAAATTGGTGAAACAATTCGATGCTGATAGTTTATCAAGAAATAACTTCGATGTTTCTAGATTGAAGACAGGTCATTATGTAGTGAAGATCAAAACTTCTAATGATACTTTTACCAAAAAATTAATCAAACAATAATAAGTTTGAATTTTAGCAAAAACCGGTAGATTTTTTATCTGCCGGTTTTTTTATGAAAACTCCACATAGATTTTCTCCCCGGCACTCATCCCAAAAAGAGTAGAAGCACCATTCATCACACTACCTTTGTAAATGGTAATCTCCAACAGTTCTGCATCATTGAAGATGACTGAAGATTTTCCATGATATTCTTGTTCTATACTCCAGTCTGTCACAACATCTGTGTACTGTTCCATGATTTTGCTCAAGACAATATTCCTGAATTTTACCGTAAAATCGTTATTAATAGAAGCGTATTTTTCAAAGAATTTGCGACTGATATTGGAAACCACGTTGCCGAAGTTATCTATGTACATCACTTCTCCAATAATCATTTTTTCATTTTCAATATAGATGGCTTTTGGAAAAGAAACCTCTTTGATACTTTTAATTTTCCTTCCAATCACTTCTGGTAACCCACCTTTGTAAAGATGCATTGCTGCGGGAACATAGATGTCTGTAGAAGGAAACGCTACTTTATCATCAAATCGATTATTAAGCGTGATTTCGTAAATAGCTTCAGGTTTTATATCAAAAAAAGTAAGATTGGTAACACCATTATCTGCAGAGATAAAGTAATGACCGTCAATCTTGGTAATGATATTCATCCTGGACTTATGATGGAAACTATCCACCGAAATAATATGAACACTACCTTCCGGGAAAAATTTATAGGCATTTCTCACAATGTAAGCAGTCTGCAACAAGTTGTATGCGGTAATGTTATGGGTAATATCTACCACCTTTACATCCTCACTCCAGCTGAGTATTTTACCTTTTATACTTGCAACACGATGATCCACAAGTCCGTAATCTGAAGTTAGAGTAATGACTGACATTTTATAAGATTTGCTGCAAATTTAATATAATTCAATTTTTAAAACGCACTAAAAATGTCAAATCTATTCATATATTTGTTAGACTAACCACTAATATTATTTATGTTCGAAATAAATTATGAACTAGAAGGAATCAATACCAAAACCTTCTACGGTGTTCAAAACCAAAATTTCAATTTAATCAAATCCAGCTTTCCTACGCTTAAAATCACGGGTAGAGACAACTTCGTCTTTGCAATGGGAAACAGAGAAACCTTGGATCTTCTCAAGAAAAAACTGGATGATGTTTCTGATTATATTTCCAAAAACAACTCTCTTGAAATAAAACAACTCGAGTCGCTTCTGAAGCTAAAGGATGAGTCCGAGAAGCAACTGATTTTTGATCAGGACATCATTGTGAAAGGCGTGAATGGAAAGGTTATCAAGGCAAAAACTACCAATCTTAAAAAGCTGGTAAAAGTGTCAGAAAAGAAAGATATGGTATTTGCCATTGGTCCAGCAGGAACAGGAAAAACATACACCAGCGTTGCACTGGCTGTCCGTGCACTTCGCGATAAGCAGGTGAAAAGAATTATTTTGACCAGGCCAGCAGTAGAAGCAGGCGAGAGCCTCGGATTTCTTCCTGGTGATTTGAAAGAAAAATTGGATCCATATATGCAACCGCTTTACGACGCACTGCGGGATATGATTCCGCATGAGAAGCTGGAAGGTTTTATGGAAAAGAGAATTATCGAAGTCGCACCTTTAGCTTTTATGAGAGGTAGAACTCTGGACGAGGCTTTTGTTATTTTGGACGAGGCACAGAATACCACTCATTCTCAAATGAAAATGTTCCTCACGAGAATGGGAATGAATGCCAAATTTATCATCACAGGTGACCCAAGTCAGGTAGATTTACCAAAAAACCAGCAATCTGGGCTGAAAGAATCTATGACCATATTGAAAGATGTAGAGGAGATTGGCATTGTGCATCTCAGCGAAGAAGATGTTGTGAGACATCCGGTTGTTAAGAAGATTATTATGGCTTATAATAATGTGGAGAAGAAATAAAATCTGATTTTTGGTACAAATCTTGGATGGAGTTTTATGAAAATTTAATTTTATAAAACTATGAAAAAGATTTTTTTAGCTGCAGCTATTGCTGTATTTGGCTTTACACAAGCACAAGAAGGTTTTAAATTAGGCGCTCATATTGGTGCTCCTACTACTGGTAATTCTGATTTTACTCTAGGTTTAGATGCTGCATACAGATGGAATATCGCAAAAGGTTTTGACCTTGGGGTCGCAACGGGATACTCTCACTTTATAGGTAAAAGCTATGACTATCCAGGAGGTAGATTGAAAGGATCTGACTTTGGTTTTATTCCAGTAGCAGTGTCTGGAAAATATTCGTTTTCAGGTGCTCCCATAGCAGTTGGTTTGGATTTAGGTTACGGTATTTCTACAAACTCAGATGTCAATGGTGGTTTGTATGCTCTTCCAAAATTTATGTATAATATGAATGTTGGCGAGTTGTACGTTGGTTATCAAACCATTTCAGGTAGATATGATAGAGGTTATTATGACAACCGTCCTATACCAGGAAAAGAGTCAGTTGGAGCGGTTATTGTGGGTTTCAACTGGAATCTGAAATAATTGTCTGATAAAAATATAACTTAAACTCTGGTGTTGCCACCAGAGTTTTTATTTTTATGTGGAGATATTAAAAATTGTTAATTTTAATAACTATTTTGCCACAAGGCGCTTTCAACTTGATTGAGACCCAAAAAAAATGTAAATTCGCAATCAAAGCAAATCTAAAATAATGAGCAAATCAATAGAAGAGCTGAAAAGCCTTTCCACACAAATCAGAAGAGATATTCTGAGAATGGTACACAATGTAAACAGTGGTCACCCAGGAGGATCTCTAGGTTGTACAGAATACTTCGTAGCACTTTACGGAGAGGTTCTGAACTACAAATTACCTTTTACTATGGAAGGTAAAAACGAAGATTTATTTTTCCTTTCCAACGGTCACATCTCTCCCGTATTTTACAGCACGCTGGCAAGATTTGAGTTTTTCCCAGTTGCAGAATTGGCAACATTTAGAAAATTAAACTCCAGATTACAAGGTCATCCAACCACCCATGAAGGTCTGCCAGGCGTCCGGGTTGCTTCAGGATCTTTAGGTCAAGGCTTATCGGTTGCTTTAGGAGCTGCTCAGGGTAAAAAATTAGATGGAGACAATTCTTTGATTTACACACTTCACGGCGATGGAGAGCTACAGGAAGGACAAAATTGGGAAGCATTGATGTATGCTGCTGCAAAAAAAGTAGACAACATCATCTCAACAATAGATTACAACGGAAGACAGATTGATGGCGATACAGATGATGTATTATCTTTAGGAGATTTGAGAGCAAAACTGGAAGCTTTCGGATGGCTAGTTCTGGAAGAAAAGAACGGTAACGACTTAGAAGCGGTGATTGGGATCCTGAATAGAGCAAAAGCAGAAACAGGAAACGGAAAACCAGTAGCAATTCTTCTTCATACAGAGATGGGAAGTGGTGTAGATTTCATGGTAGGTAGTCACGCGTGGCACGGTAAAGCGCCGAATGACGATCAGCTGGCAACAGCCATCAAACAATTATATCTAGAAGCACCAGCAGATTATTAAGTATTAATGATAAATCATCAATGATGAATGATTTTGGTATCAATTAACTTATCATATCATTTATCAACTATCATTTATCAATTATAATATTCATCCATCAACTATAATACAATGAAATATACATACACAGAAAAAAAAGATACACGTTCAGGTTTTGGAGCTGGTTTGGCAGAGCTGGCAGACAGCAATCCAAATGTAGTTGCACTTTGCGCTGACTTAATTGGCTCGCTGAAAATGGAAAAATTCATCGAGAAAGCGCCAGAAAGATTTTTCCAGACTGGTATTGCGGAAGCCAATATGATGGGAATGGCTGCAGGCCTCACCATCAACGGAAAAATTCCTTTTGCAGGGACTTTCGCCAACTTTGCCACATCCAGAGTCTATGACCAGATCCGTCAGTCCATTGCCTATTCCAACAAAAATGTAAAAATTGCAGCTTCTCACGCAGGAGTAACTTTGGGAGAAGACGGCGCAACGCACCAGGTTTTGGAAGATATCGGAATGATGAAAATGCTACCAGGAATGACAGTGATCAATCCTTGTGATTACAACCAGACCAAAGCAGCAACATTAGCGGCTGCAGCTCATGAAGGTCCTGTATACCTGAGGTTTGGACGTCCTGTAGTACCGGTTTTCATTCCGGAAGATATGCCTTTCGAGATCGGGAAAGGGATTCTTTTGCAAGAGGGAACAGACGTTACCATTGTAGCAACCGGACATTTGGTGTGGGAGTCTTTACTAGCAGCAGATGAGTTGGAGAAAGAAGGTATTTCTGTGGAAATCATCAATATTCATACAATCAAACCTTTGGACGAAGAGATTATCCTAAAATCTGTTGAGAAAACTGGCAAAATCGTTTCTGCTGAAGAACACAACTATCTCGGAGGTCTTGGCGAATCTGTTGCCGGAATGCTTTCCAGAAGAAGACCAACGCCTCAGGAATTTGTAGCCGTTCACGATACTTTCGGGGAATCTGGGACGCCGGCAGAACTGATGAAGAAATATGAAATCGATGCAGATGCTGTAGTAAAAGCAGTCAAAAGAATCATCGAAAGAACGAAGTAATTATTATCAATTATATGTTACAGAATCCACCTATATGGTGGATTTTTTTGTTTTTCAAAATTTTTCATAAATGTCTAGCTCAGTTGATTGGCAATTTATCATTATTTATTCCCAGCTATTTGATTATGCCGATTGGTTTTGGAGCAATTCCGGCTATCCACTATTACTCCTCGCGCCAAAGCTTTCCCAAAGCCTGCTGTGGGGTAACCGTTTCTATCCGGGCTATGGGTTTTGTCATCCAAATAAAGTTAGCAGATTAGCTGAAGCTTTTTTAATAGAAAGAAATTCCACTCTTCTGGAGGAGCAGATTACAAATTGTAAATTTGTAATTCGGGGTATCTACACAACCGAAATGAAATTCTAAAACAAAATTATTAATTTTGACGATGCTCCAGATTCCTGAATACAACATCCCCATCACAGAACTGAAAACCAATTTCGATGTTCGGATTTTTATCAAAAGAGAAGATTTGATTCATCCGACTATTTCCGGAAATAAGTTTTGGAAGCTCTTTCTGAATGTCAATCAATATCTGGCTTCGAAACCTGATAATCCTTTAGTAATTACATTCGGAGGTGCGTTTTCCAATCATATTGCCTCGGTCGCAGCTTTTGGGCAACAGTTTAATATCGCGACTTTTGGGATTATAAGAGGTGAGGAATTAGAAAATGATTGGCAAGGTAATCCCACACTTTCTAAAGCTTTTGGAAACGGAATGAGGTTTTTCTTCGTTTCAAGAGAAGATTATCAAAACAAAGAAAGATTAACTCAAGAATTTTCTGCAAAACATCCCCATTCACTGATAATTCCGGAAGGTGGAAGTAACGGGAGTGCAGTAAACGGCTTGCAATATATACTGGGAAATGACACCAAAGATTTTGATTATCTTTGCACAGCAGTTGGGACAGGAGGAACGGTTGCTGGGATTTCTAAGTTTGCAGAAGTCAATCAAAGCGTGATTGGAATCAAAGTTGTTAAGGATGATTCGCTGGACAAAAAAATCCGGCAATGGAGTGGGAGAGACAATTTTGAATTGATAGATGCGGATGAAAACCGCTACGGAAAAATATCTGATGAAAATGTCCGTTTTATAAATTGGTTTAAACAAGAATATCAGCTTTCATTAGACCCGATTTATACAGGAAAAATGATGCAGAAGATTTTTGATTTGGCGGGAAAAGGTATTTTCCCGAAAGATTCTAAGATTCTGGCATTTCATACGGGTGGATTGCAGGGAATAAAAGGAGCCAATCAGTTCCTGAAAAGTAAGAATAGAATGCAGATTGATTTTGAAATGTAACGTCAGTTCGAGTAAAAATGATTGGTAGCGCAGCGGAAAATGATTTTGTATTGAGAACTTCTATCGAACAACTTCTTGATACAATTTCTTAGCAAAGATCTACTCGAAGTAACGGAGGGGCAAATGTTCTAAAGAAACGTGAACCCATAGCCCCGATTGCAGCGGCATCCTTTTTTGTTTTGGTGCAAAAGTTCTATTAATGACTTAGTTTCTAAACAAAAAAGATATAGCGGAAAGCGGGATTTAGCTCCTAAAAGAATAAAATATTTAGTAAAAAATAAATATGAGAAACGTATTAGTAATTGGTTTTTTGAGTGTTTTAGGCCTTGTGAAATCGCAAACCTGGAAAACGGAAGACCAATACATCCAGAAATTTGCACCGTATGCGGTGGAAGAAATGGAGAAATATAAAATCCCGGCGAGTATCACACTGGCTCAGGGACTTTTGGAAACCGGCGGCGGACAAAGCCGACTGGCGCTGGAAGGGAAAAACCATTTCGGCATCAAGTGCAAGGAAGACTGGACAGGCAGAACGATGAAACATACGGATGACGCACCCAACGAATGTTTCCGCGTTTACGAAGATCCGAAACAATCTTACGAAGATCATTCGGTTTTCCTGGCAACACGGAAATATTATACCAAATTGTTTGACCTGAACCCCAAAGATTACAAAGCCTGGGCGCACGGTTTGAAAAAAGCTGGATACGCCACCAATCCACGATATGCATACATCCTGATAGACAAAATCGAGCGATATAAGTTGTATGAATTTGATCAGACTTCCAAAGATGAGGTGTATTATGCAATTTTGAAATTGTACCCAAATCTCAACAACGATGCCGTTTTTATGGCGCAGCTGAGTCAGGAAAAACAAAATGAAAAAGTGGTCCCACCAACAGTGAAAGTACCTTATTCACAGGGTTCTTTTGCGAAAAAACAATCGGAAGTTGCTGAGATTGTAGATGCCACAACCAAAAATGCACTTCTTAAAAATATTCTGGTAAAAAACCATCCAAACGGCGATTTAAAATTCTTTGTGATGCCTGTAGATGCGGATATATCTGACATTGCGAAGAAATTCGGGATCAGTGAAAAACGTCTGATGAAATACAATGAACTGGAAGATTCTAAGCTGGCGAAGAATGATATCATCTTTCTGGAAGGCAAAAACTCATCTGGAAACAAAGAAACTTACAAAGCAGGAATTGGCGAGACCATGCACGATATAGCTCAGAAATTCGGGATCAAACTGAAAAAACTTTATTCCAAAAACAGAATGGAAGCGGGCGAGGAGCCGAGAGCAGGACAGGTGATATATCTGCAAAGCAAGAAACCGAGAAATTAGAATTTAGATATTACAATATCAACCAACAACCAACAACAAAAATGTTATACCAAAGAAGTTCAGCGCTATTTGAAGAAGCGTATCAATATATTCCGGGTGGTGTTAATTCGCCAGTTCGTGCCTTCAAATCTGTTGGCGGCGTTCCGATTTTTATGAAATCTGCAAAAGGTGCTTATCTCACAGATGAGGACAACAGAACCTACATCGATTACATCAATTCCTGGGGACCAGCAATCTTAGGTCACACGCATCCTGAAGTTTTGGAAGCGCTGAAACTTCAGGCTGAGAAAGGTTTTTCTTTCGGCGCACCTACGGAACTGGAAACGGAGATTGCCAAATTCATCGTAGAGAATGTTCCGAATGTAGACCAGATCAGAATGGTGTCTTCCGGAACTGAGGCTTGTATGAGTGCCGTTCGTCTGGCGAGAGGTTACACGGAAAGAGACAAAATCATCAAGTTCGAAGGGTGTTATCACGGACATTCGGATTCGTTTCTGATTCAGGCAGGAAGCGGAATGGCGACCTTCGGAAGTCCAAATTCTCCGGGTGTAACGCAAGGAACTGCGAAAGATACTTTGCTCGCCGAATACAATAATATCGAACAGGTTGAAGAACTTTTCAAGAACAATCCTGAGCAGATTGCGGCAATCATCGTAGAACCAATTGCCGGAAATATGGGTTGTATATTGCCTGAAAATAACTTCCTTCAAAACCTAAGAAAACTGTGTGATGAGAACGGAACTTTATTGATTTTTGATGAGGTGATGACGGGTTTCCGTCTGGCATTTGGTGGTGCTCAGGAAGCTTTGGGCGTGAAAGCAGATTTGGTAACGTACGGAAAAGTGATTGGCGGCGGTTTGCCAGTTGGTGCTTTTGCTGGTCCGAATGAAATTATGAACTGGCTGTCGCCAAGAGGACGCGTTTACCAAGCCGGAACTTTGAGCGGAAATCCTCTCGCAATGAGAGCCGGACTTACAACGTTACAACTCATCAAGAAAGATGCAGATTTCTATAAAAAATTAGATAATACCACTGAGACTCTGGATTTCGAAATTGGAAAAATCCTAAACGAAAAAGGAATCCGACACCGCATCAACCGAAAGGGAAGTATGATGTCAATCTTCTTTGATGTGACTTCTGCGAGTAACTTTAATGAGGTGAATAATTCCAATATAGGCTTGTTTAATAATCTGTTTCATCAGTTTTTGGAACAGGGGATTTATCTTCCGCCAAGTGGATATGAGACTTGGTTTATTTCATCCGCCATTGGAGATACTGAGATTGATAAAACGCTGGAAGCCTTCAGGAAGTTTCAGTATTAGATAGAGAAAAAACCTTTCCGATTGGAGAGGTTTTTTTGTGATTTGTAATATTTGCCAGACTTTCAAAATATTACAGGTTGCAAATCCGTGACATCGGAAGTTTTGCAGCTTGGCGCAGTGACGGAAATCGAAGCACAAATCTTAAATTTTGGACAAAAGTTGAATAGAAGAACTGCCGTTGAACTTTGTAATTTCGCCCCACTATTACAAAACCTTTGTTAGCTGTAGTTTCTTATATATTATTTATCGGATGCAAACTTAGATTTTTTAATAGAATTTTTTCTATTTGTGTACTTTGAAGCTCTAAAGAAATCCATTCTTTATGCGTTTTTGATTTATACAGATCAATAATTTTTACTTCGCCATATTTTTTCAGTTAAAATTTTCATTCCAATTTTTAGATTAGAATGTCTATATCCTTTAGAGAATATAATTTCAAAATCGTATTTTTTCAGTGTTTTAAAAAGTTGCTGTTCTTGATTTTTTTTAAGCAGTACATTTTGATTTTTACGAATTTCCCTTTTCATTTCCCTTTCACTTCTTCGAATTTTTCCCTGTATATATTTTTGAGCATCTTCATTACTAATTATTTTTCGTAATGAGGTAGGGATCTGAATTTGTGCATTCTCGAAACTTATTGCTTGATTTTTTTGAAGTTCAATAGAATTTTCAACCTGTATGCCAATCTTTATTTTTTTATTAGTCTTTTGAACACCTTTAATTTTTTTTTGAAAAGACTTATTATGATAATCATCAGCTTTTAAATCCTCTTTAACTAAATTTCTTTTACTTTCAAGATTTTTCATAAAAATTAATTACTATTGTTGGGGAATTTGCTTTTGAAAAATTAAAGCTAACGTTTTGGGGCTTGCCGAAGGCGGGGATTTTTACCACTAAAGTTCACTCGAAGAACGAATGTTGAACTTTGCACAAATGCCCAATTGCAGCTGTTCAGCCCCGCTTTTGGCAATACCATGTTAGCAGCTGGCATTTGCGTTTACTTCTTTAATAAATTGTTTAATCTTTCCATTATCAAAAATTTCCTGTTGTGATTCTTGATTGTTTTCTAGAAGGTTGCAAATATTTTTACACAATAAGAGTTTGATCTCAAGTGCCTCAAAATCAATTTGATAATTTTTATCTGTGTTCCTTAATTTACACATTTCATTCAAAAAATTCAGAATTGGAGTTTTTTCATATACAGGTAATGATTTTTTTACTCTGTCTTCTGATCTAATTATAGAAAAACTTCTTTTACGAATTATTTTATTTGCAGCATCAATTACAACATTTATAGGAAGGAAATCTTCAATTTCAATATCATTTGGATAAGTTCCATCGTACTTAGAAATATATTTATTTACAATTTTAATATTGGAAAGATTACTTTTCTTCTTAGGACTATCTAATGATGCAAATTCTGATCTTCCGGCAGAATCTTTGTCATAAAGTACGACGACAACAGGTTTTTTCTTCATATCAGAACAATAGTCATTCATAAATTGTAAGTATCCTGAAAATTTATTTACTCCGCCAGCCGATAAGATGTTAGGAGTGGGAAAACCATATAATTTATATATTTGATTTAGATAATCTTTATCTTCTTGCCCTTCAACTAAAATATTAAATGGCATAACTTCCCAATTATCATTTTTCTTTAAGCCAAAATTATCTTTTATTCTTTCGGCTTTTTCATATTCTTGACCTTCAAATATTTTAGTGTCAAGTTTATAATAAATCGAATTGTTTTTTCTTTTAAAAGGTTTCTCTTCTTTAATACTTTCAAATAAATAAGTGTTAGTTAAATTATTTACATCTATAAAGAATTGAGAGTGAGTTGTTATTAAAATTTGAGATGAAGCGGATTCTTCAACGAAATTTTTATAAAGATTTTTTTGTAATCCAGCTTGTAAAAAAGCTTCTGGTTCATCTATAGCCCATATTACATCTTTATTGGTTTTCTTATTTACATATTTAATAAGTGATAAAAGAATTGATCTTTGGATACCACTACCTTTTGTTTCTAAAGAATGTTGATTCGTATCAAATAACGTAAATGTTATCATATTTGAAATAGCTTCTCTTAAATAATTATATTCTGGAAAATTGATTTTTAATTTCCAACTTTTAACATCAAGAGAGTCTATATCGTCTAATAAATCAATAAGTAATTTGGTTAATTCAGATTCTATTTTTTCCACAACAGTCTTAGAGTGATTGATAAAATCGTCTAATTTATCAAGTGATTCTTTTTGTTGTTTACCACGCCTTCTATCTAAACTTAGTGGTAGTATTTCATCATTGACAATTTCTGAGATCAATTTTGGAATATCTACATTACTTGCTTCAATAAAAAATAATTTAAACTTATTAGTAAGAAATTTTAGTATTTCACTTTCATTTATGTCATTATTATTGAACTTACCTGATATGCTTATTTTTTTTACACCTTTAATTTCGGTAAATTCTTGTTTTATAGAGTAAATTGAACCAGTTTCAATTTCTTTGATTTTTGCAGATAACGTCGTTTTATACCCAGCACCTCTTGTAGCTTCAGCAATATGATAGGGTATATCTCTTTGTGGTTCAAAATTTTCTTCAAAAGGATTAAAGAAAAGGTATAATGCTCTTAGAAAATTCGTTTTACCAATATTATTAACACCACAAATAACTAATAAATTATCTTCTTTTGGATGTATTTTTAATTTTAAAATTGATCTAAAATTTCGAATTTCAAATTCAGTTATTTTATATTTCATTTAAGCGGTATTTTTGAGAATGCTTGCTGCTAACATCCAAATTTACGCATTGCGCAAATCCAAACTATATTTTCTCTAAAAATAATCAAATAAAACAAAAAACAAAACTTTAATTCTCAGCAAAAACCCATCCCGTCACGTCCCATATACATCCGCACACGTGCCACCACCATTCCAGACCTCTCCGAGATGTCTCCGGCGCGGTCTGCAACCTCGCCAGACCATTAGATAAGGTCGGCGGAGGGATGTAAGACGTCTCCCAACCTATGGCGGACGTGTCGGGATAGGTTGTATCACCTCAACCGACCATTGCAGAACGTGTCTGGAGTGCTAAACATAAAAAAAGCCCCTCCAGATGTGCGGAGGGGCAAGCGATTTTTGTTGTGTTACGGTTTGTTTTCCGTTGGTGGCGCTGTGGATGTCGAGTTTTTTACAAAGAACTGCTTCAGCTCCCGGTATTTGTCCTCGAATCCCGGTGCCGAGGTTCCGGCCTTGTACGTGGTGTAGGAATAATCTACAAGAGCGGCCTGGTAGTTGTCATAGTCGTGCAGGGTTTTGGCATTGTTCAGCCTGGTGATGATGCTTTCCAGCCTGCTGATCATCGACTCCATATTCTTCCTAGAGGTGTGGTCTTTCAAAAACTCTACCCAGTCTACTTCGGGCGAGCTCAGGTTAGACTGGCTCTGGTAGAAGTCATTGACCTTGTTCACAAAGAGCTTATTCTGCTCATTGATGCTGCCGTAGCGTCTGCGTTCTTCGGTAGTAAGATTGACTGTGATGTCTTCAAAGGCCGTTTCTAGAGCGGAAATGGCGTCATTGGCGGCAGTGATTTTTGCACTGCTCAGATGGATGGCGTTCAAATTGGTTAATCCCATCATTTTTGATTTTAAAGGTTAATATAATATATGTAAAATCGCGTGTTTTTGTTTGGATAAGAGCTAAGTTAGAAAAAAGAATAATCCAAAAATATTTTTTTAATAAAATCTTATTTATAAATAGTAAAAAATACGGTTCATCGGCAATAATTTGATTTTTTAAGACCAATAAAAAGCACCTTGGTACATTTTGTCAAGGTGCTTTTTCTAGTATTATAAGTTCTCAAATTGATCCAGCTCAGTAATGCAACTGTTCGCTAAAGCCTAAACAATTCTCAAAGACTGGATCAATCCGTCTTGAAAGTCATAATGATACTTCAGAACAATCGGGCTTCCGGGGAAATTCCCCGATACTTCACTGCTCAGTATTTGTTCTGTTTCAGAATATTCCAGAGGTTTCATCGTAGCGCGGTAATCCTGGTTGGCCTTTTCTATCCATTGTTCGATTGCGGGTCTGCCTATATGTGTTTTGCCCTCGTCAAAGACCACGGCAGTCTCTGTAAAACATTGAGCATAAGCATTGCTGTCAAACTCGTTTTGTGTTTTTACTAATTGTTCTACTACTTTTGGTAAATTCATAATATTGATTTTAAAGTTTTATTGCACGGTTGGTATTGTTCCGCCATCGATGACGAAGTTGGTTCCTGTCAGGTAACTGGCTCTCGGCGAAACCAAAAATCCGACCAATTCCGCCACTTCTTCGGATTCCGCAGGTCGTCCGAATGGGATTCCGCCTAATGCGTTCATTACGCCTTGCTGCGCTTCTTCCACAGTACTATTTGCATTTCTTGCAATCTCGCCCAGCCAGGCTTTTGATGCAGTAGTATTAATCCAGCCAGGCGAAACTGTAAGTACTCGAACGCCTTTTGGAGTAACTTCGTTGGATAAGCTTTTACTGTAATTGATTAAAGCTGCTTTTGCCGCCGCATAAGGCAAACTGGAATCATACAACGGCAATTTGCCTTGGATAGAAGCGATGTGGATGATAACGCCAGATTTTCTCTCAATCATCTGTGGCAGAAATCCTCGGTCTAATCTCACGGGAGCGAGCAAATTCGCTTGCAAAGTGGATTCCCAATCTTCATCACTCGATGCCACAAAACCTCCGGCAGGCGTAGACGAGCCACCAAGGTTATTTATCAAGATGTCCAATCTTCCATAAGTTGAAAGCACTTCGCTGATAACTTTTTCTGAATCTTCTGCCTTGCTCAAATCTGATGCAATAAAATGCAGGTTGCTGTTTTCTTGTTCAGGTGCGTTACGAGCAGTAATAATTACAGTTGCTCCAGCTTGTGAAAGTCTTTCTGCGATGGCTTTTCCAACGCCTTTTGTACCACCAGTTACCAAAGCAATTTTGCCTGATAACTCATTATTGAAATTAAATTGTTGTTCCATTTGTTTGATTATTTTAAGGCAAATTTCTGACTTATGTACGCTTCTCACAATTACGGAATTACGATTCAGATAGGGATTAATTTTTCCCCTATTGCACGATTTGGAACATAGGTATAAATTTGTCTTATGTATGAGCGAAAAATAATTCCGAATCTGAACTGTGGTTTAGACTTGATTGGCGAAGTGCTTTATGGCAAATGGAAAATCCGGCTGCTATGGTTTATTCATCAGGGACATCAGCGCCCAAGCGAACTGCAACGGAAGATTCCGGATGCAACAAGGAGAGTTTTGAATATTCAGTTGAAGGAATTGGAAGACCACGGCTTGGTAAGCAAAGAGATATTTCCCGTTGTTCCGCCAAAAGTGGAGTATAGCCTTACCGAGTTGGGAAAAACGCTGATTCCCGTAATTTCAGCGATTGGAGAATGGGGCGACGCGAATGAAAAGCGTCTCAGGGAAGTTATCTTGAGGAGGTTGAATATTGAATAATAAAAACTTTCCCAGTGAGAAAGTTTTTATTATTGATAATCAATTTTACCTATTCAATCATACTATTATAAATTTCTGGAGTCCAGATTAATAATTGTTGATACATACAGATCATAACAATCATTACTTTGTTGATTGTAAAGTTCTTTATTTTTAAAACATTTTCCCTTAATTGTTTATTTTTTTCTAATGGTCTATTACTCTCAATAACATTGGCAGAGTTCTTCATTAATTGTAATATTACAATCGATAATGAAAACATTAGAATAACAAATAGTAATCTATTGGATAATCCATTAAAAAAATAATTAATTAGAAATAATACCAATAAAAATGGTATTAAAGTAAAAAAATAAGTAGACTTAACTTTGCCATTATTATATTTCAAATAGAGAATATTACCAAGAATCAGAAAGAAAATTGAATGTAAAATTTGTGCAAAAATCATAATTACTTTGTAGGTTTCGCTCTCAAATATTGATGTGGATAAAAACAATCATCGTCACTTTCCCAGGAAGACTGAACAGCAAAATAAGGATTTCTCAAGATTTCTCTGGCCAGAAAAATGAGATCAGCTTCTTTGTTTTGTAAGATTTCTTCCGCTTGTTCCGCAGAAGTGATAAGTCCAACAGCGCCAGTCTGGATATCGGCATTTTTTTTGACATCTTCTGCTAACGGAACTTGATAACCAGGACTCAGTGGAATGGTCACGCCGTTGATATTACCGCCGCTGGAAACATCTACCAAATCTACATTTTTAGCTTTCAGAGCTTTGGAAAGTTCTACACTGTCAGAGATTTCCCAACCGTTCTCTGCGTATTCGGTTCCGGAGATTCTCACGAACAACGCCTGGTTTTCAGTAATTACAGAATTAATAGCATCTACAATTTCCATCAGGAATCTTGCTCTGTTTTCAAAACTTCCGCCATATTCATCAGTTCTTGTGTTGGAAAGCGGTGATAAGAATTGATGGATCAAATAGCCGTGTGCTGCGTGAATTTCTAAAACATCAAATCCTGCTTCCACAGATCTTTTCGCCGCTTTTCGAAAATCTTCTACCAAAGTTTTGATTTCGTCAACAGATAACTCGTGTGGAATCCTTTCGGAATGGTGAAACGGAATTGGGCTTGGTGCGATGGTTTCCCAGCCTTTTTCCAAACTCATCTGTCGGTTGGTTGCTGCGGATATAGAGCCTTTTCTGCCAGCGTGTGCCAATTGAATTCCGATTTTACTTTCCGAATTCTGATGCACAAAATCCACGATTTTTTTTAGTTCCGCAGCTTGCTCATCGGTCCAGATGCCAAGGCATTTGTCGCTGATTCTGCCTCTTGGTTCTACGGCTGTGGCTTCTGTGATGATGAGTCCAACGCCGCCTTGAGCGCGGCTCCCGTAGTGAACAAAATGGAAGTCATTAGCAACGCCTTCTTCTGCAGAATACATACACATTGGCGACATGACGATTCGGTTTTTCAGTTCTACATTTCTGAAAGTTATGGGTGTGAAAAGTTTCATTTCTATATTTTTACTTAATGAATGACTTTAGAAGTCTCTTCCTGACAGCGTTGTGACGAATGTCAAGTGGAACCCTAAAAAGTATTTGTTGAGTTATTCAATTTTGTGAGCGCTTTTAGTTCTAAACTCCAAACTGTTGCAAATGATGGTCCAGATGTTTGGACATCATATTGTTCCACTCGATAGCTGTCAGTTTCCCGAAGTTGAAACTTTCTTTGCCTTCAAAAGCATCTGCTCCCAATTGCTGGGTTTTTTGGATGAAGCCAATAATCCGTTTCTTTTCTTCTTCAAAACTTTTGTTGTCGGTGATCACAAACATTGCTCCAGTAGGAGAGTTGTGGCGGTAAGGCGTTTCGCTTACTACTTTGGATTTCACAAAATTTTTCATCAGCCATTTGGTAATGAAGGTTGGTTTTCTGTGTTTTTCCTGTTCGTAAATCAGTTCATAGGTCACGTTGCAGTGGGCCAGCATTTTGTCCACAGACATCACACCCCATTTTGGGAAAGAGTCTTCCGTGAGTGCGTTGATTCTCTTAATAAAATGGCTGGTATCTGCCTGGTCGAATATATTTTTCATAGTTTATACGGTGATTTTATTGATTTGATTCAGCTTTTCTAATAATAATTCATTGCGCTTTTTGTGCCTGATAAAATGAGTCAGAAACCCAATGAAAACCGCGGAAGACGCTGCGACAATCATGAACAGAATAATGCTTAGTCTGCCGTGTTGTTCCTCGATTTTTTGATTATTCTCCAGATTCAGTGCGTCTATGCTCTTGTTGAGAGAAGCAAGCTCACTTTGTTCTCTGGCAAATTTGGTTTCGATATACAGTTTGTTGTACACTTCATAATTGTTCCAATCTTGAAGAGCGAGATAATTGTCCGAAAAACCTTTATAAATGCCCTCGCTCAAGACCAAATCGCCGACTTTTTTGGACAGATTGACCGATTTTTTCAAAAGCTCAATCGCCTCCTGATGTTTTCCTAAAACGGTGTAATTTTCAGACAGGCCTTTGTACGCAAAAGCTTCCAGACTTTCTGCCTGGGCAGACTTTGCAATGTGGGCAGATTGTCGGAAATATTTCTCTGCCTCGTTATATTTTTTAAGATAAAAATAGCTATAACCAATGTTATAAAGAATCACGCTTGTGTTCGCAATAGAGTTTTCGTAATTGCCTACTTGATTGATGTAACGCAGCGCAATGAAAAATTTTTCCAGCGCCAACTCATTATTGTCTTGATTTTATAAACCAAACCGCGCACAGCAGAATTCATTCCCGTGTATAAAGTTTTGAATTTTCCGTCTGGCAAAGTCTCACAGAGTTTATAATATTCGTCCAGAGATTCTATGGTTCTGCTGTACAATCCCATATTTTGGTATTGTAAAGCTATAGAATTCAGGATTTTAATTTTCTGTTCAGGATTTGAAATCGATTTGCTGAGTTCTTTCATTTTCAGAACACAGTCCAAAGATTTGTCAAAATCCCTTTTGGACATATAAACTCTCGACAACAATTGATAGAGCTTAATTTGATTATCAATATTTTTCTCATTCTTCAGCATTTGATTGACCAGTCTCACGGCATTATCCGGATTTTCGTAGACATAAGAAAACGCTTTTTTGTACACTTGCTCACTGTACTGAGATTTGAAAATTCCAGTAAAAGCGAATAATATTAGTATGATGAAGAAGCGTTTCATTTGTTCTGAGTCAATTGCTGAATGTATGTGTTTGGCGAAATTCCAGTGACTGATTTGAAAACAGTCGTGAACGCACTGTGAGAAGAAAAGCCAGATTTCTCTGCCAGATAACTTACTTTATAATTGAGATAAGCTGGGTTGGTTTTCAAAAGGTAAGCGATGTAGTTGATCCTGAGTTCGTTGATGTAGTTGTTGTAATTTTTTTCTTTATATTTATTGATGATTTCAGATAGATATTTGGTGTTGGTCTCCAGCTGACCGGCGAGAACGGCGAGCGACATATCCCGATTGAGAAACTTTTCAGACTTTTCAAATTCCTCTAATCGAGCCAAAATATCCGCTTCTTTTTCTTTGGAAATTGCCAACGGTTTTTTGACAGCTTCAGAATCCTGCTTTTCTACTTTTGGTTCATTGACCGTTTTGACTTCCTCAATTTTTCTGATGTATTCCTGCTGCTTGAGGTAGAAATCAATTTGTTTTTGGATCGATTCTGTTTTTCTTTTTTCATTGATATTAATAAGGATGATGACTACGAGTACAAACAGGCAAATCAAAGATGTTTTCCAGATGGTTTGCGAAAAATTTTTGTTTGAATTTTGGAGGCGTTTGCTCTCGAATTGGTCATTCAGACGAATCAAATGTCGAATCGCTTCCTTTTTATTTTGATCAAGTTTTTCCGTTTGCTCCTTATATATAGAGTAATATTTCTGATACAATACCTCATTCTTCAGCGCCAGATGATTTTTTGACAAATCATCGTAGATTCGGTACTTCAAAGCATTGTAAGGCTTGTTTTCAATGAGTTCCAAAGCGTGATTGAGATTTTCTGTAGATTGGAGATAATCTTTTTTGAGGAAATCAATTCGTGCTAGATTATCAAGATTGAAAGCGCGCAGAAACACATATTGTGGTGTTTTCTTCAATTTTTCCTGAATATCATTAGCCAAAGCTTCGGCTCTGTTAATTTGGTTTTGAGCGATATAAATAAAGGTTTGATAGATCTGATTTTCTATCGAAATGATAAAATCCTCGTCTGTATTTTTTAAGTAAGATGCGCTTTGCTTGAGCTTTTCCTCCGCTTCTTTCCATTTTTTCTGTACGATGAGATTCGAAGCATCCAGTTGGTAGATATAAGCCAAAAGGTTTTCAGGATAATGGTGTGACTTTATTTTCGACGTTTTATTGACGAGATTCTGCGAAATTCTAATTGACTGTTTGTAAAGTCGTAGCGATTGATATTGCTGAGCCAAAGCATAGTCTGCGTAAAAAGAATTATTCTCCTTTCTGTTTTCGTTCAGATTTTTGATGGATTGGTCAATGGATTTTGCGTATTCACCTTTAAAATTATATGCTCTGGAGAGAATGATCTGAACCCGTTGTTTGATGAGTTCTGACTCCTTATTTTCATCAATATTTTGCAGTATCTGAAATGCGTTATCAGGGTTTTCGTACAAGCTTTTATAGGCTTTTTCCAATAGTTGCAATGTTTCTGGATTACTTTGAGCCGATGTCATTATGACTCCGGAAAACAAAAAAAACCACAAGAAAAGCAACGCACGCATACTACAAAAATAGCCAATTTATTTATGAATTGCACGATTTTTAATAACTCTTTTCTTTTAAACTATTCATAATTTGATGTTTTTAATTAATTGGTAATTAGTGGTTTGAGTTTTCAATGCTTTATAAATTCACGAATTCGGAAAGTCCAATTTTAGGAATTCAATTAATTAACACATAAAATTGTAGATAAGTTTTTGAGTTCAGAACTTCATTTTTATAAAGAGAATTACTATCAATATATAAATATTATTATGAAAAAAGTCTATCTAATTTTATTCGGTGTTGCTGTGATGACGGGAGCGCGTGCACAACAAATGGAATTCAGGTTAATTGATGAAATGGGTGCTCGTTTTATGGATATCAATGACGACGGGAACGCTATCCATGCTGGTGCTTATTACAATTATTCAACCAATGAAACCACGCCAACGGAAGGCGGGCAATCAACCACCCGTATCAACAATGTTGGTGATGTTGCAGGTGCAAGTTCACTGGCTGTTTCTGAGGAAGAAAATATTGCCCAGGCGGCTTACAGAAAAGCTGGAACTTGGTACAATATAGGATATTTTCCAGGAGAAACGCCGGATAGCGGATCATTTGCCAATGCCAATGATATTTCTCAAAATAGTAGATTTGTCACAGGGCAGATTGGCGCCACAGGATTTACAAGCTGGCCTTTTATCTATGATACAGAAACTAAAACTCTTACCAAGCTTGTAGGTGGTAATGATTATGTGAACGGTAGAGGAGAAGCTGTTAACAATAATGGAATAGTTGCCGGTTTTGCAGATAGAGAAGATCTAGTGACAACGGGAACAATGTGGCTTCCTGCGTATTTCGAAGCTAATGGAACGATTCATTATATTGATATGGGCACGCTTGAGAATGGTGAAGCAGCAGATATTAATAATGCCGGTTTAATTGTAGGTTACAAAGGAGCAAAACCTTTTATTTATGATATAACGACTGGTATTTACAAATCCTTCAATCCACCTGCAGGTTTTACAAGTGCGGTTTTTACATCGGTTTCAGAAAATGGAATCGCGGTGGGATACGCTGGTGAAGCAGGTAAGAGAGAAGTGATCATCTATCATCCTTCTTTGGGTTCCAGACCCATATTCTTAAAAGATGTTTTAGCAAGAAACGGTGTCAGCATCACCACATTTGACGCTAAATTAGGAACGGGGATGAACATCTCGCCCAACGGTAATTTCATCTGCGGTTTTGATAATACCGTTCCTCCATTTTTTGCAGGCGGATGGATTGTTAATCTTAATAACCTGTTACTTGGAACCAACGATTGTAAAATTAATTGCCCAGAGAACACAGAAGTAACTATTGCAAATGTAAATCAAACTACTGCAGTGGTGAATTATACTTTACCAATCGTTTGTGGTTCATCCTCTGCCACAGGTTTGAAAACCGTTTTGGTTTCGGGATTAGAGTCAGGTGCTGAGTTTCCAATGGGAACTACCAACGTAACTCACAATCTGGTAGATGCAGATGGAAAAGTTGTTTATGTGTGCTCTTTCCAAGTTACAGTCAGCGATTTGTATTGTAATGTGCCACCACAATGGGGGGTAGATGCAATCACGAAAGTTCAGTTCGCAGGAATTGACAATGCATCAGATCCTTATGCTACCGAAGCGAATGAATATTATTTAGATAAAGTCGGAGAAGTTTACCAAGGAAGCGAATATCCGTTTACTATGGAAGCTAATACCAATGGTGGATACGATTATGCTACGGTTTTTGTGGATTGGAATCAAAACGGAAATTTTACCGATGCAGGTGAGATTTATGAGGTTGGAGCGGTAACCAGTGACGGTACAGATGGTGCACAGATTACAGGAAATATCACTGTGCCTTCCGCAGCAATTGTTGGGAAAGCAAGAATGAGAGTTATGCTTAATTGGGATGTTTCTATGACAGCACCTTGTGATGATAGTAACTATTTCTTTGGCCAGACCGAAGATTATACCTTGAATGTCAAACAATCATTAGGTGTGGATGATATCAATTCAAAATCAATCAGTTATTATCCAAACCCAGTGAAAGATATCCTGAATCTTGTGAGCGACAAAAATGTAACCAATGTATCTGTTTACAGCATCGAAGGAAAATTAGTAAAGAACTTTACTAGCCTGGATGAAGCAAAAGTACAGCTGGATCTATCTGGATTAACAACAGGCACATACGTTGTCAAAGCCACTACGGAGGACAGTAAAACAAAAACATTCAAAGTAATTAAAAAATAAATCTTTTCATCATAATTAGGAGTAAAGCCCGCATCAGTTTTGGTGCGGGTTTGCTTTTTGGTATTTCAACCTTGATTTGTTGGTTCTAAGACTGCGGTTACTTGGTTCAGATACTGTTGTCTATTGGTTCAGATACTGTGATCTATTGGTTTGGAGATTGTGTCTATTGGTACACATACTTTGGTATATAGATTCAAAAACAATTATATTTGTTAAAAGGCTAATTCTTGATAAATTTTATTGATATCAAATAGTAGTGCTCGTTGACAATACCCTAATTGTTGCCCGATAATTGTTTTTTAGGTCGAGATGCTTTAACTTTGCACAAACCTAATCTAATGAGTAAGAAAGAAACGAAGTATATCTTTGTAACAGGAGGTGTTACTTCTTCACTGGGTAAAGGAATAGTCTCCGCTTCTCTGGGACTCCTGTTGAAATCACGCGGTTTCAAAGTTACCATCCAAAAACTTGATCCTTATATCAACATCGACCCAGGAACATTGAATCCCTACGAACACGGAGAATGTTATGTGACCGAAGACGGCGCAGAAACAGATCTGGATTTGGGTCACTATGAGAGATTTCTGGATTCTCCAACTTCACAGAACAACAACGTTACCACCGGAAAAATCTACCAAACTGTTATTGAAAAGGAACGTAAAGGTGATTTTCTTGGGAAAACCGTTCAGGTCATTCCGCACATTACCAACGAAATCAAACGTAGAATAAAGATGCTTTCCAAAAAGGATTATGACATCATTATAACAGAAATTGGCGGAACGGTGGGTGATATTGAGTCTTTGCCTTACATAGAAAGTGTTCGGCAGTTGCAATGGGAACTGGGCAAAACCAATTCTATGGTCATCCATTTGACTTTGTTACCATATTTATCTTCCAGTGGAGAACTGAAAACCAAACCGTCTCAGCATTCCGTTCGTCAATTGATGGAAAGTGGCATCCAGGCCGACGTTTTGGTTTGCAGAACGGAACATACCATACCGAAAGAACAAAAAGCCAAGTTGGCTCAGTTCTGTAACGTAGGTTTAGGAAATGTGATTGAGTGTATTGATATGGATACGATATATGAAGTACCATTATATTTACAGAAACAAAACTTTGATGAGGTTGTTTTAAAGGAATTAAACCTGCAGATAGGCAAGGAACCGAATCTAAAAGATTGGAAAACATTTCTCAAAAAATATAAAAACCCGAAGCGAACCGTAGAAATTGCTTTGGTTGGGAAATATGTTTCGCTTCAGGATTCTTATAAATCCATTGCCGAAGCCTTCATCCACGCTGGTTCTGATATGGAAACCGAAGTCAATGTGAGATGGGTTTACAGTGGTGATATAGAAGAACAAGGCGCCGAAAAATTATTAGCCGGTGTCAACGGAATTTTAATTGCTCCAGGTTTCGGTGACAGAGGAATCGAAGGTAAGATCCAGGCAGCAAAATATGCAAGAGAGAACAAAGTGCCATTATTAGGAATTTGTTTAGGAATGCAGATTATGACTATAGAATTCGCAAGGAACGTATTGGGATTAGCAAAAGCCAACAGTATGGAGTTTGATACTTCTACGTCAGATCCTGTCATTTCTTTGATGGAAGAACAGAAAAATGTAGTAGACAAAGGTGGAACTATGCGTCTCGGCGGGTGGAAATGCGTCCTAAAAGCTGGCTCAAAGCTGGCTGAGATTTATGGAGCGAAAACCATTTCAGAACGTCACCGTCACAGATATGAGTTCAATAGTGACTACAAAAAAGATTTCGAAGATAAAGGATTGGTTCCAACTGGTCTCAACCCAGAAACCGAATTGGTAGAAACTCTGGAGCTGAAGGATCATCCGTTCTACGTCGGTGTACAATACCATCCAGAATATAAAAGTACAGTGGCAACACCGCATCCTTTATTCAAAGCATTTATCAGCGCAGCGGTTAAGAGATAGTGAAAAATAAAATGTGAGATGTGAGAGGTTTTTTAGCCAATTTCAGCATCTCACATTTTTATTCAATGTAATACTTCTTACCTTTTACTGATCACTTTTTACTATCAGGAAAAAGTATTTCTCTGAGCCAACCGTCTTTATAGCAGTATCTGGAAAATAAAACCTATTTTTGCAGACCAAAATGATGTAGATTTCTGAAATGTCAGTCTGAGGCTCTCGAAGACATTCAAATCATTAATCTTAAACTTTAAATTTTTTTCTATAATGCAACAAAACAACGGATTAGACAAAAAACAACTGATTAGCTTCGGTATTTTTTCTATGATTCTCATCGGTTTTATGTTTTATTTCCAAAACCGAAATGCACAGGCCGAACAAGAGCAATTGGCAATCAACGCCAAAAAAACGGAGCAGCTGGCAAAATCAAAACCTTCTGCAACCGACTTAAACGCCACTGCAGTAACTCCTAATTCAGTTCAGAAAGTAAACCTTCAAAACGACGAACTTTCTTTAGAATTCTCAAGTGTTGGCGGACAGTTGAGCTCTGTAAAATTGAATAAATTCGAGGCGTTTGGTGGAAAACCATTGTATCTTTTCAGCAACAATAATGCAAGTTACGGATTCCAATTCACGGATAAAACAGGAAAGGTTTTCAATACAAAAGATTTGGTTTTTGCACCACAAGTTGCAGGAAATGTAGTAACGCTTAACTCTAAAGTTGGAAACGCGGTTATCCAATTCATCTATACTTTGAAAGCAAAATACACCGTAGATTTTCAGGTGAAAACACAAGGATTGGCTAGCGTTGTGAATGACGGAAAGGCCAATTTCGTTTGGAACTACAACGTGAGAGGTGCAGAAAAAGGACGTTCGCAGGAAGAAACTCACACCGAGTTTGCTTATGCATTCAACAATTATAAAGACTACGATTACGACGCTCGTTCTGATATGGATGAGCCAGATGAAACACTGAACTGGATTGGTATCAAGCAACAGTTTTTCTCAGCAGTTATCGAGGCTAAAAACGGATTCACAAAATCTAAAGGTTTTCAGGAAGCTATTCCGGAGGGCGAATATTTGAAGAAATTCAATTACGACGGTCAGGTCAACTTGGCTGGAAACGAGTTGAATCAGGATTTCACTTGGTATTTTATGCCTTTGGATATCGACCTTCTTAAATCTTATGACAAGAATTTTGATGAGATTCTACCATTAGGTTGGTCATTCATCGGTTCATTGAACAGATATGTGTTCATTCCGTTGTACAATTTGCTTTCAGGTTGGGGAATTGCAGCAGGTTGGGCCATTTTCTGGATGACGATCATCGTGAAATTGATTTTGTCCCCGGTAATGTTCAAACAGCACAAGCTAAGTGCGATGATGAAGGTGATTCGTCCGGAAATTGATGAGGTTAATGCCAAATTCAAGGATGCGGATCCGATGAAAAAACAACAGGAAACAATGGCGGTCTATCGGAAGGCCGGTGTAAATCAAATGGCGGGTTGTTTACCGGCGTTGGTACAGATTCCGTTGTTCTATGCCCTATTCCGATTCTTTCCGAATATGTTGGATCTGAGAGGAAAAAGCTTCTGGTTTGTTCCCGATTTGACAGCTTATGACGATATCATCAGTTGGGGAACCAACATCCCGTTGCTAGGAAATCACCTGAGTGTATTTGCTTTGGCGTGTACCGTTGTGATTTTGATTTATACGATTATGACTTCAGGTAACATTCAGCAGCCGCAACAGGAAGGAATGCCGAATATGAAAGTCCTGATGTATATCTTCCCAATCACATTCCTGTTCTTCCTGAACAGTTCTGCATCAGGCTTATCTTGGTATTATTTTGTTTCGAATGCCATCAACATCGTGATTATCTTGGTGATTAAATATTTCATCTTAGACGAGAAAAAAATCCACGCAATGATTCAGGAAAACAAAAAGAAAGAGCCAAAGAAAGAAGGAACTTTCCAGAAACGAATGAGAGAAATGATGGAGAAAGCGCAAGAGCAACAAAAAGCACAGGAACAAGCTAGAAACAAAAAGAAATAAATAATAGAGGCGGTAATTTTTACCGCTTTTTTTATTGGGCGTATCCTTTTGTACGATTGGCTTTTTGCAAAAAACCAATCGTACAAAAGGACCGTGCTTTCCGCTATATCTTTTTCTGCCAAAGCTTTTCCCAATTCAGAAAAAGGATGCCGCTGCAATCACTTACGCGCTGACGCCTTTATTCAACATTTGTCTAAAAATATAATTTTTCATAATTATTTGTCTTATTTTGATGAGTTTTACGTCTTTGCGAACCTTAAAATATTTTCAATAATTGTAAAAAAGTCTTTGCGGACTTTGCATTAAAAATTTACAATTTATACAGAGAAAAATCCCGAAATTTGCAACCATTAATTTTAAACCCAAAACCTTGAACCTAGAATCCACATACGAATATCTTCAATCTTTTTTAACGCCAGAACGTTTCCAAAAAATCGAACATTATTCCAAAGAAAGTTCTGATTTTGTATTGCCAGTGATGGAAGATATTTACCAATTCAGAAACGCTGCAGCCATTGTCCGTTCGGTGGAAGCTTGTGGATTTCACAAAGTCGTGGCGATGGAAAAAGAGAATTATTTTGAGCCTAATTTAAAAGTTACAAAAGGCGCAGATACCTGGGTTGAAGTCGAGAAAATGCCGAGAACAATTGAATCTCTTCAAAAAATCAAAAACCGAGGTTACAAAATCGTAGCAGTTTCCGCAGAGAATAATGCGAAAATGCTTCCTGATTATAAAATCGAAGAACCTTTAGCTTTGGTTTTCGGAACAGAGTGGGAGGGAACTACAGATGAATTACTGGATTTTGCGGACGAAACTTTAGCCATTCCAATGTTTGGATTCACGAGAAGTTTCAATGTTTCTGTTGCCGCAGCAATTTGTATGTACGAGCTCAAACAAAAACTCCTGAAATCTGATATTGATTATAAACTGTCCGAAGAAAAGCTGCTCCAAATGAAAATCCGCTGGGCAAAAAATTCTATTCCTAGTGGTGATATGATTTTGGAAAAGTATTTGAGAGAACAAAATTATTTGTAAAGTATTTCGTAATAATATAAATTCAGATTTATGATTTCGAAAATTTTATGTTTTATATTATCGCTATTTACAATTACGGTTTCTTCACAATCATTAGTTACAAAAAGTAAAAAATATCCCGCATTTTTTGTAGGTTATCAATTTTCTCCAGAAGCTCGGGATAATACAGAAACTTGGAAGTCCTCTAAAATGCACATCCTAGAAATTGCTTATGGTAAAGTTGTAGATCACGGAACTAGGCACGGCGAGTCTGCCGCTTGGTATGCAGGTACGGATTTAATTTTCAACTATAAAGAGTCATTTTTAGTCGCTCCAAAAATAGGAGCTAATACAAGTGGTGGCGCATTAGTTTTAGGAGGTGAAATCCAGTTTCAAACGGATTTTAATAAAGTTATACCAAGAGCAATTCCTTATCTGGGACTTGGAGGTTTAGGAAGGCGATTATTTATTGGTTATAATTTTAGATTATTAAAAACAGAATTTTTCCCAGTGAATACTTTGAATATTGGTTTTACAATGTCGATTTTGAATAAAAAAGAAGTTTGATTTTTTAAACCAATTCAGAAACCAATTCCCCAATCTTCGGAGCCAGCGCAACGCCCATTCCGGAAAGTCGCACGGCGCAGAACTGTCTTTCGGTAAGTCGCTTTACAATCGGAGTTTTTTCAGTTCCCATTGCCATAATTCCGGACCAGCGCATTTCGATGTTGAAATTCTGATTAGGCAAAATAACTTCTTTCAGAAATTGTTCGAGATGATTTTGTAAAAATTCCGTCGTTTCAAAATCTGTTGTTTTCTCAGTTATAAAATCCCGATTTCTTGCGCCACCTAAAAGAATTCGGTTTCCGAAATTTCGGAAATAATAAAACCCTTCGTCATAATGAAAAGTGCCTTTTAGTTTAAGATTTTCGATTGGTTCTGTCAGTATAATTTGTCCTCTTGCAGGAATGATTTCTTCCGATTCCAGAAACTTTGCACTGAAAGCATTCGTACAATAAATGACTTTTTCAGATTTTAGAATAAGATTTTTATTGATTTTTATTTCGATTTCATTCTCGGTTTCTGAAACGCTTTCCACTTCGCTTCCGAAAAGAAACTCGACTTTCAGTTCGTGGCATTTTTCTAAAAGTTTGGTCAGTAATTTTCCCGAATGCAAACTGCCTTCACAAAGATTCTCAACCAAAAATTCTGATTTTCCCAATCCAAATTCTTCAATTTTTTCATTCGCAATTCTAAACGTTTTGTCTGTTTTTGTGATAGGAGCCAATTTTCCATTGACTTCATCCAGTTTTTCTAAAGCTGATTCATGATTTAAAATTTCATAACCACCGCAAAGTTCAAAATCAATTTCATTAGCAGAAAAATAAGTCTGAATCTTCTCCAAACCTTCGAATCGCATTTTGACCAAATCCAAAGTTTTCTCCCAACCCATTTTTTCAGCATCAGAAATAATCTCAGTCAAACTTCCGAAGCAGGCAAAACCTGCGTTCCGAGTGGATGCACCAGTTGGAACAGAATTACGTTCAATTATTAAAACCGATTTTTCTGGATGTTTTTCCTTAATCGAAATCGCTGTCCAAAGTCCTGTAAAACCCGAACCGATGATTGTAATATTTCGTTTTCTGTAAAAAGTTTCGGTTTCCCAAATGCTTGGATTGGCTGCTTTCATAGGTTTTAATTTTATCGCAAAGGCACATTTTCTAATTAAGCTAATTTAAAAATTAAGTCGCAAAATAAAAACTTTGCGACTTTAGGTATACTTTTGAAATAAAATTTTTGTGCCTTTGCGATAAAAATCAAAACATCTTGTCATAATTCCAAGCAGCAACAAAAATTCCTGCAGTTTCCGTCCTCAGTCTTTGGTTGCCAAGAGAAACAGCTTTGATACCTTTATCTGCCAAAAGCTGAATTTCTCTGTCAGAAAAATCGCCTTCTGGACCAATTAGAAAAGTAATTGGGTTGATGGTTGAAGGTTGATGATTGATTGTGTTGTCACGCTGAGGCTCTCGAAACGTATTCAGACTAATCCTTTCCAGGCTTTCATTACAATGAGCCACAAAAGTATTTTCTGAATCGAGATTTTTCATAAAATCAGAAAACTTGCTCAAATCATTGACTTTCGGAAAATGAAATCTGTGACTTTGCTTGGAAGCGGAGATGGCTTGTTTCCTTAGTTTTTCGATGCTGATATTCTTTCGTTCGGTTTTTTCTGTCAGTATAAAACTGATTTCACAAATTCCCATTTCCACAGCTTTTTCAACAAAAAATTCGATGCGGTCGATGTTCTTAGTTGGTGCAATGGCAATGTGAAGTTTCGGGGAAAAGTCAGGGAGATTTTCTTTGATTTCGGTAACGTCTAGTGAAACTTTTTTACCTTCAAAAACAAGATTTCCTTTCGCAAGATTTCCTTGGCCATCGGTTACGAAAATTTCTTCACCTTCTCGCATTCTGAGAACTTTGGTAATGTGAAGTTGCTCATCCGAATCGATAATTAAATCAGGGAAAATCTGTCCAAAGAAAAGTTTCATTTTATATTTGATTTTATATTGAACCGCATACCCACAGAAGTTTTTTCAGGATAAAAAAGTTTAGATAGCTATTTTTACTTTTCTATTTCAAAATTTTTAAAACTATGGTGTCTATGTGGTTTTGAAATTTCAAAATGTTTATTTTTTAGCAGGTTTTACTAAGTTCACTATTTTCTTGAAAGTCAGCATTACCAAAACCGCAGCCAAGCCAAAAACTACCCCCAATCCGAATTTAGAAAAGATATTTTCCGGAAGTAAGTGATGAATATAATCGATGTTATGAAGAAAAATTTCGCCGGAAACCAACAACAGGGCAATAGTCCCCACAACGCCCAAAATTTTGATGACGATTGGTAAAGCCTTAATCAAAACTTGTCCAAGACCAGAGAAAAAGCCCTTATTTCCTGATTTCTTCATCAAGAAAAATCCCGCATCATCCATTCTTACAATCAAGGCTACAATACCGTAAACGCCGACTGTTGCGATGATGGCTACAAATGAAACGCTCAAGATTTGTGTCAAAAGTGGGTGTTGTTTTTCGATGACGGTTCCTAATGCAATGATGACAATTTCCAAAGACAGAATAAAATCGGTCTTGATGGCCGAACTTATTTTTGATTTTTCAGAATTGACTTCCTCCTCTTCCAGCGTACTTTCTTCGATCACTTCTCCACTGGTTTTTTTTCGGTGAAAGAGGAATTCGATGATTTTTTCGACACCTTCATAAGCCAGATAAACGCCACCGATGATCAAAATATAGGTGATTGCCGGCTCATAAAGCCATTTGAGTAGAAATATAATTGGGATGATAATCACCTTATTGATGAAAGAACCTTTGGTAATAGCCCAAAGAACGGGGATTTCTCGTGAAGATAGAAATCCGGTTGCTTTTTCCGCATTCACAGCAAGGTCATCACCGAGAATGCCAGCTGTTTTTTTAGTTGCAAGTTTGCTGGTAACTGCGATGTCGTCCATCAATGCGCCAATATCGTCTAAGATTGCAAAGAATCCTGAAGCCATAACTTTTTTATTTTGATGCAAAAATAAGTTTTAAACTTTAGAATTCAATGGGTAAAGTTATGGATAGGATATTTTTATTTGATGTTTTGAAATGCGATTTCATTCTCACTGATAAACGCAACGCCCGTTTTAATCGTAGTGTAGATATCTGTGTCACATTCTCGCAAAGAGCACATATAGATTTCTTCTACCCAGCTATTATTGAGGAAAATCAGATTGAGATATTCCTGTTTTCTCAGGTTGTTTTTGATGGATAGATAATCGCCTTCTTTTGGTTCGTAAGCAAAACTGAAAACATTCTCAGCATTGATTTTTTCCAGAATTTCTTCTTTGACATCCTGCAGATAACCTTTTTCAGAACTGATTAAATCAAACTCTTCCGAGTCTACTGACGCTTCAGTTTTGCCAGTTATGGTTTCTAAAATCCAATAAAATTTGGAACTTTTCTTAGATTTTTTTTCGAGGATTTTTTCTTCTAGTAGTAGTTTCATAGATTATCTAATTTTACAATACTCAAGACTCATTTTCGTAGCTTCAAAAGTTGTCTCTATGGTTGCACAATTATTCTCAATTTTAACAATTTTATTTTTTAAACCACCATTTGAATTAATATATTTTTCAATATTATTAGCTTTAGTTTTAATAGTATCGATTAGTAATTTGTATTCACAATCACTAATCCAAACGATTTTCGAAACTTTGGCTTCTGCAATGTTTTTATTTGTTTTTAAATCGATGGCCTTTTCTATTTGTTGATTGTTTTCACGTATTATTAAAAACTTCAAGTTATTTTCTTTACTAATACTCTCATAAGTTCCTGATTTAAAATCTTTACAATCAAGTTTTTTTTGAAAACAACTCAAAAATATATGACTAATTAGTATTAAATAAAATATATTTTTCATAGCCTTAGTAAAATGGAAAAAAATTACAAATCATACTTCGCAGTCGCCGTCGTCCTAATATCTGTAAATTCTCCACGTTCGTACTTGAGTTTTGCAACCATTGCAATCATTGCGGCATTGTCTGTGGTGTATTCAAATTTTGGGATGAAGATATTCCAACCTAGTTTTTCACGGTTGTCTTCCATATATTGTCGTAAACCAGAATTGGCAGAAACACCACCAGCAATTGCAATATCGTTGATGTTAAGTTCCTTTGCTGCTTTCTCCAGCTTGTCCATCAGAATTTCAATGATGGATTTTTGAACCGATGCACAAAGGTCATTCATATTTTCCTTAATGAAATCAGGATTTTTCCTCACTTCTTTCTGAATAAAATACAAGACCGAAGTTTTGATCCCACTGAAAGAATAATCATAAGCTTCCATTCTCGGTTTGTTGAATTTGAAAGTGTCAGGATTTCCTTCTTTGGCCAATCGGTCAATGATTGGTCCCGCAGGGTAATCTAGGTCAAATATTTTTCCGATTTTGTCAAATGCTTCTCCAGCCGCATCGTCGATGGTTTTTCCGATGATTTCCATATCGAAATAATCCTTAACCAAAACTATCATTGTATGGCCGCCTGAAACCGTCAAGCACAAAAATGGAAAAGAGGGAGGCGTAGGATTGGCATCATCAATAAAATGCGCCAAAATATGCGCCTGCAAATGGTTGACTTCTATCAACGGAACATCCAGACTCATTGCCAGAGATTTGGCAAAAGAGGTTCCCACCAAAAGCGAACCCAAAAGTCCGGGACCTCGGGTGAAACCAATCGCGCAAATCTCATTTTGTTGTATATTTGCTTTTGAGAATGCTTTTTCTACGACAGGGATGATGTTTTGCTGATGCGCTCTGGAAGCCAGCTCGGGAACAACACCACCATACTCATTATGGATTTCCTGATTGGCAGCCACGTTGGAAAGGATTTTGCTACCGCTGATCACGGCCGCAGAAGTGTCGTCGCAAGAAGATTCTATACCTAAAATAATTGATGCACTCATAATAGATGGCAAAGTTAGAAAATAAAAATACAAATAACGAAGAACCGAAAATTGACAAACCTGTCAGCCAGAAAAAGCGACCTCTTTTTCTAAGAATTCTAAGTACTGTTTCTTACGCTGTTTTAGCTTTGTTTCTGTTGATATTCATTGTTATCAATCTGCCTGTCACCAAACGGTATATTGCCAATCAAGCCATCGATTTTCTGAACAAAGACCTGAAAATGGGAATGTCTATCAAGGATATTGATGTCAATTTTTTTGGTGATGTGACCATAAAAGGATTGATTCTGAAGGATTACAAAAATTATGAATTCGTAAAAGCGAAGGAAATGAGAGTGAAGTCTGACTGGTTGGCTTTGGCGCTCAATACGAGAGATATCAAATTCAATCAGGCAACAATCATTGAGCCGACTATCCGAGTAATTACCTATAAAGGTGACAGCATCAGCAATTTTATCCGATATGTGGACAACTTCAATGACGGAAAGCCTCGTGACCCGAAAAAGAAGCCGTTCCAGATGGCGATGAAATTTGATATTATCAACGGGATTGCGAGTATTGTGAATGAAAACAGTCCTGGCGAAGCTGGAAAATGGCTGGATGCAAGAAATGTGAACCTGAACGTGACTAATCTGAATGTAAATGGTTCTGATGTTTTTGCGCAAATTAGAAACTTCAATTTCATTACCAAACGATATGGCAAAGAACACATCGTAGATACATTTTCTACCAATTTTGAACTGACCAAAAAGCATTTGAAATTTGATAATCTGACATTCAATACTGATCATTCTCTTTTGCAGGGTGTTGCAGTGATGAATTTGGATCCTAAAACCAAGTTCGCAGATTTTGGCCATAAAGTGAGCTGGGATATGAAAATCGTTCCTGGCAGTCAAATCAGTGGTTATGACTTGAGTTATTTTGTGACCAATTGGGACAATTATACGCCAATAAACATCTCGGGAACGATGGTTGGACCATTGAATGATTTTACTCTAAGTAATTTTCTCATCAGATCGCAAGATGTCAATCTGAACACCAAAAATCTGAATATCAATGGCGTAATAGATAAAAAAATATTTCTTGAAAGCAAGAATGTTTCTGCCGATTTCACTTATAAAGCTTTGAAGGCATCATTGCCAAAATTCATCTCTACCAAACTGGGAAATATAGCCGATGATTTTGGGAGAATGAAATATAACGGTTCCGTGAAAGTGAATCCAAAGCAGATTTTTGCAACTGGAAATGTGATTACAGGAATCGGTCAGGCGAAGATGAAAGATTTCAACCTTGTAGATTACAGTACAAAACGTCCCAAATATAAAGGTTATGTTGATGTCAAAGATTTGAATATTACAGCTTTGACCAAGAATAAACAGGTTGGATTGATTTCTGGCAGATTCAATGTTCAGGGAGAAGGTTTTGATGTCAATACGATGTATGTAAAAACCTCTTCTGATGTGGCGCATATTGATTTGATGGGCAAAAATCTTAATAATATTGCAATTGATGGTGTCCTTAATAAAAAACGATTCACTGGAAATGTGAACGCCAATGATGCTAATGTGAAAGGGAATTTCAAAGGAATTGTAGACTTCAGTACCAAAAGGTTATTTGCGGATTTTGATGCTAATATTCAGTATGTTAATCTAAAATATTTTGGAGTTTCGGCTGGTGATACCAATTCTGTCAGCGGACATTTGGTTGGGAAAGTTTCAATGACCAATCTGAATGACCTTAACCTTGATACCAATATCAAAGGATTGACACTCAGTTCAAGTTCTCAAAAACTACATATTCCGGATTCTAAAATCAAAGCATTTTTTGAAAACGGGAACAGAATAGTTTCTGTAGATGCGCCCGGAGCTGTTGTGGGAAGCGTTTCGGGAAAATTCGACCTTGAAGAGATTGGTAATATGATGACGAACAGTATTAATAAAATCCTGGTTGGTAATCCCCCGAAAAAAACATATAACGGACAGAATTTCGATTTTGATTTTGATGTGAAGCAAGGTCTGGTCTCTTTCTTCGTTCCGGATTTACAATTGCCAAATGGAGCAAAGGTAGCCGGAAATTATATCGGTGCAACCAACGATTTGGTTCTCAATGCGGATGCAGCCCAAATCAAATATATATTAACAGGCAAAAAAGAACTGAGCGAAGCTGAGAAATTTTTGGCAGAAACTGATGCGACTTATCAGCCAGACCTCAACAAACTCAAAGATAGCGCAATGGTGGATAGTTTGAAGCTGAGCGTCAATACGGCCAATCTACAGCAACAATTGCTTGCGACCGTCAAAAGAGGGCAGTATGGTAATAATGTTCTTCAGGATGTGAAATTATCGGCTAATAATGAAAATGGACAGCTCCTGCATATTGGGACAGTTTTCAAGTTAGGAAGTTTGGAAGATGAAGCAGCAAAACAACTGAAAGAATATGCAGTAAACATCAATCAAACCACTAATGCCATTGGAGATTATGTACTGCATTTTGAACCGACAACTGTAAAACTAAATGATGTGGCGTGGAGTGTGGATACAAGTCCAGAAACTAATCACTCTATTACATACAGAAAGAAAGAGAAGGATTTTATTATCCAAAATCTGAGGATTTTTTCCGATCAAAGTGAACTTTTGATCAAGAATGCAGATTTCAAATCAGGGAAAGAATTTACGGCCGACGCAGAGGTGAAGAACTTTGATGTCTCTAAGCTATTGGCATTCAGTAAAGATAAAAATGCTTTGGATATCAAAGGTCTCGCAAATGGCACTATACAAATCAAAAAGTCAGGCAACAATCTGGAGCCACTAGTAGATTTGGACATAGAAAATATTTTTATGAATGGTAAAGAGATGGGGAATATAGAAACCAGAATTACCAAAAGCGAGAAGCCCAATGTGTTTGATGTCAATATTCAAGCTTTATCATCAGATCTGTTGGGACATAATACATTGGATGTCACAGGAACAATTGACAACAACCACTCTTCCCCCGTGTTTGATGTGAACGCCAGAATGAATGAATTTGACTTAGGTTTTGCCCAACAATTCGTCAAACAGATATTCGGTAATTTCCGTGGCAAAGCAACTGGAGATCTCAAAATTTCCGGTCCAGCCAATGACATCGATTATAGTGGAGATATCGCTCTGAAAGGTTTCGGATTAAAATTGTTGTTTACTGGTGTAGATTATTCAATGGACGATACAGTTATCAATCTTTCCAGAGGATTGGCTTTACTGAACAATATCGGAATCCGAGACGGGAGAGAAAATTCTAAAGGCAACATTTCAGGATCAATCCAGTTTGAAACCTTATCCTCTTTGGGACTTAACTTAATTATGCGAGCGGATAATCTTTTGGTTCTGAATTCGACACAAGATGATAATGACTTGTTCTGGGGTAGAGTGACAGGACAAGGCGACGTCTACGTTAGCGGACCGGTTTCAGCATTAGAAATTTCTACACCTAATGATGGTCTTAGGGTTTTGAATAACAGTACTTTTACCTTCAATAGTGCCTCCAAGGGTAATGTGGAAGAATTCAAAATATTGAGATTTCTCAAGCGTGATGATACAGGCCAAATCTCAGTCGAAAAAAAGAAACGTTCAGGTGCCAATATGTTGATTGACTTTGATGTAACCATTGATAAAGGTTCTTTGGTGAATGTTTTGGTAGGTGAGGATGTTGGGAATATCTCGGTTCGAGGAGACGCACGTCATCTGAAGTTCAAGATGGAAAGAAGTGGAAATATCTTGATGGATGGAACTTACACGGTAGATAATGGGACTTTTGTCTCAAAAGCCATCTTGAACAGAACATTCCAAATTGCCAAAAACAGTAATATCCAGTGGAGCGGAAATCCTATGACGCCTGCTCTTGATATCACGGCCAACTATACAAGAACAGTAACCAACGCCGGAGATTATCTCGGGATGTCATTATCTCAACCAATCAATGTGGTGTTATCTACCAAAATTACAGAAACACTTACCAAACCAAAAATAGAATTCGGTGTTGCGGCGCCCGATGGCTCTTCACAGGTCAGAGAAACATTGGCAACTAAAATGAGTACGGATGATGAGCGCATAATCCAATTCGGATCTATTTTGGTGCTTAATAATTTTAATGTGGTCAATTCTGGAGGGCTGAAGTTTGATGTCTCTCAGACCGCTGTAAGTACGGGTTATAGTGTGGCATTCAAGCAATTAGGTTCCGTGCTCAACACGATTAGTAGCGCTTTTCAAATCAATTTGGATTATATCAGTGGTGATATTGGTTCCAACACGTCGGATCGTGCGAATACGAGCGTAAGTCTGGCATTATCTCCTAGGATTAAGCTTAAAACTGGTGTTGGAGTTCCTATTACGAGAACTGACAATGCCAATTCCAATTTCCTTTCAGCGGAAGGTATTGTAGAATATGATTGGAGTAAGAATAATAATGGTAGCCGATTGCTCAGAGCATATTCTAAACCTTCTAATATTGGTATCAATACTGCGCCGGGTACAACTGCTGGTGCCAATCAGATCTATGGAGTTGGAGTAGTGTACAGTAAAAGTTTCAATTCTCTCAAATATATCTTCAAAAGCCGGAAAAGGATAAAAAGAGACTCTGCGGCTGCTGAACAAAATAAAATAGATTCTGTAAAAAACACCCCAAATAAATGATAATTATCATAGTAAATGTAAGATTTTGTTAAAAGCTGTTAATCTTTTGAGATTGCTTTTTATTTAAAATATTTTTTATAAATTTGCAAAAAAATTAGATAAATTTTAAATAAATAATAAAATCATACAATGAACTATCAGTTAGACGATATCGATAAAAGGATTCTTGATTTCTTAGTAGAAAACACCAGAATGCCTTTTACAGAAATAGCAAAACAAATGGATGTTTCTGCTGGAACTATTCACGTGAGAGTAAAAAAAATGGAAGATGCTGGGATTATTCTTGGTTCTTCGCTTAATATTGATTACAGCAAACTTGATTACAATTTCACTGCGTTTATCGGTATTTTATTAACAAAATCCAATCATACTCAAGAGGTTTTGAAACAGCTTGCATTGATCCCAAATGTAGTAGAAGCTAGTGTAACCTCTGGAAAATATAATATCTTCTGTAAAATGAAAGCAAAAAATACTGAAGATGCGAAAAAAATAATTTATCAGATTGATGATATTCAAGATGTGATGAGAACAGAGAGTATGATCTCTATGGAAGAGTATATCAGTGATAAAAACCGCTTAATCAATGCGGTTAGTATATAGTTTAGTTAGTAGAAATTTCTATTGTAAAGAGCTTATTAATTAAGCTCTTTTTTTGTACTTTTAAGATATGAATAAAGTGGATAAAAGTTTTAAGAATAACAAGGATTATTACCTGATATTCAGTCTTATATTATTGGTGTTTTTGTTAAGTGTCAATACAGATTTAGCAGAGTTTTCACAACATCAGGCTCTCAATATTCCAACCGGATTTTTCTACTATACAATTGGTTTAGATATTTTAATAATTATCAGTTGGATTCTTATATTGATGTTTAGAAAAATAGGAGCAATTCTTTTCCCTCTGTTAGTTTTGTTACACTTTGCATTGCACAACTATTTTCTTAGTACGTACCTATATTCTGATACTACTACATTATTTCTGTTCATAGGTCTTGGCATGATAGCTATTATCCCTCGATGGAATATTGCGATGAAGTAGGTATTACCGTTTTTGCAAAAAAAAAGCCCTAGATGTAATCCAGAGCATTGTTTTTTATCAGCTATCGACATACGATTTATTCTTTTAAAATCAGCTGATAAATCTGTTGCCATAAAACAGATTGGTTTTCATCTTGTGTGCCTTCAGAATCTTGAGAAGGATTATAAAATCGTTTGATTTTATGTTACAAAGATTATTATTTTAAGGTATAGATTGCAAAAAACGAACTACTACATAAATACGCCAGTGTTTTAAGTGTTTGATTTTCAGTCTATTTTATTTAGTGAGGGAAATTTAAAAGTCCATCATCCACTTGTTCAAATCGATTTCTGAAGGTATATCTAGCTGTTTTCTTAATCTATTTTTTCTAGTTTCTACACTTCGCACAGAAATATTACTGTAATGCGCAATCTCTTTTGTTGTAAAATTGAGCTTCAGCAATGCGCAAAATTGTAATTGTCCGGTCGTGAGTTCGGGATAATTGGTAATTAGCTTGTTGTAAAAAAAAGGATAGACCTCTTTGAATCTGCTTAGAAAAGACGAGTCATTATTTTTGGCTAATTCCAGAAGTTCTGCAAATGAATCGTTAATCTTCAATTCAAGATGATTGAGTTCTTCTTCCTTTTCTATAAGGTCGTCCTCAATAATCTCCTTTTGCTCCTTTTCATTTTGATAACTTTTGAAAAATTTTACAGAAAACAAGAAGAAAATGATTGCAAGTAAAACGATGCCTCCTAAAATCAAATAAAGATTCTCATACCAGCTTTGCTTTTCCTGTTCTATGATACTGGTAGAAACTTTGTCCGTTTCCATTTTTTCCTTTTTTCGGATAACTTCTGCCAGTTCTCGCGATTTTTTTGAATAATAGGAGTAGATTTTGTCATCTCCCATAGATTCGTATATCGTGGACAGATCATCATAAATGTACTGCAAACGGTATATATCATTGGCTTTCTCAAAAATTGGCAATGCCTGTTTGTAATAATAAATTGAGCTATCTTTTTGGTTCATTTCCAAATAAGTATTTCCCAATCCATACAGACCAAAAGCTTGATTGATAGAATCATTTTCCAGTTTTGCCAATTCATAGGCTTTTCGGCTGTAGTACAACGCAGGTTTGTAGTCGTCAAGATCTATGTAAGTATATCCAATGCTAGAATATTGTACGGATAACCAACCATTTCTTCTTTTTACATCCTTTATTTTTTTGAAATAGTTAATACTCTTCAGATCAAATTTTAAAGTGTTTTGAGGCGCTTCATACTGCAGATTCAGAATCTCAGCACGTCCCGCATAAATTTGACCTAAAGAGGTGTAAAGCTCATCATTATCAGTGATTTTTTGGCTTAATTCCTCTGCTTCCTTACTTGTTCTATTGGCCTTTTCAAAAAATCCTAAATAGGCATAAGCAATAGTTTTGGCAATCAATGCTTGCGTACAATAATAATCATCACCTTCACTTTTTGCGATACTGTGTAACTGTTCGGCAGATGTAAGCGCTTTTTCTTGTTCGCCAAGGCCAAGATAGGAATTGATATCTGCCTTTAGAGATTTCGCTTTTCCAAGATAATAGCCCAAATCTTCAGAGATTTTATAAGTCTTACTGCTGATTTTGAGAGCTTCATTACGATCTGCCAACTCAAAGGTTCTGTGTATCAGGCTATCCACCATTTTTGGGGTGTATTGCTGCGCTTTCGCTTCAAAAAGAAGCGATAACATTAGAACGAGTATGATTGAATTTTTAAAAGGTCTCACTATTAAATTGCAAGTCCAAAAGTATTAAAAAATAAATATATTATGGGATATTAATATCTCTTTTAAACACCTTGAATCACAAATTTGGTAATAATCTCTATATTTTATCATAAATTTCCAAAGTTCACTTTTGCTTCTTGACTCACATCAGGAAAAAAATTGTCGAAGTGCAATTGTAATTTTTCTTTGTTTTGTAGAAATACATCAAAAACAGGAATATTTTTGTCCAGATATTTAGCCTTGTTAAGAACGTTTTGCATACTGTATTTGATGTTTTGGTCGTGACTGTAATTGGCTAGCCAATCGTCTTGCTCCATTCTTACCAACATTTTTTTATATTTTTCCGGAAGCCATTTTTCGTTTTTCCAAAGAGTTTTGTAAACACTTTGCGAATGTTCCTTTAATTCTTTTTTTGGATAAAGGTGTGCCACAAAGTAATCGAAAGCAACATCCACAAAAGCACCAGAATATAATCTAACAAGCGGACTGAAAATCTTTTTAGCTTCAGAAACTGCCGGATGAGAATCGGTGAAAGTATCAATCGCACGATGAAGCCTGATGCCTTCCTGGATCTCGAGTGGAAAATTTTCCCGTTCATTATTTCGGATAAAGTCCGCAATCATATTCCCAACAAGTTGTCCGTCGGTGTGGGAAAGTATAGAATGGGCTAGGTAATTCAAATTTCGATTGACATTAGATTTATAAATTTATAGAATTAATTTAAAATAATTGTTCTACAAAATCCTCAATTTTACTGATTTCCTCAATTTTAATCCCGAATTTTTTCTTTGGAAGTTTGTTCAGATTTGAAATGAATATTTTCTCATAACCCAATTTTTCGGCTTCGGTAATCCTTTGTTCTACTTGTGCAACAGGACGGATCTCGCCACTCAAGCCAATCTCTCCTGCAAAACAATAATGTTCAGAAATTGCAAGATCTTCGTTACTAGACAAGATTGAGGCTACCACTGCCAAATCCAAAGCTGGGTCGTCGGTTTTTATTCCACCCGTGATATTAAGAAAAACATCCTTTGCACCCAATTGAAAACCGGCTCGTTTTTCCAAAACAGCCAAAAGCATATTCAACCGTTTGGAGTCAAAACCTGTCGAGCTTCTTTGTGGCGTTCCATAAACAGCCGTAGAAACCAATGCCTGAATCTCTAGCAACATCGGGCGATTACCCTCCAAGGTTACTGCTACCGAATTTCCAGACAATTCTTCAGATTTTTTGGTAATAAGAACTTCGGACGGATTTTTAATTTCCTTCAAACCGCTAGAGATCATTTCATAAATCCCGATTTCCGATGTCGATCCGAAACGGTTTTTGTTAGCCCTCAACAGTCGGAAAAGATGGTTTCTGTCGCCATCAAAATTCAAGACAACATCTACCATATGCTCCAAAACCTTTGGGCCAGCAATTTGACCGTCTTTTGTGATGTGTCCCACGAGAAAAACAGGGATGTTATTTTCTTTGGCAAATTTGATGATTTCGTTGGAGCATTCCCGGATTTGGGACACCGTTCCGGGTGAGCTTTCTATGAGTTGAGATTGCAAAGTCTGGATAGAATCGATGATGACAAAATCCGGTTGCAGTTTCTTCGCTTCGTGCAATATTTTTTCAACCGATGTTTCTGTGAAAAGGAAACAGTTGGGGTTTTTCACCTCGGCCAGTCGGTCGGCTCTCATTTTGATTTGCGAGGCACTTTCTTCGCCAGAAACATAAAGAATTTTTTTCTTCATCTTCAAGGCCAATTGCAATAGGAGTGTCGATTTTCCTATTCCCGGCTCGCCACCAATCAACGTTACAGAACCAAGCACAATGCCGCCACCTAAAACTCTGTCCAGTTCTTCGGAAGGTGTTCTGATTCTCGGTTCTTCATTGGTTTCAACTTCAATAATGTTGATGATGGAAGATTTTGATTTTGTAGCCACCGATTTGGTTGATTTTTCTACAATTTCTTCCACGAGAGTATTCCATTCGCCACAGGTTTTGCATTGCCCGTGCCATTGCGAATATTGCGCACCACAGTTTTGACAGAAATATTGGGTTTTCAGTTTTGCCATTCTGCTAAGTTCCAGAAAATTTCGGAAAATAAAAAATCATAATTGGTTTAAAAGAGGATTAATGTTTTATTTTGAAAAGAGTAAATTTGCCAATTATACACTTACTGATATTATCAGAAAATTTTAAATTAATTAAAATGGCATTAGACAAAAATCACGTAGTAACTTTGAAATATGTTCTACATACTAATGATGAAGCAGGAGAAAGAATCTTTGTAGAAGAGACTTCTGCTGAACAACCAATGACTTTTCTTTACGGCGTAGGAATGATGATTCCAAAATTCGAACAAGAAATTGAAAACCTAAATATTGGTGACAAAACATCTTTCACCATCGAGCCGAGCGAAGGTTACGGAGAGAGAGATCCTCAAGCAGTAACTCAATTGCCTTTGGATATGTTCCAAGGTCAGGAATTGCCTCCAGTTGGTGCAGTTTTACCATTGTCTGACAATCAAGGGAACAATTTTCAGGCACTTGTAGTGGAAGTAACAGCAGAAGCGGTGATTGTAGACCTGAACCATCCAATGGCGGGAAGACCTTTGCATTTTGATGTTGAGTTGTTGAACTCGCGTCCTGCAACGGAAGAAGAATTGGAGCACGGTCACGCGCACGGAGAAGACGGTCATTCTGGACATTAATAGACATTAGAAAAAATAAAAAATGCTCATCTTTTAGGTGAGCATTTTTTATATAAGTATTTGGCTGAATAGTTATTTTTTAGGAATATTCTTCAAAATTTCTTGTGTGTATTTCCAGAATTTCTGTACCGATGAAATGCTTGCTCTTTCGTCTGGCGAATGGGCTCCTTTTATGGTTGGTCCAAAACTTACCATTTCCATTTTCGGATAATTGGCGCCAATAATACCACACTCCAAACCTGCGTGACAAGCTACGACTAATGGTTTTTCGCCAAAATTGGTCTCGTACAGTTCTGTCATTACTTTTATGATTTCGGCGTCAGGTTTTGGTTTCCAGCCAGGATAAGAGCCACCAAATTCAGTTTGCAGACTATTACTTTCAAAAGCAGATTTTAACTGATTGGCTACTTCCCATTTTGTAGATTCAACAGACGAACGAGTCAAATTCAGAATTTTAATTTCTCCGTTTTTCAGTTCAACTCTTGCAACATTATTAGATGCTTCTACCAAACCTACCACATCCGGACTCATACGAAAAACACCGTTGTGAGCTGCATTAATAGCATAGATTATTTTCTTGGAATCATCAACCGAAATTGTCTTTTCAGCGAAGTCTGATTTTTCTATGTTAATGACCAAATCTTTTTCTAATGAAGCAAATTCTTCCAGAATTTCTGATTTCAATTGCTCAAATTTTGCCACAAAATCTTCTGATTTATTGACAGAAAAAATAGCAACGGCTTCTCTCGGAATCGCATTTCTGAGACTTCCGCCATCGATAGAAATTAATTGAATTTGATTGTCTAATCCTAAAAACAAAAATCTTCCTAACAATTTGTTCGAGTTTCCAAGACCTTTGATAATGTCCATACCGGAATGGCCGCCTTGCAAGCCTTTGATCTCGATTTTGTAAACATCGCCTTTTGCATCTTCCAAATCAAATTTTGCTGTTGCAGTCACATCCACACCGCCAGCACAGCCGATATCGATTTCGTCATCTTCTTCAGTATCCAGATTGAGAAGGATTTCACCTTTCAACTGTCCGGGTTTCAAAGCCAATGCGCCAGTCATTCCGGTTTCTTCGTCTATGGTGAAAAGCGCTTCCAAAACTGGATGTGCAATATCATTACTTTCCAAAATCGACATAATGGTTGCAACGCCCAAACCGTTGTCTGCGCCCAAAGTTGTTCCTTTGGCTCTAACCCAATCGCCATCTACATACATTTGGATGCCTTGAGTTTCAAAATCAAAATCGACATCATTGTTTTTTTGGCAAACCATATCCAGGTGAGATTGCATTACGATGGGCGTTCGGTTTTCCATTCCCGGAGTTGCAGGTTTGGTGATAATGACATTTCCAACTTCGTCAACCGTGGTTGGCAATCCCAGTTTTTCGCCAAATTCTTTTATGAATTGTATTACTTTTTCTTCTTTTTTTGATGGTCTGGGAACGGCATTGAGTGCTGCGAAATTGTTCCATATCGCTTTTGGTTCCAACTGTGAATATTCCATTGTTTTTGAAATTATTTTTGAAATGGCAAGTTAATGAGAAAAGAAACAAGAAAAAAGAGAAAAAAGTATATGATTATCCGTTTCGTAGGCTGAAAAATAATTAATGCAAAGTTCACAAAAAATTTTCACTACAGAAATTGTTTATTTTTTAGTTCATAATATCGTTAAAACTAAGCAAAGGCTTCATTACAAGTAAAAAGAAAAAAGAAGTCAAATTTTCACTAGCCCCGATTGCAACGGAAATCCTTTTGCTTTTTTTTCATATATGAAAAAGCAAAAGATTGCAGTGGAAAGCGGGAAATTGCTCCTAATGAGCTTGAGAGTTTGGTATATTTAGAGTATTTGGAATAAAAAAACGCTCCAAATAATTCTGAAGCGTTGTTCTTAAAATGCTAAAAGCTATTAGCCAAATGCTAACTGTTAGTATCTGTAATACTCAGGTTTGAAAGGTCCTTCTACTTTCACACCGATATAATCTGCTTGCTGTGGAGAAAGTGTTTCCAACTCTACGCTTAATTTCTTAAGGTGAAGCGCAGCCACTTTTTCGTCAAGATGTTTTGGCAACATATAAACTTCGTTTCCGTAAGCTTCAGAATTAGTCCAAAGTTCGATCTGAGCCAAAGTCTGATTGGAGAATGAGTTAGACATTACAAAACTTGGGTGACCAGTTGCGCAACCAAGGTTTACCAATCTTCCTTCTGCCAAAATGATGATTTCTTTACCTTCAACAGTGTAGATATCAACCTGTGGTTTCACTTCGGATTTTGTGTGACCATAGTTTTCGTTTAACCAAGCCATATCAATTTCGTTATCGAAGTGACCGATGTTACAAACGATCGTTTTATCTTTCATCTTAAGAAAATGTTCTTTTCTTACAATGTTAAAGTTTCCTGTGGTTGTGATGACGATATCTGCATTATCAACTACAGTATCCAATCTTTTTACTTCGTAACCGTCCATTGCAGCCTGAAGCGCACAGATTGGGTCAATTTCAGTAACCGTAACGATAGAACCAGCTCCACGGAAAGATGCAGCAGTTCCTTTTCCTACGTCTCCGTAGCCGCAAACAACCACTCTTTTTCCGGCAAGCATCACGTCAGTTGCTCTTCTCACCGCATCTACCGCAGATTCTTTACAACCGTATTTGTTATCGAATTTTGATTTGGTAACAGAATCATTCACGTTGATAGCAGGCATTACCAAAGTTCCGTTTTTCATTCTCTCATACAATCTGTGAACACCTGTTGTTGTTTCTTCAGAAAGTCCTTTGATTCCGGCTGTTAATTCAGGATAGTTGTCAAAAACCATATTGGTAAGGTCTCCACCATCATCCAAAATCATATTCAACGGTTTTCTTTCCTCGCCAAAGAAAATAGTTTGCTCAATGCACCAATCAAATTCTTCGGCATTCATTCCTTTCCAAGCGTAAACAGGAATTCCAGCAGCAGCGATAGCCGCAGCAGCGTGATCCTGAGTGGAGAAAATGTTGCAAGATGACCAAGTTACTTCTGCTCCTAATGCTACCAAAGTCTCTATCAAAACAGCAGTCTGGATTGTCATATGCAGACATCCTGCAATTCTTGCACCTTTAAGCGGCTGAGACGGTCCGTACTCTTCACGGATGGCCATCAAACCAGGCATTTCAGCTTCAGCTAAAGTGATTTCTTTTCTTCCCCATTCTGCAAGGGCAATATCCTTTACTTTGTAAGGAACGTATTGTGTTGTTGTACTCATATCTAATGAATAATTATATTTCTAAATATTTGAAATGCAAAATTACGATTAAAATATTAATAATTAAAACTTCTGATTTTTATCAATTCAAAAAAATGCTCCCGAAAAAATTTCCGGAAGCAAGCAATTATAATTAATGTAATCGAACTTATAATATTTAGCTATTCTCAAATAGCCAATCGCCAAAAGCTAATTATTTCCAGCCGCCACCTAAGCTTTTATAGATATTCACAACCGTGCTTAGCTGTCTTTCTTTTGCTTCCACAAGTTCCATTTTGGCATCCAACGCATCACGCTGATTCATCAGAACTTCCAGATAATCTGCTCTCATATTTCGGAAAAGCTGATTGGCAATATCAATGCCTTGATCAAGTGCTTTCACTTCCTGGGATTTTAAGTCATAATATTTGTCCAAGTTTTTGATGGCCGACATTTGATTGGTAATGTCCAAATAAGCGCTCAAAATGGTTTTGTCATATTCATACAAAGCTTGGATTTGTTTCGCATCTGCCGATTTGAAATTCGCCTGAATCGCACTTTTGTTAATCAGTGGACCAGCCAATTCTCCAACCAGACTGTAAGCAATAGATTCTGGCATTTTCACAAGATAATTCGGTTTGAAAGCTTCTAATCCTAAAGCTGCATTGATTTCCAAGCTTGGGTAGAACTCTTTTCTTGCTGCTTCTACATCCAGTTTTGCAGATTGCAATTCCAATTCTGCTTGTTTGATGTCTGGACGATTAGCCAATAACTGAGACGGAATTCCCGTGTAAACCGTTTGAGGAACAATCGACATAAAACTTTCTTTGGTTCTCACAATCGGTTGAGGGTAACGACCCAGTAAAGCATTGATTTGATTTTCTTTTTCAGTGATTTGTTGCTTCAAATCATATTCAGTCGCATGGGATTTTGCCAACTCAGCCTCGAATTTTTTCACCGCCAATTCCGTTGCCGCAGCGGCTTGTTTTTGGATTTTGGCAATTTCTAAAGCTTTCTTCTGCAAATCGATATATTGGTGGATGATGTCCAGTTGATTGTCAAGAGATAATAATTCATAATAATTATGAGCAATTTCAGCAATCAGACTTGACAAGACAAAATTCTTTCCTTCAACGGTTGACAAATAGTGCGCAACAGCCACTTGTTTTTCTGTTCTCAGTTTATGCCAAATATCAATTTCCCAATTGGCAACCAAACCACCTTCAAAATTTCCTAAATTCTCTGGAACTTCTTTTCCGTCAGTTATTTCTGTAGAAGCGTCACCGGCACCTGTACTTGTGTAACGACCAACTTTTTCGATTCCGGCTCCTAATCGTGCCGCAACCGTTGGACTCAGCTTTCCGTTTTTGTACAAGACATCACTTTTGGCGATTTCGATTTGCTGAAGCGTGATCATTAATTCCTGATTATTTTTCAGTGCTTCATCAATCAGATTCACAAGATTCGGGTCTGTGAAAAATTGCTTCCAAGGCGTGATTCCGGAATTGGTTTCCGAAGCGGCTTGATTCTCAAAATTCTGTGGCAAAGTCTCTTTTACCCGATCCTGAAATTTAGTTGCCATTGGTGCTTTACAGCTTGCCAAAGCAAGAGACAATGCAAGCAAAGCAACTTTGTTTTTATGATTATTAAAAAAACTATTCATATTATTTTATTTTTTTTTAATGTCTCGTAGAGACCAACTGTTAATAGATTTCGTTTATTGGTTTTACGTAAAGTTCCATCGGAACGACCTGTTTTTCTATAGTTTTAGTTCGCTCCTACGGAGCTTGAATTGAGATTGTTCTTTGAGCTCTATTAACAGTTCGCCTCTCTGAGGCTTTATCATTTGTTTTTCAATTTATTATCGATTATCCACGTTGGAATTTTTATCTTCATATTTACCATCGTGTTTGTATGGTTCGGTTTGTTCTGTGAGAGGATTTTCTTCTTCATAATACGTGAGTTTGGACTTGGCTGCAATGTTGGCGAAAATATAATACAACCCAGGAATAATCATCAACCCAAAAATAGTTCCTATCAACATTCCGCCTGCTGCAGCGGTTCCGATGGTTCTGTTTCCAACGGCTCCTGGTCCCGTTGCCAAAGCCAATGGAATCAATCCGGCAATGAAGGCAAATGAGGTCATCAAAATAGGTCGGAAACGTAGAGATGCACCTTGCAAAGCTGCTTCCTTGGTAGAAAGTCCTTCTTCTGCTTTTTTCTGTACGGCAAATTCAACAATCAACACGGCATTTTTTCCGAGAAGTCCGATGAGCATTACCATCGCAACCTGTGCATAAATATTGTTCTCCAATCCGAAAAGGGTAAGACATAAAAATGCTCCGAAAATTCCCGTTGGTAAAGACAAAATGATTGGTAAAGGCAAAATAAAACTTTCATATTGTGCTGAAAGAATCAGATAAACGAATCCAAGACATACCAAGAAAATATAAATCGCTTCATTTCCTCTGGAAACTTCGTCTTTAGAAATTCCTGCCCAATCGATTCCGAAACCTCTTGGTAAGGTTTTATCCGCCACTTCTTGTATCGCTTTGATGGCGTCTCCCGAACTATATCCAGGAGCCGGTGTTCCGCTCACTTCGGAAGAGTTGTACATATTGTGTCTCGTGATTTCCGACAATCCATATACTTTTTCAAGATGCATAAAATCCGAGTAAGGAACCATTTGGTCTTTATCATTTTTGACATATAATTTCAACAAATCGCTTGGCAACGCACGATATTGCGGACCGGCCTGAACAATCACTTTGTAAGGTCTGTCGAATCGGATGAAACTCGTTTCATAATTGGAACCGATCAAAGTGGAAAGATTGTCCATCGCTTTTTCTATGGTTACACCTTTTTGTTCTGCCAAATCATTATCAACTTTCAGCATATATTGAGGGAAACTCGCAGAATAGAATGTGAAAGCTGAGCCCAACTCCGGACGTTTTTTTAGTTCTCTCACAAAATCATTGCTGACCTGTTCCATTTTGTGATAATCGCCACTTCCGGCTTTGTCCAGAAGTCTTAATTCAAAACCTCCTGCAGCGCCATAACCTGGAATTGACGGCGGTTGGAAGAACTCAATATTTGCACCAGGGATTTCTTTCGCTTTTTGCTCCAGTTGTTCGATAATCTCGGTGGAAGATTCTTTTCTTTCATCCCAATTTTTGAGGTTAATCAAACAAGTTCCTGAATTGGATCCTGTTCCTTCGGTCAAAATCTCATAACCTGCCAAAGATGAAACAGATGAAACACCATCAATATCCTCAGAAGCTTTTTGAAGTTGTAATGCAATTTGATTGGTTCTTTCCAATGTAGAGCCTGGAGGCGTCTGGATGATTGCGTAAATCATTCCTTGGTCTTCACTTGGTATAAATCCTGAAGGCAATCTGTTGCTTAGTAAAAATGTCCCAAGACAGAATAACACCAATAGCGGAAGTGTTACTATTTTTCTGGTCACGACTTTGGTCAATAGATTATGATACTTTCCGGCACCAACAGTAAAAATATTATTGAAACCATCCAGAAATCTCGTCATTGGTGTTTTCTTTTTCTCTTTTCCATGGTTATTTTTCAGGATTAATGCACATAAAGCTGGTGTTAAAGTCAGTGCCACAACTCCTGATAAAATAATAGAAGAAACCATCGTAATCGAGAACTGACGGTAGAAAACGCCGACAGGACCAGACATAAACGCCACTGGAATGAAAACGGAAGCCATTACCAAAGTAATTGCGATAATTGCTCCGCTGATTTCGTGCATCGCTTCCTCCGTGGCCTTGAGTGGCGAGAGATGTTTTTCTTCCATTTTGGCGTGGACGGCTTCTATTACAACAATTGCATCATCGACAACGATACCAATGGCCATTACCAAAGCAAATAATGAAATTAAATTTAATGTAATTCCAAACGCTGACATTATCGCAAACGTTCCAATTAGTGACACAGGAACAGCGATGGTCGGGATCAATGTAGAGCGCCAGTCTCCTAAGAATAAGAAAACTACGATGGCCACCAAAATAAAAGCTTCGAACAAGGTGTGAACCACTTTTTCAATTGATGCATCCAAGAATCTCGAAACGTCATAACTGATTTCGTAATGCATTCCTTTTGGAAACGTTGTTTTCTCTAAACTTGCCATCAAAGTTTTCACATTTTTGATAACGTCGCTGGCGTTGGAACCGTACGATTGTTTCAACGTGATTGCAGCAGATGGTTTTCCGTTCAGAGTGGAGTAGATGTCATACATCGAACTTCCGAATTCTACATCAGCAACATCTTTCAGCCTAACGAATTCTCCATTTGGATTGGCTTTGAGGATGATATTGCCATAATCTTTTTCATTGTTGAAACGACCGGGATATTTCAAAATATATTCGATGGACTGAGAACGTTTACCTGAACTTTCACCTGTTTTTCCGGGCGAAGCTTCCAAACTTTGAGAATTAAGCGCTTCCATTACTTCATCTGCAGAAATACTGTATGCTGTCATTCTATCAGGCTTCAGCCAAATACGCATTGCATATTCCCGTGTTCCTAGAATATCGGCAAAACCAACACCGCTAACTCTTCTTAATTCTGACATCACGTTAATGTCCGCATAGTTGAAAAGGAATTTTTGATCGGCTTTTGGATCGTCACTGTAAAGGTTGATATACATTAGCATATTTGGTTCCTCACGCGTGATTTTCACCCCTTCTCGAACTACCAAGGGTGGCAGTTTATTCACAACAGATGATACACGGTTTTGAACATTCACAGCAGCCACATTCGGGTCTGTTCCCAGGTCAAATACAACTTGGATTGAAGCTTCACCATCATTTCCAGCATCGGAAGTCATATATTTCATTCCGGGAACACCATTGAGGCCACGTTCCAAAGGAATTACAACAGATTTAATCAACAATTCGTTGTTGGCTCCAGGATATTCTGCCGTGATATTCACTTTTGGCGGAGAAATCGATGGGAACTGGGTAACAGGCAATTTTACCAAGGATAAAATCCCTAAAAATACGATGATCAGAGAGATCACTATCGACAGCACTGGTCTGCGGATGAATTTCTTAAACATAATTCTTATATTTTTTGAGATAATAGATGATAGACATTTAGATTATAGACTTTAAATCTAATCGCTTATCAATCATCAATTATCATTTATATCTTAGTTGGCTTGTAATCTTAAGGATGATAATACTTTCTTCGGATCTTGGAATTTGGTTTTCACATTCTGGTCGTCTTTTACTTTTTGAACGCCTTCCAGAAGGAACTTGTCATTTTCAGTAAGACCTTCGGAAACCACGTAAGTATCAGGGAGTGAATAAGCGACTTTAATGTTTTTCGAACGCACTTTTCCGTTTTTGTCCACTACGAAAACATAAATCTGATCCTGAATTTCGTAAGTCGCTTTTTGAGGAATGATCAAAGCGTTTTTGAGAGGAAGTGTCATTTGGATTTTTCCAGTTTCTCCGTTTCTCAGTAATTGATTAGGATTCGGGAACTTGGCACGGAAAGCGATGTTTCCAGTTTCGCTGTCAAACTCACCTTCAATCGTTTGAATAATTCCTTTATTAGGAAATGTCTCGCCATTAGCCATAATTAGAGAAACCTGATTGTTTTCCCTTTCAGCAGAATGAGTCTGATAGTTAAGATATTCCGGTTCGGACACATTGAAATAGGCGAAGATTCCACCGTTGTCGGAAAGGCTGGTCAATAAATCGCCTTCATCTACCAAGCTTCCTAATTTCAGCGGAAGACGGTCGATAATTCCGGAAAAAGGTGCCTTGATTGTCGTGAAAGATAAATGGGTTTGTGCCAAGTTCAGTTCAGCTTTTGCAGCGTCTAGTTTAGCTTTTGCCATTCTTTTCTCATTAATAGAAACAACATTATTATTGGCTAATGTGCTGGAGTTTTGTAATTCAATTTCTGCCTGTGCAACTTCTGCTTTGGCTTTCAAAACATCGGCTTGATAAAGTTGAGGCATTATTCTGAACAAAACCTGTCCGGCTTGTACGTGCTGACCCTCATCAACATATATTTTTTCCAAAAATCCTTTTTCTTGCGCGCGGATTTCGATGTTTCGTTCGGATTTGATTTGGGAAACAAATTCTTTGTTAATAACAGTATCCATTTTAACTGGAGACGTTGTTGGGTAGATAACAGATTCTTCTTTTTCTTCTTTTTTCTCGGTGCAGCTTAAAATCATCAATAATGTGCTGAAAATAAGAGTAAGTGTGACTCTCTTGTTCATAATCTTATATTTTTTTTTGGGAATTAAAAAACCTTGCGGTTTTATTTTAAATAAGTTTTATTTTTTTAAGTATGATTGAATAACTATTTTATTGAAAATTGGATTCTAAAAGTAAAATCACAATCAATGGTTAGTCAATAATTGGTAGGGAGTTACGAAAACAACAGGATGTTTTACCACTTTGGAATAAGGGTAATTCTGTTTTCGAAAAATTGAATATTAAATTCTGATAGAACGCAGAAGAATAAATCTCTTTACTGAGAAAAGAATGGCTTTCTGCTCGTGAAAATGTTGATTGACACGTTTGAAAAATAAATGGAAAAGATAAGCAAACCCGAATGAGGTTACAATCGCAACAAATTGGTAAGCATTAGAAAGATTAAAATTACTTTCTTCGGGAGCATCCAGAGAATCATTGATTTGTTGAAGTGATGTTTTGTCAAGTGAATGATTCTTGTGGTATTTTTTTGCAACAGAAAGAATTTGCGACGCTATATTCTGATTTCCGAAATCTTGCTGGAAATCAAGTGTTTGTTTGTTCTCTGCTGTGAATAACAGAAAGACAAACATTAGAATATAAACGATTGCATTTTTCATTTTGATACCGCAAATTTACATTGCTTTTATGTTAAAATAATCCTAACAAGTGATTTTTAAGGAATTTTTAAGTTGCGATTCTAAGGAAATCGCATTTTGATTTGAATATCTTTTTATTAATTTTATCCCATCAAAAATTAGCAGATGCCACTTTACAAAGATTTTTCCGATGATGTTGCTCAGATTCTGATTTGGAAATATGATGAGAATGAAGAACTGGATTCTGAAGCTTTGCTGGAGCCGGAAAATCAAGCTAAAATTCTGGGCTATCACAAGAATAAAATTTCGGAGTTTTTGATGGTTAGAAAGATGCTGAAAATTTTGCTCCCGGAGCATAAAATTCTTTACAGAGACAATGGCGAGCCCTATCTTTTTCCGCAGGATTTTCATATCTCTATCAGCCATTCTTATCCTGTGGCAGGTTTGGCGATCTCGAAACATAAAATTGGAATAGATATCGAAAAACGGAAGGAAAAAATCAAAAATATCCGTCACAAATTTATTCTTCACGAAGATTTATACATTGATAATTCCCAAGAGATGGATTTTCTGACCGCTATTTGGTGTGTGAAAGAATCGCTTTACAAAATCCACCACAGCAAACACTGGTCACTGAAAAAGCATTATGACGTTTTGCCATTTGAGTTGCAGGAAGAGTTTACGGTAAAAAGCAGGGTTTACGACTGGGAGAACGAAGATTTTTACAAAGCCAGAATCAACTTCTTTGATAACTATTGTTTCGCCGTTGTAGATTGATGAATCAAATATTCTTCGATAATTTTTCGCTGGTCTTTGGCCACATCGTTAATCAATTCTAATAATTCTCTGATATTCTTAATTTCGGTCAAATGGCTCACTCCAAACTTTCTTTCATCAGAAATCACTTGATTTTCCAATTCAGATTTTCTTTTTTCTAATAAATCTACAACGTGATCTTCTGGTTTTATATGGCTTTCTATCCTGGTTTGCTCGTCCAGATCTTGTTGGAAGAGTAGGGAAGATGTGCGCAAAAGTTCAGCTGAAATTCGGATTTTCCAATTCTGAAAGTCGATCTCCGGAAACTCGTGACCAGATTTGGCGTATTGCGATAATGAAGCTGTGTATGCTGTGATCAAATGTGTTGTGGTTACGAATTGATGAACTGTTTCCAGTTTTCTTTGCTGATTTTTTGGGTCAGAAATCATTCTTTGAAAATTGTCGGAAAGATTTGCCAAATCTATAATGGCATTTTTTCTTTTCAGGCGGAAATCCTGATCTTCCGGTTCATTTTTCAGGAAATGGTCCATTACCAATCGGAAGTAATCGAGATTGCTTTTGGAAGATTTTTTCATCAAAGCCAAATTTTGAGTATGTTCCCAAACAGGTAAAACGAAATAAGCGACCAAAAATGTGACAATGCCGCCAATTGCCGTGTCCAGCAATCTGTCTTTGAAAATGAGATTGACATTTCCCGGACGTAAAAAATTGAAAGACAGGAAAATATAGATGGTCATAAAGAGAACCGCCCAAAAGTAATTGGACTTCAACAAACTGAAACAGATAATCATACTTACCAGAAGTATAATGAGCAGCGTAGTAGGTTCGGCAACAAAATATAAAATAATGTAGGCGATGACGGCGCCCGCCAAAGTCCCGAAGAACCGCACCAGATTTCTATGTTTGGTTGTTGCGTACGCAGGTTTCAGAATGGCAATAATGGTGATAAGAATCCAGTAAGAATGTCCAATTCCAAGGACTTCGAATCTGGAAACGATATAACCTATTAAAAGAGCGATAGTGACTCGTGTAGCGTGACGAAAATGTCCAGATTTCAGAGAAAAGTTGGAGAGGAAAACTTTGAGATTCAGTTGTTCTTCTTTTGGTAAAAATTTGGAGTAATCTAAGCCGGATGATAGACTTTTTGCCAGCTTTTTATCCTGAGAATTGACTTTTAGAATCGTTGTGACCTCATCTGTTATTTCTGTAATTCTCATCAAAATCTGACGCATCATCATAAAATCTTCCAACGTTTCAGAAGAAAATTTCTTTGCCCGATGGTCGAAAAATTCGTTGTAGATGTTTTTTAACTCATTGTCAAAATCCGTAATTTGTTTGTATGCCAGACCACTTTGTAGGGAAATGCCGAGATTGGTAATTTCGTCTGCCATTACCAAAAGATAATCGTGGATTTTTTGGAGCAAGACCGTATCTCCAAAAGCCTGATTCATCTGTTTGTAATCATTTTCAGAAGTCAGAAGTTTGTCATAGAGATCAATGGAGTTTAGAAACATCAGCATCAGAATTCTGCTTTGTGTTGTGGACTCATTCACGATTTGTCTCGTCCGGAATACGATTTCTCGCGTGTCTTCCTGATGATTTTTTATCTTGACCTGTTGGGAAATCAGCTGATTCAGTAATGTATCATAATCTGGATTTTTAGAGTAGTATCTGGCTTTGATTCTTAGATAATCTGCCAATTCTAAATAGTTCTCGCCTACAACCTGACTGGCCAATTTGTACGGCTGAAGTTTCGAAACTACCAGAAAAACGATGAAAAACCATAGACAGCCCAGAAAAAAGATGAAAGAACTTTTGATGATGTCTTCTCCTGTAAGATGTCCGTCAATAAAGATACTTAGGACAACTAACGCAATCGAGCCGAAAGTTGCCAATCGCATCCCATAAACGCCAATCATCGAAAAGAAAAATCCGCAGATAATAATCTCCAGGTAAACGGCAATTGGATATTCTTTCACCAAACTTGCAACAAGTGCAATGAGAAAGAAGGAAAAGATTGATAATATTAATGTATTTCTTCTCCGGATGTATGGACCTTGCTGATCTGTCAATCCTACGAAGCTGGTTCCGAGTGGAAATAGAAAAAATTCCTTGAGCAAACCCAGCTGAGCCAAGATGATACTCGGAATCACAATTGCCAGAGCGATTCTTGCTCCGGAAAAAATGTATTGGCTGGTAAGAAATTTTTTGAGTTCGGAACTGTAGTTCATTTTGCAAATTTAGAGAAAGTAAAGATTTTAAAGGATATTGATGATGAGATTAATTGTAAACTTAATTTTAAATTTAATGAAAAAAAATGCCAAAGCGAACTGCTCTGGCAAAATTTTATAATTAATTATTAATTCAGAAAATTAATAATCCTGTGCGTTGTATGTTTCGCTACCAATGTTCCAAGTCAATCCAAATCTCAAAGTGTTGTCCAAAGCAGAATTGATTTTAGAAGTATTGATGAGGTAAGAAAGATCTAAACCGAAAGAAGCATATTTGAAACCAACACCCACTGTTGCGTATTGTCTGGCTCCTTGTTCTGGTGCTTCTGTAAAATAACCCGCTCTCAAAGCAAAAGTCTCGTCATAAGAATATTCTGCAGCGCCACTGAACATAATACTTTTTTTATTGCTGAATGATTTTCCAATGCCTTCCATCACGCCAACGTTGGGAACATTACCAGTATCATCCGGTCCTGGAACCAAGATTTTAGAAGCTTCACCGCTCAAACTGAATCGGTTTTGATCATCGATTAATAAATCATAGCCCAAACCTAATCTTGCCATAGTTGGAAGGTAAGATCTGGATTCTTCATCACCTGTGTAATCCAATCTAGGCCCAAGATTCTGAACTGCCCATCCTGCTTTTACACGACCTTCATATCCGCTGATACTCTCGTGTTTTGGCGACATAAAATATCCAGAAACATCTACTGCAAATGTATTAGCAGGCTTCAAAGTACTGTTGGAGTTGAAACCTCCGCCAATATCCGATCTGATGAATCTACCAGTAACAGCCATTGAGTAATTATCTGTCAGTTTCAAACCGTATGCAAGATCAACTGAAAATTCGTTTGGTTTTGCTGTACCACCTTGGATTACTTCATTTCCAACAAAATCGGTCAAATCTACATCTCCCATATTGAAGTAGTAGATACTCGCGCTCAAAGTAGAACGCTCTTCATCGCCCAAAAATGTATAGAAAGAGCCATAAAGCAAGAAAACATCACTTGTAAGTTTGCTCATATACGGCGTATAATTGACACCAAATCCCGAAGATGTTTTTGCGAAAGGATATTTTGCAGCATTCCAAAACTGTGAGAAAACATCAGTAGATGTCACAACACCCTGATCTCCCATACCACCGGCTCTCGCATCTGGAGATATTCTCAAGAAAGGAGCACCAGTCAATACCGGCTGAACATTGCTTTGAGAAAAGGCAAAAGCGCTCACGCCGATTCCTAATCCTAAAAATAATCTTTTTGTTAAATTCATTTTTTTTCTTTTAAGGTAAAGTTTACCAATATATTATATTTTTTATTTTAATAACACCATTTTTTCTACAGCAGTTGCACTTCCGGAACATTTTTCCTGATTCTGACTCCGTGCAAATATCTTAAAAATATATGTACCTTTTGCAACGGTATCTCCAAAATCATCTTTTCCGTCCCATTCGATGGCTTGTCTAGGAGTTCTGAAACCTTGTAAAAATGGTTCTGCTGAAATGCTGGTTGATAATGTTCTCACTATTTTACCAGTAATGGTATAGATTTGAACATTCACATCCAAAATGTCATCACAATTATGCTCAAACTGTACATAAGTTTTGTTGGTAAAAGGATTGGGCCAATTAAGAAGTCTGTTGACTGTCAATTTTCTTTCAGACTCATCTTTTACTACAAAGTTTAACGTAGAAGTAGAAGAATTATTATTGATATCCCAAACTTTAAAAACCAATTGATGTTCTCCTGGTTTTAAGCCTTTCAAAGGGAAGGTAACAGAACCTTTTTGATAATCTTTAAGGTCTCCAAAACTACAACCATTGCCATCTCCTGGAGAAAAATAATCGTTGACTGCAGTGGTATTGACAACATCACCATCCAAAATAAATGTGATATCGTGACCAATTCCTGCGCCTGTAGAGTTGATACCCATATTATCTTTCAGACAAGCCAAGAGCATTGGGTTTTGATCAGTAATTCCGCCATTGGCAAAATTAGTATTGTTCATATATAAATTTGAAACCGGTGGCTCTGAGTCATTGATTCCATCTGGATTAATATCTCCAACGGACTGAACCTGGTTTGTAAAAACATCATACGCACTAGGATTAGAAGTAGATTTGTCAAAATTATCAGCATAAGCCAAAATTCTTCCATTACCAACTTCATAATTAATATCTTTTGGAACATAGAATTCTACTGTATAGTTGCCATTTTCAACTTTGCCTGAAGCTTTTACAATAGCACTAGGTTCCTCTGTGTACTCCATTATTGGTTTCATCTCTGCAACATTATCATTATTCAGTGTTTTCTTTGTTATTTTTTTATCAAAAATATTGATGATCGCACGGCCGTTAAAAGTTTCATCCTTGGTTATACCATCCGCTTTCATAACCTGACCGGAAATTTTTACAAAATCTAATGCTCGGATTTTGCCTGGTACTGGTGTATCAATGCTATTGATTTTCAAACGACGTTTTGGTCTGCTCATTTTCATGGCAGGATCTCCTAAATAATTAACCTTCAACGGGTCGGTTGATGATCCATAACCAGATGTTGTGTAATATGCTTTTCTTGCTGCTAGATGAGAATCTCCAATGGTATTGAAGTCATCAGAATTTAAGGTAAACATATTCTTGGTAAATATTGGTGCAAACTTTCTTCCATAATCTACAGAAATTGCTCTGCTGGAAGTAATCATCGTTGCTGCACCGCCTGTCTGTAGCTTGATGAGCTGCTCACCCACAGAGTTCGTAGCTGGTTCGTCCCAAAGCGTAAATTCACATGTAATCGTTGATACAAATGGAAAACGGCTGTATACAGCTGTAAAATTGTTAAATCCCTGGACCTCTGTGGATGTTAAAATCCTTTCCTGTGCCCACCCATTGATACCTCCGTGTCCGAAGTAGAATAAATAAAGTGTATTACCAACATCATTGGTTATCGCTTGATTCACTTGTGGATACCTCTGTCCTCCTGCACTCGTAACCGCAGGAAAAGCATCAAGGTAAAGTTTTCTGACGTTATATTCAGGCTTAGTTCCATCTCCGAAGGCTTGATTGATCGCGTATTCTACTAAATAATGAAACGGTCCAAGAATTCCTGCAGGAGTACCAGCTCCTTCAAAATCGTCATCAGCTACAAAATCCAGTTTCATTCTCCATTCGCCAAATGGGTTAGATTGTCCTGGGAGTGCATTATTGTAAGCCAAGACTTTATCAATCATAGTCTTCGCTTCCTGCAAATTATCTGCAGGCAATCTCCCAATCGGCAAATCTGGCACTTGCGTAAGATCTGTTACTGTTTGTGGTGCTGTCATTACGAAATAATCATCTGTAACATAAGATGATTTGACATCCCCACTGAATTCGCTCTGGTAACTAGGCAGGATGTCTGTATTATTGGCAATTCGGTTTTTAAAATCATAAGACGTATCGCCTAACAGTAACACATATTTCAGTTTACCATTAGTCGTATTCAGCCTTGTAATAAAGTCTCGAATGGCGGTGATGTCTTTACTTCCGCTGCTAAACTCATTATAGATTTTATTGACATCTACGACCTCAACATTATAACGGGATCTGTGAAAAGCTGCTAGTCTTTGTGCCTGGCTAATATATGCAGGTTGCGCAATAATCAGATAATCCACATTATTTAGCGCTGACAAATCTTGATTATCAATTCTACCAACAAAACCAGGTTCGAAAGCTGCTGAATTTTTGAATGCAACAAACTCATTATTAAAAGTTGGACTGTCTGCTAAATATCCAAAATTAAATAAAGATGATTGAGAGTTCTTATTGGTTACTTTTTTAGCATTGGTAATATCGGAGACGTCCCATACCTGATCAAGTTCTGTAGTGTTCTTGATGGAAAATCCGTACAAAGTTCCTGATCCAGTTACAATATCAAAATCCCGGAAGTTCATCTGACTATTATTAAAATTCAAATCTTCTTTGTACTGTACTTCAGCATAGTCAAAATAAAAACTAGCGTTGGGATTGGCACTTACATTAGTTGTATAAGAAAATTTGATGGTATTTCCACTTGGATTTTCCAGTGCAGTAGATATAAATATACGGACATAACTTTCACCTTTAGAAGGCACTGTAGTATCTCTCGTAGTTCCATTAACATTAATTTTTACAGTAGCTGACTGAGCATTAAATCCAATGACTTGGGTTTTGAACTTTACTATGTCATCAGGCTGCATAGGTGATCTTGTTGTAAAAGTGATATCTCTATTTCCTTGTATTACATCACCAGTCCAAGTTCTTCCCAGTTTTATCAGATTGAATTTTTCTTCGTTAATAAATTGATAATCATCATAACGTGTAATCAAATCTGGAGGTAAGCTGTTGTCTGTTACCTGCACTCTTTTGCCTGCGCCAATATCAAAATTGATAAAATAATATGAATAATCTTCATAAATGTTAATGAGATTATTCGGTGGATTTTCCTTTCTGTACTCGTTTCTTTTTACTCCGGCGCCATTTGTCTTATCAAACAAGTTGTAGCCATTTGGTCCTTGGGCATAGAAAACAGCGTAATCATTATCATTCCAAACCCCGTCATCTTCTCCAATAACTTGTATTGCATTTTCTTGAAGGGCGCTGTACTTAAAATTTGTAAATTCTTGGAGAGTGATCGGATCTTTGTACTGAATTTGATTAAATTCTGGAAGCATCACACCGCCATTACCATAGATTCTAAAATTCTTAGGGTTGATACTGGTCACGTTGATGCCATTCTGCTGTAAGAATTGTTTGGTAATCTTGAAAATTCCGGATTTATCCACTTTTATTTTGTAAAAAGTTCCGGACTTCAAAGGGTTTTCCGTAGTTCCAAATTTATTATTGCCATTGTATAGAGCGGCAACACTTTCACTTTTTTGAGTGATATTAAAAGAGGTCAGCTTATAAATTTTATTATTTTCAACTTTTACAGCCTGCAGTCTAACATTGGCATTTTGTGCATTCTCTAAGTCATTAAAAAAGTAGTTGACGCTTATCGAAGGATTGGTGGAAATTGCGTTGATTTTCAGGTCATAAATATCTTTACCTGCTAGTTCCTGCCATTGTAACTGATTGACCGATAATTGATTGTCAGTTTTTACATTCAGGTTCACAAAGATGGAACTTGCCTCGACGTGATAGTTATGGTTAGTAAAAAAAGGATACCTCAATTTCTCTGTTCCATAATCCATTTCTTTGGAGCCTTCCCAATTCAGACTGATTTTTTGGGCAATTCCAAGAAAGGAGATGAGAACAAAAGCGAAAGAATAAATTTTGAATTTCATCAATGATATTATTAAGAATACAAAATAAACGATTTTTTTAAAAAAATGGTATATAATAAAATTAATTTAATTGCGTTCCATTAAAAAAAAGTAAACAATATTTGATTAATTAAAGAATTTACTTTTTCTTTGTACTTTGAAAATTTCTATATCGGATTATGAAAAAAATAAGGTTGTTTTCTATTATTTCTTTTAGTTCAGCACTACTTTTGATAAGTTGTGGAGGCGGAGGGAACACGAAGAAAGGTGGTGGTACTAAAGGTTTTGTGAGCAAAACCGGTTGGAAACCTAACGAAAAAGACGGATGGTTCTTCTCAGGTAAACAGCAAAAGCCTAAAGCGTGGCCAGGAATGGTTTATGTAGAAGGTGGTACTTTTACTATGGGACTAGTGGAAGATAATGTAATGCATGACTGGAATAATACGCCAAGGAGAATGCAGGTAAGTTCTTTCTTTATTGGTGATACAGAAATTACCAATTCAGAATACAGAGAATATACAACTTGGCTCAAGTTTGTTTTCCCTTCTACCGATCCAGGTTTCAAACATATATATACAGGTGCTTTGCCAGATACTCTGGTTTGGAATAACAAGTTGTCCCGTAATGATTACGCAGAAACTTATTTCAGATCTCCGGAGTATGACTATTATCCAGTAGTTGGTGTTTCTTGGTTGCAAGCTACAAAATATTGTGATTGGTTAACTGAGAGAGCCAATGAAAAAGCTTTGATGAAACAAGGCGTAATCTCTAAAGATCTTTACTCTGCGGATAAAGCTGCAAGTGCAGGATCTACCTTCAATATGGATAAGTTCAAATCGAGTGATGCAGAACTTGATGCTTATGTGAATAAAGAGAAGCTACAGAAAAGAAGCGGTATTAAGACAGCTAACGAAAAAATTGCAGCTGCAAATAGAAATAATACTTCAGGATTAGTAGAAAAGTTCAGACTTCCAACAGAGGTTGAATGGGAATTTGCTGCACTTGGACTTCAGAAAAGCAGAGAGTACAACAACTATCTTGGGAAAGCTCCTGAAATTACCTCTTTAAAAGGTAAAAAAGGTAAAAACAGAGGAATGTACTTGGAGAATTTCAAAATGGGAAGAGGAGATTACTCCGGTGTGGCAGGATGGAAAAATGACGGTTCACCGACAACTGCAGATGTAAAACAATATCCTTCCAACGATTTAGGAATCTACGGGATGTATGGTAACGTTGCAGAATGGGTAGCCGATATTTACAGACCAATGATTGATGAAGATTTCAGTGATTTTAACTATTTCAGAGGTAGCAAAACAGTTCAGACTGTTCGTAACGAAGATGGAACTTATAAGAAAATAGGTAACGAGGATATCAAATATGATACTCTTGCAGATGGCAGATTAGTTTACAGAGGTCTACCGGGAGAATTTGAACGTAAAGTTCTTGAAGATAACTCAAACTACAGAGATGGTGATTATCAATCTTCATTGGATTCCGGCGGAACTCCTCCGAGCGACAGTTCTGAGTATAATATGTATAATTCTGTAAAGCCGACTTTCATTGTTAATAAAAATGGAAGTGTAGTTCTACAAAAAGATAAAAATAAAGCAACTTCTCAAATCAGCGACTATAGCAGAGTAGTGAAAGGAGGATCTTGGTTAGATTCAGCATATTGGTTGGATCCGGGACAAAGAAGATTCAAAAACCAAATGAAAGGCTACGGTTGGGTTGGTTTCCGTGTTGCACAAGATGCGAAAAACACCAAAGGAGGACGTACAAAAAGATAATATCTAAATTTGGATAATATAAAAACAGCAGAAAATCTGCTGTTTTTTTGTTTATATATAGATGCATTTTAATATTTTTGAAGTATGAATATCAGTGAGTTTTATCCCATTTTTTTGCAAAGCAGAAATGTGGTAATAGATAGCAGAAAAGTTGAAAGTGGAAGTGTTTTCTTTGCCTTTTCCGGAGAAAGTTATAATGCGGCAGAGAAAGCCAAAGAAGCGATAGAAAAAGGTGCTTTGGCCGTTATTATAGAGGACGAAACTTATTCGGACGCCAACAATCATATTTTTTATGTATCATCTACTTTAGAGTTTTTACAGAAATTAGCAATCCATCACAGAAGCCAGTTAGATATTCCATTTATTGGGCTCACTGGAAGTAACGGAAAAACGACTACGAAGGAATTAATCAGCAGTGTTTTGGCTGAGAAGTTTAAAGTTCAGTACACTTTAGGCAATCTTAATAATCATATTGGAGTTCCTCTGACCATCCTTTCCATTCGGCAAGAACACGAGATTGCAGTGATAGAAATGGGTGCCAATCACCAAAAAGAAATCGAGTTTCTTTCCACCATTGCAAAACCTAATATTGGCTACATTACCAATTTTGGAAAAGCGCACTTGGAAGGTTTTGGTGGTTATGAAGGTGTCATCAAAGGTAAATCTGAACTTTATGGTTATCTGAAAAGCCATAATCAAACAATTCTGGTCAATCAAAATGACAAAATTCAGGAAGATAAAACGGTTGATTATTTACCAAAAATTACTTTTGGAAAGCCTGACTCTGAATATGTTTTTTCATCACTAAATAAAGGTCATTTTGTCGGTTTAAATTATGAAGGAACAGCGGTTTTTTCAAATCTTACAGGACAATATAATTATGATAATATCTCGGCTGCTGTTGCTTTAGGATTACATTTCGGGCTCGATATTTCTCAAATCAAAAAAGCCATTGAGAATTATGTTCCTTCAAATATGCGCTCCCAGATTCAGAAGAAAGGCGATAAAACCTTGGTTTTGGATACTTATAATGCCAATCCGAGCAGTATGCAGGTTTCTCTGGAGAATTTCAAAAACTTTGAAGGAAGCAAAACAATCATCATCGGCGATATGCTGGAATTGGGCGATGAAAGTCTGAAAGAACATCAGTCCATTTTAGATTTTGCAAAGTCTTTCAGATTTGATGAGATCATCACTGTTGGTCCGAATTTCAAATTGGTTAATGACTCTGTAAATGCTTATCAGAATACTTTGGAACTGAGAGAACGGTTAAGAATTAATCCAATATCAAGTAATAATATTTTGCTGAAAGCCTCACGCGGAATCGCACTGGAGAAAATATTGGAATTTTTGTAACAATAAAACCTCAGATTACTGAGGTTTTTTATTTTTAAAATCACTAAGAATCAACTTGATGTTTTGAAAAGTTGAAGGCAGAATCTGAGATTCGATTTCCTTTTCATTTTTCCAGCCAACTTCATTGATGCCTTCCTCTACTTGTGGTTTCGGCATTTCGTTGCCAGAGTAAAACATCTCGAACCAGTAAGTAGTTTTAAGAATTTTTTTGCCGTCTCTTTCTGTATAAATATGATAGGTAGAATTGATAAAATCCTTTAGTTCCAGATTGAAAATCCCACATTCTTCTTCCACCTCTCTTACCGCAGCCACTTCTTTGGATTCGCCTTTTTCGATTTTACCTTTCGGCAAATCCCATTTTCCTAATCTGTGGATAAACAGAATTTTATTTTCAGGATTGATGACAACGCCACCCGCAGCTTCTATATTTTTAAAATAATTTCTGAAATCAGTCCAAAGCTCTTCAACGTTATTATAATAAATATTAAGACCTTGTGAAGCTGTATTTTCTAAAAGATCAATCGCAAAGTCAAAGCTATGCGAGCCATCGTAATTCAGTGTTTTAGGACTATCTTGAGGCTCAGAACTCAAAATTAATCTTTTCTCATTGATAAAAACTTTATACATTTGTAAGGCTATTAATGTTAATACAAAAATATAAAAATGAATTTAGAAGGACGAAAAATTGTTGTAAATAAATCTTCATCAGAATTGGCAGGAATGCTTAAAAATCCTCAAGATTACAAAGATTTGATGCCAGAAGGTTTGCAAAGCTTTGAAGCGAGAGAAGATGGTTTCAAGTTTGGATTGAAAGGAATGCCGGAAATTGCTTTGAAAATTGATAATGTTTCTGATAAAGAAGTCGTTCTGAAGTCTGCAAGTTCAAGTTTGGATTTTGCGCTTACTGGTGCAATGAATCCTCTTAATGAGAATCAAACGGAAGTTCAGTTGTTGTTTGAAGGAAAATTCAATCCTTTTATCAAGATGATGGTTGAAAAGCCACTACAGAATTTCATTAATTCTTTGACCGATAAAATCGAACAACTTTAGTTAGCAAATCAATCCGGAAGAATGGTCACAAAAACTTCCCGTGGCTGATGATAACACATTGTTGAGATTCTGCAATCTCAAAACTCCCATAAAAGCAAAAATCAAAGCTTCTTTATATTCAATTATTTCTTTTTTTGGAATTTGAATTTCTGTTTTGGTCTTTGCTTTTATCTTTTCAATAAGATAATCATTATAAGTTCCGCCACCAGTTACTAAAACGTTTTTGACCTCAAATCCGTCCAATACTTTAGCAATTTGAACTGCAGAATGTTCTGTAAAAGTCGCCAGAAGATCTTCTGTTTTTTGAGTTTTTATTAAAGGAAAAACCTGCTCGTTAATCCACTCGATGCCCAAAGATTTTGGAGCTTTTTCCAGATAGAATTTGAGTTGGTTTAATTGGTCAAGAAGTTCAAAATCAATTATTCCTGATTTTGCCAAATCTCCATTTTCGTCAAATTTCTTTCCGAGTTTCAAAGACAGATCATTCAAAATAATATTGACAGGACAAATATCGAAAGCCAGGCGTTTTCCGTTTCGGTTCAAAGATATGTTGGAAAATCCACCCAAATTTAAACAGGCATCAAATTCTGAAAACAAAAATTCATCGCCAATGGGAACTAAAGGCGCTCCATTGCCTCCCAGAATCACATCCTGACTTCGGAAATCGTAGATCACAGTTTTATTGGTTTTTGATTGGATAGCTCGTCCGTCTCCAATTTGTAAAGTAAATTTATTTTTTGGTTGATGAAAAACAGTGTGTCCGTGAGAGGCAATCAAATCCAGGTTTGTGATTTGATATTTTGAAATGAATTCTGCGGTTTTTTCGCCAAGAAAAAATCCATATTCAGAATTCAGTTGTAGAAGTTCTTCACTGGAGATGTGAGTGGCGTTTTTCAGAGATTGTTCCCAATCTGAAGAATAGGAAAGTGTCTCACACTGTAGAATTTCGAAATTCCAAAGTGAATTCTTTTGAGTGAATTTTGCATAACACATATCCAAACCATCCAGACTTGTTCCAGACATCAAACCAATGGCGTAAAAACTTTGATTTTCCACTTTATAAAGATATTTGTAAGCGCAAATGAATTGGTCAACTGCTAATCACTAAAAGCTGGTTACTTGCTTGTTGCAGGCAAATTTGCAGAGCTGAAACTTCCGGAATTATTGAAAAAAGTATATTCTGAAAAGTCATCTTTGGCAACCATTCCGTGGGCTCCAACCAGTATATTCCCGTCTTTGTCAGATACAAAAACTGTATCTTTGGTATACATGGAGTGTTTGTTTTGATCCCAGTTGATAGTCTCTGTTACAAATGTTTGTCCCTCAGTTGTGATGATTTTTACTCTGCCTTTGGCAAAATAGAAATTCTTTTTGATATCATTGCGGGCATATTTGGCCCAGATTTTACCAGGAACTTTCGGATTCTTTTTGTCAAAAAATTCCAGATACATTCCTTTTTTAGCTTCTATGTATGGCGAATCTATCAGCTCATATTTCTCAATCAGAGGCGCTCGAAAATTGACCTTAACCTGACCAGAATCTTTCTGGATAATGTTACCATTGTAGATAACCTGCGATGCAAAATTAGTTTTTTTCTTGCCGCTGTTGACTTTTGCAACGTCTTCTTCGCAAGACTGGATAAGAAAAAACATCAGCAACAAAATGAATCGTTGTGATGTTTTTATATAAAATATTTTTGAATAATAATCCCTCATAGATTATCAGCGTACTTTCTTAGTTGTATAGACGCTTCGCAAACCACTTGTCAGCAAAGTTGATCCCAATCCTCAAATTTACGAAATTCTGACGGATTAAATTGTTTTCCAATGTACCTCTCTTTCCTAATTCAATTCCAAGATCGATGCTGTTCATACGATTGACAGTACTTTTTTGGAAAGGCAATGTCACACCTGCTGTTAATGCGTATTTATTAATATTGGTTCCATTCAGTTGCAAACCTCCTTTTTCATAATACGCACCGTAGCGGTAGATAACTCTGGAAAAATAAGAGCGGAAGTTATTATAATTTGGCAAATACCAACCTCCGATAGAGTATTTGTAAGAATCCTGATAAGAAATCGGGCTCCCCAGATAGTTGATGCTTTCTCCTTTTTTATAGTCCACCTGTCCACTCACGAACCATTTGGCATCTTTACCATATCCTAAACCGAGCGATCCCTCCTGCGGAAGAAATTTCTTATCATAGCTTGTTTGATCATCGATAATAGTTTCGCCACCTTTTGTTTCTCCAAGTAAGTAATAATAGGTACTGTTGATGTAATTATTTTTAAGAGTTCCGCTGTGACCAATAGTATATGTTGCACCAACGGTCAGTTTATGACTGTTATCCAGTTTTTTTTGATAAGTGGTTCCCAATGTAAAATTGAAAGCACTCACTCTATAACTGTTAGAATAACCACTGATCAATTCTGCGCCTGTGAAAGCAGATTCTTCTATATCGTATAATTTCCCAAAATAGAAGTTAGATCGAAGACCCAATGCAAATTCGGAACTGATCTGATAAGAAAGTGCAGCCTGCACGGTGTTCAAAGATCCTTCTCCGTGGAAATTAGTCACCTGTGTGACTTGACTGTCTGGCAAAGTTTGGCTTCTTACGATATCGTAACTTTTAGAACTGTAAGGCTGAAAACCCATCCCGAATTTTACCTTTCTGGATAGAGGAAAAGCAATAGAAACGTTAGATAAATAAGTAGAATGTTTATCTGATTTTATATTGTTGAAGTCCGATCTGTAATAATTATTTTCGTTAGTTCCCTCTACTTTCAAGGTAGTTAGCTCCAAATTGGTGTTCGCAGCGGGATTTCGGAAATTAAAGTTATTATTAAAGTCCCAAATATAAGCCGTAGAAATACCTCCCATTGAACTAACATCGACTGTATTATCATATTTCACATCTCCGATTCCGTATGCTCCGTATGGCGAATTGCCAATACTCTGCGCATTGAGGAAATATCCTGCTACCAATGATGATAAAACAAAAATTCTTTTCATCCTTTAAAATTTCAATGCGCAAATATCTTAATTAATAATGAATTGCAAAAATATATTTCGGTTAAAGTTTGTTAAGTACCTTCGACAGATTAATGTTATTTTGAGATAGTTGCCTAGGATTGATAGATTACTTCGTTTTTTATCAAGTTCCCATAAAAACTTATGACATCCGACATCCGACTTCTACCGAAAATATTATCTTTGTCGCTATGAAATGGGAACAGATTATCGGTCAGCAATCCATCAAAAATCTTTTGCAAGATAGCATTCGGGATTCTAGGGTAGGGCACGCACAACTTTTCGTGGGAGAAGAAGGGTTTGGTGTTTTGCCTCTGGCTTTGGCAATGGCTCGCGAGATTTTTGAAAAAGAGAATCCAGCTTCTGTTCATAAAATTGAGAATCTGAACCATCTCGATTTGCATTTTAGTTTCCCCGTTTTTTCCGAAAAAAATGTTTCATTGAGCAAACGTTTTTTCGATAATTTTCGAGAAATGATTCTGGAAAATCCATATTCATCTTTTGATGACTGGACCAGCTTTTTGGAATCAGAGAACAAGCAACTCTTCATCTCAGCGGACGAAGCAGAAGATATCGGACAGAGATTCAATCTTAAAAGTTTCGAAGGCGGTAGCAAAATTCTCATCGTCTGGAGAGCCGATAAAATGAACGACGCTGCAGCCAATAAAATCCTGAAATTCCTCGAAGAACCACCCAAAAACACGTTTATTATCCTTTGTGCGCCAACGACCAATGACATTCTGCCAACTATTTTGTCCAGGTGTCAATTGGTAAATATCCCAAGAATCAGTGATGAGGATATTCTGGAGCATCTTCCCAACAAAGAAACGGCTCGTGAAATTGCGTATCAGGCGCAAGGCGATTGGAATCTCGCCAAATCCTTTGCGGAAAAGAACGCAGGCGCATCAGAATTCGAAACGCTGTTTATCCAATGGGTTCGTAATGCGTTTCAGGCCAAAAAGAAACCCGAAGTTCTACGAGAAATCGTAAAATGGGCACGCCAAATCTCCGAATGGAATCGTGAAAAACAGATGAAATTCCTTAATTATTGTATTGAGATATTCCGTCTGGCGATGCTTCAAAATTACGGAAATGATAATTTGGTTTACAAAAAACTGAGCGAAGGCAACTTCAACTGGCAATCATTTTCCAAGTTCATTCACGGTGCCAATATCGTGTCCATTGTTGAGGAAATCACAGATGCTTCCTACCATATTTCCAGAAATGCCAACTCCAAAATTGTGTTGACGGATATGGGAATCAAATTGACAAGATACATCCACAAGTCAGCCAACTAAAATAATTTGGGCGCCTTTTTCCGCCCTCCATTCCCGCTTTTTTCCTATTGGTTACCTCCGCTTTGCTCCGTCAACCAATAAGAAAAAGAGCTCCATTCAGGTCGGGGCGCGCTTCGCCAATCCACAACTTTTCCACTGATATTCGCATTTTGTTATTATTGAAATATCCAATATTGTATTAATGAAAAATTAATCAAACAAATGTTTGATTGAATATGTTTTTTGATTTAACTTTGCCTTGTCAAAAAAGATCAATTATGCCGACAAAAGAAGAACATATTATGATGGTTGCGGAGAAGCTCTTCGCTGCCAACGGATATAATGGGACTTCGGTACGGGATATTGCAACGAAAGCGAAAGTCAATGTCTCGATGATTTCCTATTATTTCGGTTCTAAGGAAAATCTGATGGAAGAGCTTTTCAAATGGAGAATGGAAGAAGGTCTCAATTTTGCCAAGAATATTTTGGAAAATGATGAGCTGAACGAAATTCAAAAAATCGATGCATTTATAGATAATTTCGTAAACCGTGTTCAGAGGCTAAGAGATTTCTTCTTACTGATTCACACCCAGCAGGTCATCAGCCAAAACAAAAATATTCAGAATTTTCTCAAAGATTCCAAAATCAATTATATAGAAATCAACCAAAAGATTATAGAACAAGCGCTGGAAAAAGGAGTTTTTACCAAAAGACCTTCTTATCATCTTTTGCAATGCACCATTTCTGGGACAATTTTTAACGCCATGCAAGGTATCAAAATGTATAAAGAATATTTGAAAAAAAACACTTCTGATTTTGATGAAAAGCAGTACGAAAGTCAATATTTTCTGGAAGCAGCAGATCACATAAAAACTATTGTGAGAGCTTTGGTGGGTTATCAAGAAAAATAAATTTGCACAACTATAACAATTACTAAAAGTGAATAAATTTTTTACGACAGTTTTTCTGATAATGACTTTTTCTTCGGCTTTTTCTCAGGAAAAACGTAGTCTAAGTCTGCAGGAAGCTGTAAAACTAGGATTAGAAAATAGCAAAAATCTAAAAATAGACCAAGCTAAAATAGAAGAATCAACGGCTAATCTTTTGGAAGCCAAAAACAGGCAATTGCCAGAATTGAAAGTTTCTGGAAGTTATTTATACTTACCTCTGGAACCTAATGTAGATCTCAAGATTCCAGGATTAGCGGGCGGCGGACCCAAAGTGAGCAACGTGCTTTACGGCTCAGCAAATCTTTCAGTTCCAATCTATTCCGGAGGAAGAATCAAATACGGAATAAAGTCTGCAGAATATCTTGTAGAAGCTTCCAAATTGAATTCGGAAAATGATAAAAATGCGATTGCTTACAATATTACACAAGCTTATAACAACTTGTTCAAAGCTTCTGAGGTCGTAAAATTGTTGAAGGAAAACTTGGCATCGTCACAGAAAAGAGATCAGTCATTTATCAAGCTGGAAAATAATGGTGTCATTGCAAGAAACGACCGTTTGAAGGCACAGCTCCAGACTTCTAACATAGAATTGCAATTGATGGAAGCAGAAAATAACTACAGCATCGCCAATATCAATATGGATTTGCTGTTAGGACTTCCGGACAATACGGAAATCGCTGTAGATTCTAATTATATAGGAGAAGATGACTTGGGCAAACCAGATGATTATTATCTTAATCTCGCCAGAGAAAGCAGAAACGATTTGAAAGCTTTGGATTATCAAAGAAAAGCAGCTGCCTTGGGAACCAAATCTGCAAAAGCAGAAAATCTTCCTTCAATAGGTTTCACGGGTGGTTACGTTGCGGCAGACATCCCGAAGCTTTTGACAATAACTAATGCGGTGAACGTGGGTGTTGGGATTTCTTACAACTTATCAAACATCTGGAAAAAGAATTCTAGTTTGATGCAATCCAAAGCGAGAGAGCAGGAGTTGGCAGCGAACAACGATTTGCTGAATGACAATGTAACTCTGGAAGTAAAACGCGATTATCAGAATGATCTTTACGCCCACAAGAAAATCGATGTGTATCAAAGAGCATTGGAGCAGGCAGAGGAAAACTACAGAGTGACATTGAACAAATATAATGCAGGATTGGAAACCATTACCAACCTTCTGGAAGCGGACACCGCAAAAATTACGGCAAATGTAAACGTCGTGACTTCTAAGGCAGACGCAGCATTGGCTCATAAAAAATTATTACAGACAACTGGAATTATAAACAATTAAAAATTAATAATTAACACTTAATATAATGGCACAAGACAATATAAAATTCGAGCAAGGAGAAGTTCCTGTCAAAAAGAAAAAAAATCCTTTATTCTACATCATCGTTGCAGTCGTGGTTGTGGCAGCAGCATTCTTCGGATACAGACAATACCAATATGGTCAGGCTCATGAGGAGACAGATGATGCACAGATTGCTGCGGACGTGAGCCCAGTAATTTCTAAAATTTCTGGTTATGTAGCAGAAGTTAAGGTTAAGGACAATCAATTTGTTAAAAAAGGAGATACATTGATGATCCTGGATAACAGAGACCAAAAGATGGCGTTGTCACAGGCAGAAGCAGCTTTAGGAACGGCTCAAAGCAATGTAACCTCGGCACAGGCAGGCTCTACGGCAGCAGCTTCAGGCATCAACAATTCCAAAGCGGCAGTGAAAACAGCTAATGCTCAGATAGAAGCTGCAAAAGTAAATGTCTGGAGAACTGAGCAGGACATGAAAAGATATACTGAGTTGGTAAAAGACCACACTATCACGCAACAGCAATACGAGCAAGCTTCAGCGGCTTATCAAACCGCTCAGAAACAATTGCAGGTTTTGGTAGACCAAAAAAATCAGGCAAATGTTCAGACGGGTGTTGTGACGTCTCAATCCAATGCAACTTATCAAAGTATAGGTGTTGCTAATTCGCAATTGAAACAGAGACAAGTAGATGTCGATAATGCGAAACTCAATCTTTCCTATACTGTGATTACAGCGAAAGAAAATGGATATGTCTCTAAGATTCCGGTACAAGTTGGCCAGTTTATCCAGGCGGGTTCACAATTGTTCAGCGTGGTGCTGAGCAATCAGAAATGGGTTGTTGCCAATTACAAAGAAACTCAGGTTGAGAAAATGGTTGAAGGACAGAAAGTAGAAATAGAAATTGATGCTTATCCTGACCAGAAGTTCCAGGGAACTATCAGCTCTTTCTCACCAGCTACAGGTTCTGCATTTGCATTGCTTCCTCCGGACAACGCCAGTGGAAACTTCGTAAAAGTAGTGCAAAGATTGCCCATCAAGATTACTTTTGACAATCTGAATGAAGATATTATGAAAAAACTTCGCGTTGGGATGAATGTTCAAACGACAGTTTTATTAAAATAAGGTATTATTGGGAAGGTCTCAGTTATCTTTTAATAAAGCTAAGACCTTATCCTAGAACCTAGAACCAAAAATATTATGCAAGACGATTCATTAGTAGAATATGGATTTCGCAGAACCATTATTACCATTACTGCCATTATGTGCGCACTTTTGGAAATCGTGGATTCTACGATTGTGAATGTCGCACTGAACGAGATGAAGGGTAACCTGGGCGCTACATTATCCGAGGTAGGTTGGGTTATTACAGCATACGCCATCGGAAATGTTATTATTGTTCCGATGACCAGCTGGCTGTCTCAGCAGTTTGGGCGCCGGAATTACTTTGCGGTATCCATTATCATATTTACCGTTTTTTCATTTCTTTGCGGCAATGCGACCAACATTTGGGAACTTGTTTTCTTCAGGCTGATGCAGGGAATTGGTGGAGGAGCACTTCTGGTAACGTCCCAAACCATCATCACAGAATCTTACCCTATTGAAAAAAGAAGTATGGCGCAGGCCATCTACGGATTAGGGGTGATTATCGGTCCAACTTTAGGGCCACCGTTGGGAGGTTATATTGTCGATAATTACAGTTGGCCATTTATCTTTTATATCAATATTCCATTGGGGATTATTGCAACTTTCTTAACATTACAGTTTGTTAGAAGTCCGCGTTACGCTGAAAAACGTTCCGCTTCGGATGTAGATTGGGTGGGAATTGCACTTTTGGCAGCCTTCGTAGGCTCACTACAATACATTTTGGAAAGAGGTCATGAGGACGATTGGTTTGAGAGTAAAGCCATTGTAGTCTTAACGATTACCGCCGTTGTGGGATTCATCCTCTTCATCTGGCGGGAACTTACCTTCAAATATCCCATCGTAGAACTCCGTGTTCTGAAGAATGGAAACCTAAGGATTGGAACCATTATGTCCTTCGTTTTGGGATTTGGGTTGTATGGTTCTACATTTATTGTACCCCTTTACACGCAGAGTATCCTGGGTTGGACGGCGTTACAATCTGGAGCACTGATGATTCCCGCGGCATTAACGACCGCCTTTATGATGCCAATAATAGGAAAACTTTTGACAAAAGGTGTTAAACAGCAGTTATTGGTAGCCTTAGGATTATTAATTTTCTTCATTTATAGTTTTTGGGGATACAAAATCATCACACCAGACACTGGTAAAGATGCCTTTTTTTGGATGTTGATTGTACGAGGAATGGGATTAGGGCTTTTATTTATCCCAATCACATCCTTATCTCTCAGCACGCTGAAAGGTCAAGAGATTGGCCAGGGTGCAGCCTTTACTGGGATGATGCGTCAGCTGGGCGGATCCTTCGGGATTGCGGCAATTACAACTTTCATCGCCAACAAAAGTGAGCTTTACAGGAGTACTTTGGTAGCTCATCTTGATGTCAATGATTTGGATGTTCAGCAAAGAGTGGCCGGGCTCAAAGCTAGTTTTATAGCAAAAGGATATTCGCCAGACAGAGCATTGAATGCGGCTTATCAGATGCTTGACTTCTCAGTGACCAAACAAGCTACAGTCTTATCATATATGGATGTTTTTCTTTATTTGGGATTGATGTTTCTTATCTGTATTCCGTTCGTACTGTTCGTGAGGGAGAGAAAAGGTAAAGCTGAGAAAATTGACCTAAGCTCGGTACATTAGTATTTATTTTATAGTTAGTTGTTGAAACTCAGAATCGTCATTGATTCTGAGTTTTTTTTTGGCTTAATTTTTATTAATAAAAAGGTGTTAATCAATCAATATAAACCGCACACGATGGATATTATCAATCAGCTTTTGCACCTTTTCATTATTGCTATTCCCGTGGCATGCATCGCCTGGACAGTCACACAGGAAGAGATTTTCCGCGAGCCAAGGGAGTATTGCCAAAAGGTCTGCGGAAGCGCCAAATCTATTGCTAGACGTAAGTTCTTCTACCTTTTTACATGCGAATATTGCTTCAGTCATTACATTAGTATCATTTTCTTGGTGCTTACAGATTTCCATCTTTTATATGATAATTGGCGCGGTTATATCATCGCATTTTTTGCTCTGGTTTGGATTGCCAATTGGTATATGAGCCTTTTTAGCTACTTGCGACAAAACCTGAAAGTAGAGAAAATCGAAGCTAAGATGAAGGATAAGAACCTGAAAGAAATGACTGGTGATCAATAGTATTCTGATAATGTGCTTTTGAAAACCCGAAAAATAATAGTTTTTCAAAAATATCAACCTTCAGACTCTCAAATGCGCAAATCCTACTAATCATTCAAATCCAATTCAGTTTCGAAGCCAGTGTGCAGGCTTCCGTAGTATTACAAACCCGCATCTTTTCCAGAATGTTTTGTCGGTGCCTGTTTACCGTATTGATGCTGATGAAAAGAAGTTCCGCAATCTCCTTACTTCGTTTCCCTTGCTGAATCATTTTCAGAATTTCTTTTTCCCTTACCGATAAAAAATCAGAATTCTCAACTTCAGACTTGTGAATAACATTCCCATTAGCCGTATTAATAATCATTCCGGTATAATCCGTTGATGGGAAAAAATCAAATTGGTAAAGACATAACGCTAGTTCTATATTTTGATATTTGGTTTCTGAAAAATAAAACATTCTGTGGAGCAGACATTTTTCACTTTCTTGGATACGGAGTTTACTTAAAATTGAATAATCTTTTCTTTTTTCCGGATCAATGGTTTTAATAAACTGAAAGAACTGAAGTTCCAGAATATGCTTTTTTAAAACATCATCAGAATTCAGTATATCAAAAAGTTCTTCTTCCCAAATACTTTCGATTTCCAGAGCGTTCTGATTTTTAAAAATTTGGAGTTGCTGAGCAATGTTGCCGGAGTAGATGTAGCTTTTATTATTCTTGAGGTCGCTGAGAATGGCGATGCCGTCTTCCAACTCCACAAAGTTCTGCGCCATTATCTGACATTGCTCCAGCTTCAAATGTTCTGTTTCGGTTGACCAAACGAAGTTTTGGTGGAGGAGTTGATTGTGGAGTTCGGATTGTGGGTTGGTCATTAAAAATGGTTATTAATCAGTATTGATTATTGATAGCTTAGCACCTAAATTTGCTTTGTCAATATGTAAAAATACAATGAATAATCTGAACGAAAAAGACAAAATGCTCTCCGGCGAATTATATGATGCGAATGATGCGGCGCTGGTGGAGGAAAGACAGCGAAGCAAGGATATGTGCTTTCGGTACAATCAGATTCAGCCCACCAAAATGAAAGAACGAAAAGGTGTTATCAAAACGCTTTTTGGCAAAACAGGGAAGATGTTCCTCATAGAGCAGCCTTTCTACTGTGATTATGGTTACAACATAGAAATCGGCGAGAACTTCTACACCAATGTGAATGTTGTGATTCTCGATTGTGCCAAAGTGACTTTCGGAGATAATGTTTTCATTGCTCCAAACTGCGGATTCTACACTGCCGGACATCCATTGGATGCAGAAACAAGAAACACTGGTCTTGAATATGCAAAGCCTATAACTGTTGGTAATAACGTTTGGATCGGCGCCGGCTGCACGATTCTGCCAGGAGTAACCATTGGAGATAATGCCGTGATTGGCGCAGGAAGCGTTGTCGTGAAAGATATTCCGGCTAATGTTCTGGCAGTGGGCAATCCTTGTAAAGTCATCAAAGCAATATAGCTTGTCTTACAGATTGTGCGGATTTAGAACATTAAAAGAAATCAGCATAATCTGCTAAATAAACGTGAGCATATTTTAAATATTTAAACCAACAAAATGAAAAATATAATATTTTCTTCCATTATGATTTTGTCTGCTTTTCAAGGAGTAAAAGCACAATCTTTAGAAAAAATGACTTGGTTCAATGAACCTTCACAATGGGAAATCAAAGACAAAAAACTAACAATGACTGTCACGCCTCAGAGCGATTATTGGAGAATTTCGCATTACGGTTTCACGGTAGATGATGCACCATTTTATTACAACACTTATGGTGGAGAATTTGAAGCCAAGGTCAAAATCACAGCCGATTACAAAGCACGGTTTGACCAGACCGGAATAATGCTGAGAATCGATGAGCAGAATTACATCAAAGCCGGCGTTGAGTTTGTGGATGGTAAGTTTAATCTCAGCACCGTTGTGACGCACAAAACCAGCGACTGGAGCGTGATTGTTCTGGAGAAAACGCCACCATTTGTCTGGATCAAGGCTGTCAGAAGATTGGATTCCGTAGAGATTTTCTATTCCTTTGATGACAAAAATTATGTGATGATGCGGAATGCTAATTTTCAGGATAACACGCCTGTTCAGGTCGGTTTTATGGGCGCAAGTCCGGATGGAAATGGTTTCAAAGCGACGTTTGAAAACTTCTCGGTCAAACATCTTCCAGACCAACGGAGATTGGAATGGCTGAAGAAGAATCAGTAAAAAAACTCTCAGGAAAATTATATGAGAGTTTAATTTTTAGGAGCCGGGAACCTGCTTTTCGTTACAATCTTTTTTGCATCACGTTTTGTCAGGCTGAGGTTCTCGAAGCCCACGCAAAAAAGGATTTCCACTACAATCAGGGCTAGGGTTTTGTACCTTTTTTCAACATTCTAAATCATCATAAAAGTTTGTCCGTCGAATCAAAGTCTTAAATCTTTTCTCTTTATTCTTGTTTCTTCTATTATCCAATCAAATCCAAAAACTGCTGCTCATCCAGAATCGTAATCGTTCCGATGTCCTGCGCTTTCTTCAGTTTACTTCCGGCTTTTTCGCCAACCACCAAATAGTTAAGGTTTTTAGAAACTGCAGAAATATTTTTTCCATTATGTTTTTCCACCATTTCTTCCGCCTGTTCTCTTGTGAAAAGTGATAATTTTCCAGTAAAAAGGAATGTTTTTCCTTCCAGAACATTTGACAACACTACATTTGTATTTTCGCCTTTTTCCAGCTGAACGCCGTAAGATTTCAAACGTTCAATCATCAGAATGTTTTCAGGATTCTGGAAAAAGTCCGTGATGCTGACCGCGATTTTCATTCCGATATCTTCCACCTGACAAAGCTCTTCCAGAGTTGCATTTTTCAAATCATCAATCGTTGAAAAATTCTTGACTAATTTCTTCGCCACCGTTTCTCCAACGTGTTTGATGCCGATTCCGAACAACACTTTTTCAAACGGAACTTCTTTAGATTTTTCAATCCCGTCCAAGATATTCTGCGCAGATTTTTCCGCCATTCTTTCGAGTGGAAGAAGTTGTTCTTTTGTCAATGTATAGAAATCAGCAGGATTCTCAACGAGTTTTTCTCGATAAAGCTGTTCAATTGTTTCGCCGCCAAGATTCTCAATATTCAGAGCTTTTCTGGAAACATAATGAATCATTCTTCCCACAACTTGAGGCGGACAATGCAAATCGTTGGGACAAAAATGAATCGCCTGGTCTTCGATTTTTACCAATTCGGTGCCACATTCCGGGCAGTTTTTGATGTATTCAATTGGTGTTTGCAAGAGCGTTCTTTTCTCCGTATTCGCCCCAACAATCTTTGGGATAATCTCGCCTCCTTTTTCGACGTACACAAAATCGTGCTCGTGCAAATCGAGTTTTTTGATGATATCTTCGTTGTGAAGTGACGCCCGTTTCACGGTTGTTCCTGCCAATAAAACAGGTTTCAGATTGGCAACAGGTGTTATTGCGCCCGTTCTACCAACTTGATAAGAGACATTTAAAAGTTCAGTTTCCACCTTTTCAGCCTTGAATTTATAAGCCATTGCCCAACGTGGCGATTTGGCTGTGTAACCGAGCTGTCTTTGTTGTTTCAACGAATTAACTTTCAAAACAATGCCGTCAATTTCGAAAGGTAATTTATGCCGTTCCGTATCCCAAAATGTGATGAATGCTTTCACTTCATCCAATGATTTGCATAATTTCGCTTGATCTTCAGAAACCCGGAAACCCCAATTTTTGGCTTTTGCCAAGATTTCCCAATGCGCATCTGCCGGAAATTCATCTGAAATATATTGATATAAAACTGCTGAAAGTCCACGTTTTCTCACTTCTCCGGAATCCTGCATTTTCAGACTTCCGCTGGCTGTATTTCGTGGATTCATAAACAAATCGAGGCCTTCCTCTTCCCGGGCTTTATTGATTTTGTCGAAGTTTTTTCTTGTCAGGTAAATTTCGCCTCGGATAAAAAAACGGTCAGGAAAATCACCTTTCAAAGTCAAAGGAATATCCGAAATTGTTCTGACATTATTTGTAATTTCATCACCCTGAAAACCATCGCCACGCGTGACAGCCTGAGACAATTTTCCGTTTTCGTAAAGAATGGAAATCGAAGCGCCGTCATATTTCAATTCAGCGACAAATTCTACAGGTTCATCAATGGTTTTGATGATTCGTTTTTCCCAGTCCTCAAGATCATCAAAATCATAAGAATTGTCCAAAGAATACATTCTGAATTGATGCTGAACGGTCGGGAAATTCTTCGTGATTCCGCCACCAACACGCAATGTCGGAGAGTTGGCATCAAAGAATTCCGGGTGTGCCGTTTCCAGATCCTGAAGTTCTTTCAGTTTGGCGTCGAATTCAAAATCAGAAATCGTATTGTTATCAAGCACATAATAATTATAATTATGCTGATGAAGTTCTTCTCTCAGGGATTCTATCTTTTGCTGAATGGTTTTGGACATTGTGGGGAATATTTAACGCAAAAATAACTAAAACAAGATTCCTAGCAACCAACAAATTTATAAATTTGGACACGTCGATAATCTATTTTATAATCCTTCGAGAGCCTCAGGATGACCATTCTGAGGCTGAATTTATATCCTGTTTTCACGCTGAGATTCAAAATGCCTTAATAATAATTGACTAATTTAGTCATCCTAAAATTGAATAATGAAGAAAGTAATTTGCCTTTTATCACTAGCTACTACTATGTTAATTACCGCTCAAACCAAAATTATAGCCCATCGAGGTTTTTGGAATACACAGGCAAAAACGTCTGAAAACTCCATCAAAGCTTTAGAAAATGCGCAGAAACTGAAAGTTTACGGTTCCGAATTTGATGTTCATATGACAAAGGATGGGAAGTTGGTCATCAATCACGACGAGCATCACGGTACAATGGAAATCTCGGAAACGGATTTTTCTGATTTACGACAACTGAAATTGTCCAACGGCGAAGAATTACCAACCCTGAAAGATTATCTGAAACAAGGGAAAAAAGACGCTTCCGTAAAATTGATTATAGAAATCAAACCAACCAAATCTAAGGAACGCGAAAACGAAATCGTTGCTAAAGTTTTGAAAACCGTCAAAGAACTTGGTCTCGACAATCAAAGCGATTACATCTCATTCAGCCTAAATATCTGTAAAGAAATCAAGAAACAAAATCCTAGTGCAAAAGTCCAGTATTTGGAAGGTAATCTTTCGCCTCAGCAAATCAAAACCGAAGGTCTGGACGGATTGGATTATCATTACAGTGTTTTTGAAAAAAATCCAACCTGGATTTCGGAAGCTCATTCTTTAGGATTAATCACCAATGCCTGGACTGTGAATGATGTTAAAGTATATGAAAAACTCAAAAATCAAGGCATCCAATTCATTACAACGAATATCCCTGACCAAGTGAAAGATAAATAGTTCTATCACAAAGACACAAAAATATTCCAATTCAAATCTTCTAAAGTCGCCAAGTTTTTCTTTGCGACTTTTTTATTTTTCTACAATTAATTCAAATTGCGTCTTTGCTAATAGTTATATTTCCAATCGAATTTCTCAATGATAAACTTGTGTTAAATCATAATATATTATACTATTGTTAAACAATTGTTTGGTAAATTTGCAACTCGAAATTTAACGAAACAGATTATGAATTTAAAAGGTAAAAATGCCATCATTACAGGCGGTGGAAGAGGTCTTGGAAAAGCTGTTGCAATGGCTTTAGCAAATGAAGGCGTTAATGTTGGAATCACTGGAAGAAACGAAAATTATCTTAAAATAGCAGTTAATGAACTGAAACAAATTGGCGTAAAAGTAGCTTACGCAGTTTTCAGTGTCGATAACGAATTGGAAGTCAAAGCCGGAATAGAATCTTTGGCGAATGAATTAGGCGGCATTGACATTCTTGTTAATAATGCTGGAATTGGTGATTTTGGTTCTATTGAAGAAATGCCTTCTGAGACTTGGGAACAAGTTATCAAAACCAATCTTTTCGGTGTTTATTACACTGCCAAAGCAGTATATCCGTTTTTGAAAGAAAAAGGTCAGGGCGATGTCATCAATGTGGCTTCCACAGCGGGACTGAAAGGCGGACCCAATATGTCGGCTTACGCAGCTTCCAAAGCGGCAGTGGTTTCTCTATCGCAATCGATGATGGCAGAATGGAGAAAACAAAATATCCGTGTAATTACGCTCACTCCTAGTACTATAGCTTCCGATATGAGTATCAACGGAGGTTTGACTGACGGTAATCCGGATAAAGTTCTCCAGCCGGAAGACTTTGCAGAATGGGTAAGAGACATCCTAAAAATGAACCGCAGAGCAATGATTGCTAACGCATCAATCTTTTCAACAAATCCATAACAACAGATTTTTATAACTTTATTGAACATTTTACGTAAAATCAAATCATAAAAAAAAGCGGCCATAATGCCGCTTTTTTCGTTTTATATTTCCAGATGATATGTTTTTAATAGGTTTTAAATAATTTTATAAAAACATAATTATGATATTAACTTTATTTTTATATTTTTTAAAAACTAAACATTTACTAATTATATTGAATTAAACCTATAAAAACAATAATTACTCTTTTGTTTGTAGGATCCTCATCGTTCTGCTATTCTCAATCTACAATCAACGCTTCTGGCTCAGACGCATCTGGAACCAACGGCAATGTGTCTTCATCCATTGGCCAAGTATTTTACGAATCTTCCGGCTCTCTGTCAGGAACAGTGATACCAGGAGTGCAACAGTCTTACGAAATTCTGGAAACGCTCGGTATGGATATTAAAGAAATCGGATTGAATATGAAAATCTATCCGAATCCTACTGCGGATGTTCTTAATTTGAGAATCGCTTTCAATGATTATAAAAGCTACAGTTTTGAGCTTGTTGATAATTCTGCCCGATTAGTCATTACTGGTAATGAAATAAAAAAAGCTACAGCGGAGCGACCTGGCATTTATCCCTTAAACACGGAGATCACTAATCTGCTTTATACTTTTTATCGGGCAACAATGATTCATAATCCTTATCTTTAGCGGAATCAAATAAAAAATATGAAGAGAAAATCATTTTTAGCAATGTCTGCTGTGTTCTTTGCAGCTCAGTTCACAGTAGTTCAAGCGCAAAACAGAGCAGAAGAAAAGCTTAATCCGATGGTTCAGAATTTTGTGAATGAAACCAACAACAATTCTCAACTGGAAAATATGGCTTTTGAACTGTTGGACGGCATAGGTCCGAGATTGGTTGGTACGCCCGAGATGCTGGCTGCCAATAATTATACTGCCGACAAACTGAAATCCTGGGGAATCGAATCAAATCTTCAGCAATTTGGGACCTGGAAAGGCTGGCAACGTGGGACAACACACGTAGATTTGGTGTATCCAAGAACCAAAACATTATCTGCAACGCAATTGGCCTGGAGTCCTGCAACTAAAAAAGCGGTAGAAGCCGAAGTGGTAATTCTCCCAAAAGTTTCTTCCAAAGCCGAATTTGATAGATGGTTACCTTCGGCAAAAGGCAAAATTGTCCTGATGGCGCAGTACCAAAAATTGGGTCGTTCAGACGAACAAATCAAAGAATTTGCAGCAGCGGAATTATACGAGAAACTAAAGGCTGAAAAAGAACAGGCTAAAAAGGATTTTGCAGATTACATAAAGGCAATTGAATACGATAACAACACATTACCCGAAGCTCTTGAAAAAGCTGGAGCGGCAGGAATTGCTATTTCCAATTGGACAGGCATTCACAGCACCAACCGTGTGTTCGGCGCTAAGACAAAAGCTATCCCCATGTTTGATATCGAGTTAGAAGATTATGGAATGTTGTATAGAATGGCAGAAAAAGGTGCGAAGCCAAGAATAAAAGTGGATGTCCAATCCAAAGTTCTTCCGGAAGCCAAATCCTTCAACACCATCGGAATGATTAAAGGGTCCGAAAAACCAAACGAATATGTGATTCTTTCTGCTCACTTGGATTCTTGGGATGGTGCACAAGGTGCCACGGATAACGGAACAGGAACGCTCACAATGCTCGAAACTATGAGAATCCTCAAAAAATATTATCCTAATCCTAAACGAACTATCGTGATTGGACTTTGGGGAAGCGAGGAGCAAGGTTTGAATGGTTCCAGAGGTTTTGTAGCTGATAATCCTGAAATCATCAAAGGTGTGCAGGCAGTTTTCAACCAGGATAACGGAACGGGAAGAGTAGTGGATATCAGCGGGCAGGGTTTCAAAGATTCTTATGCCTATATTGGAAGATGGCTGGATGCTGCACCTAAAAAAGTAAAAGACCAAATCAAATCCACTTTTCCAGGAATGCCTGGCGGCGGCGGTTCTGACCACGCATCGTTTGTGGCAGCTGGCGTTCCGGGGTTTTCTTTGAGTTCGCTCAATTGGGGATATTTCGGTTATACCTGGCACACGACCAAAGATACGTATGACAAAATCATTTTCGACGAATTAAAGAATAACGTAGTTCTAACCGCAACATTAGCTTATATGGCATCGGAAGACCCAGAGTTTACCAGCCGTGAAAAAAGGGTAATGCCGAATGATGATAAAGGTACTGCAACCCAATGGCCGGAAGTAAGAGAACCGAAAAGAAGCAGTAAAGATTATTAATCAAATAGAAAATAGCAGTCAGGATTTAGTATTTAGATTTTGATTGATAAGAATAAAGAAAGCGACATTTATGTGTCGCTTTTTTGTTTGTCTGGGATGGAAAGAATTGTGACAAGTTATTTTTATGAGATGATTTTTTGTTATTCTAATGAATCCTTCCTCTTCAAAACCTTTCCTCTCGGTTCATTTCCTTCATAAAGCGCCAAATCAGAATGTAGGAACTGTGCAGCGGCAGCAGAATCTTCTACTTTCACCGAACTTCTTTCTATCATTTCTGCCTCGAATGGGGTTAAAACAGTTTCTCGGATTCCCAGTGATTTCCAATCAGACTTTGGCTGGCATTGCTTGTAAATAATTCGTGCGAGAGATAGAGCATCCAGCAAAGCCTGATTGGCACCTTGCCCTTTGAAAGGGCTCATGGGGTGGGCAGCGTCGCCGATTAAGGTGGCTTTTCCTGCGTTTAATAATAAATCTGGATTCAGTAATTCTCTGTCATAAACTGGATATCCGGAAACTTGACTGGCTAATGTCGCTTCTATAATCTGTGGAATAGGAGTGTGCCATGGCGTGCGGTTGATGGCTTCTGCTTTCAGTGCTTCTGAGCCTTTTGAACTCAATGTTTTGGCATCTTCCTCAGACATCGGGAAACTCAGTTGCCACATTATAGAATCATCGTCGAAGGGCATCATATAAATCCGTTCATTGCCATTGGCTGTCTGAAAAACCGTTGCCGAATCGAGCAGAGGATGTTTGCTGTCTTCCAAAGCACTCAAAGGACAAATCCCTAAAATCACAATGCAATCCAGATAGCGCAGCGGCGAGGTTTCTTTGCCAGTCAGGATGTTTCGAACGGCGCTTCGGATGCCGTCTGCGCCCACAATCAAGTTTGCTTTCCCGGTTGTTGATTCGCCATTGGCCAGGAAGTTGAGTTCTAATTGTCCGTCTTTGTTTTCATTAAAATCAATCAATTGATGTCCCCATTTGATCTTATCAATACCACCTAATTGCTGGATAAAAGTCGAGCGTAATGCTTGCCTGGCAATATGAATATTGGTTTTTTTAGGACTTGCTTTGGTAGAATGTTCCATCCACTTCCGCATTCCCCATTCTGCGACTACAGTTCCATCGGTTGTATGGACGAGATGTCTGGTAGAAACCACGCCTTGTTCCAAATTAGAAATTCCAAATGCGTCTATTACTTTACTACCTTGCTGAAGCGTGAGTCCATAACCTTGTGAGCGCTCATTAAAACTATTATCCCGCTCATAAATCGTAAAAGGAATACCACGATGCAGACAGGCAACAGCCAACGCAACGCCGCCAATCCCGCCACCGATGATGGCAACGTGCGGGAAATTTTCTTTGTCGGGAACCGGAAATGCATCAGCAGCAATCACTCCAGAACCGGAACAACTGGAACAAGTGTACAAAGGCGCCTCCGGACGTGCAGGAGGCGTTCCTTCGCCATTGTTTTTGCTAAAGTTTTCCAGCTCAGATTGGTATCGGAGTTTTGCGCTTTTTTTGATTCTTCGCTTTTTTTTCCCGAGACCGCCACAGTCTTTGCAGGTGGTAAAACAAGGTGTGTTGATAAACATCTTTCTGAATATGCTAATTATAAAATCATCGTCAGCTGAATCCTTTTCCTCGCCTCATCCACTTCTGTGATTTTGACTTGCACGTGCTGATGAAGCTTTACCACCTCATTCACATCTGAGACAAAACCATCTTTCAATTGGGAGATATGCACCAAACCACTTTCCTTGATGCCCAAATCTACAAAACAGCCAAACGCCGTGATGTTATTCACGATCCCAGGAAGTATCATTCCTACTCTGATATCTTTGATAGACCTCACTGTTGGGTCGAATTCAAATACTTTGGCTGCCTTTCTGGGGTCCAAACCTGGTTTTTCCAGCTCTTTCAGAATGTCTTTGATGCCGAGAATCCCAATATCGTCGGTTGCATATTTTTCCGGACTGATGGTAGCGATTTTTTCTTTGTTTGATATTAGTTCTTCAGTTTTTAATCCCAAATCTTTCGCCATTTTTTCAACTGTTTTATAAGCTTCCGGGTGCACTGCAGAATTATCCAGCGGATTTTTTGCATTTTTAATTCTGACAAACGCTGCTGCCTGCTGATAAGCTTTTTCTCCTAGTCGAGGAACTTTTTTGAGTTCTTTTCTCTCGGTGAATGCCCCATTTTCTGCACGATAGTTCACAATGTTTTCTGCCATTTTCTCACCAATGCCGGAGACGTAGCTCAGGAGTGATTTGCTTGCAGTATTTAAGTTGATACCTACAGAGTTTACAGAACGGATAACTGTATTGTCCAGTTCTTCTTTCAGTTTTGTTTGATCCACATCGTGCTGGTATTGTCCGACACCAATAGATTTTGGGTCTATTTTTACCAGTTCTGCCAATGGATCAGATAGGCGTCTGCCGATGGAAACTGCCCCTCTGACCGTCACATCAAAATTCGGGAACTCATCCCTTGCTATTTTGCTGGCAGAATAAACGGATGCGCCCGCTTCCGAAACTACAAAAACCTGGATCGGTTTGTCGAATGCTATTTTTTTGATAAAGAATTCGGTTTCACGGCTGGCGGTTCCGTTGCCGATGGAAATAGCTTCAATATTGTAGGCATTCACCATCGAACGTATTTTTTTCATGGCCATTCCGCTTTCGTTCTGCGGGGCATGTGGGTAGATGTTTTCGTTGTGGAGCAGGTCGCCTTGCTCATCCAGGCATACTACTTTGCAACCACTTCTATAACCGGGGTCTATGGCAAGAATTCTTTTTTCTCCCAAAGGTGAGGCAAGAAGGAGTTGTTGGAGGTTTTCTGCAAAAACATCTATCGCCTTGATGTCTGCTTTTTCCTTTGCTTCCTGCAACGCTTCATTGGACAAAGCGGGTTCCAGCAATCTTTTATAGGAATCTGCAATGGCTAATGCTATTTGAGTGGTGGAGGCATTGTTGCTTTTGATCACTGCATTTTCGATGAGGTCCAGCGCTTCACCTTTATCTATATCCACTGAAGTTTTTACAAAGCCCTCATTTTCTGCGCGCAGCATAGCCAGAAGTCGGTGGGATGGTACTCTATTTAATGGCTCGTCCCACTCAAAGTATTGACTGAATTTCTGTGCTGCTTCATCCTCTTTTTTTGTTTTGACCACTTTGGAAGAAATCAAGGCTTTTCTTTGGAACAATCTTCTCAGATTTTTGCGGATATACAGATTTTCATTGATCCATTCTGCAATAATATCTCTGGCGCCTTTTAGCGCTTCCTCTTCATCCGCAACCTGTTGATTGATGTATTTTGATGCCAAGGACTCAACATCATCATGCCGCTGGCTCATAATGATTTTAGCCAAAGGTTCCAGGCCTTTTTCTCTCGCAGTATCTGCTTTGGTTTTCTTGCGTTTTTTATAAGGCAAATAGAAATCTTCCAGCTCCTGCATATCAAAACTTTGCTCTATTTTTTGTCGTAATTCTAATGACAAGGCGTTTTGCTCTTCTATAGATTTCAGAATACTTTCCTTGCGTTTGCAGAGGTCTTCGAACTGTCTGTTCAGTTTGGCAATGTTTTCTATAGCGACCTCGTCCAGATTACCGGTTTTGTCTTTACGGTATCGGGAGATGAAGGGTATGGTGCAATCCTCGGCCAAAAGCTGAAGTGTACTGTCTATATTTTTGAAAGGTATATGGAGTTGTTTGTGGATAAATTCTGAAGCCGTCATTGCTATATTTTGAACAGCGAAAATAGTGTTTTTGTAATGAAGTTGCGACTTATAGCAGCTGCAAAATCAGCAAAAAAAAATCAAAAAAATAATCGTGATTTATTGAAAAAATGTTAACAGCAGTTGTTATTTTTCTTTATTTACCCATTCAAAAATATAGCTTTGAAAATAGAGTGCTAACAACTGATACCTCTAATGCAAATGACTCCACTCTATCAAAGACATATTATGGTGGACTAAGGTCCATATTCATAAAAAAAAATCGGCAACTTACTGAAGCAAAATAGGCACAATGAGAAAATGGTAATTATATTTCATTATCCTAAAATTTTTTATAATGTGCTGATATTATGATGTTTAATTGTTTTTGTGTTGGCTTTTTTTTATTAATTTTAGCAATAATAGAACAATAAAGCCATGAAAAAAAAACACAATGAATTCCCTTCTCATTGGGATATGCTTTTCACCATTTTGTACGAAATTCTTTATTACCTGAAACAACTCTCAAAACAGATGAAGGAAACTCCCGAGTATTATGATACCGCAGATGTAATGCGGCTACTGAAAGTAAGTGAAAGTACCGTTTGCCGTCTTAGAAAAAGGGGAGAACTGGAATATAAAAAAGTAGGTGGTAAAATTTATTACACTTCATCATCTATTGACAACCTTATGAATAAAACGGACAAAAACTAGCGACGACATGTGCTTTTCTTCGGATCACCTTCGGGTGTCCTTCGGATCCGCTTCGGAAAAAACATCTTTTTTCCGAAGCGGACCCGAAGAAATGTGGTAGCTGATCCGAAGGAATTTGAAATCACTCCGTCAATTGCTGTCAAACGAAGTCATGAGTGGTCAAAACCTGTCAGGGGTGTACAAGCGATGGTTTTGTGATATAACTTCGCTACACAAACTATAAAAAACCATTAATTATGGCAACATTCAACAAAGGAATCCTGGGAGGATTCTCAGGGAAATTGGGCACTGTAGTGGGTGCTAACTGGCGAGGCAAAGACATCATGCGAAGTTTGCCCACACCGTCAAAAAAAGAACCTACAGAAAAGCAACTTTTGCAACAGGCGAAGTTCAAACTGGCAGTGGCTTTTCTGCAACCGCTCAAAACGATTCAATCTCAATATTTTGGGTCGGGAAGTGGTGTGAAATCCAGAGTGAATTTGGCGACATCATACATCATTAATGAAGCGATACAGGTGGTGGCAGGTGTTCCAGAACTGGTGTACAATAAGGTGCTGATTACCAAAGGCGAACTGACAGGTTTTCAGAACGCAGTGGTTAGCACGCAAGTGGGCGGTGTTATCAGTCTGGAGTGGGAAGACAACAGCAACCAAGGCAACGCAAGGGCAACCGATATGGTGAATGTGGTTTGCTATTGCAAAGAACTGAAGATTTTTGAAATCTTCGAGGGCATCGTGATGCGTTCTGATATGATGCTGGATGTCACGCTTCCGAATTACTGTCTTGGAAAAGCTGTGGAGGTCTATGCTTATCTCAACAATGAGAGGCAAACCACAGCGAGCAACAGTTTTTATCTGGGCGAGCAGATGGTTATTTAAATGATGGAATCCACTTGAGAGAGTGGATTTTTTTGTTTTAGTATATGAGCATAAAAAAAGGCGAGTTGCCCCACCTTGAATGTTTTCACAACGGAATAATCCTTATTGTGACTTACTTTCATTTGCAAATGTAGAAATAATTTTTTCTATCTGTGTATGGTTTTCCGTATTTGTATAAAAAAAATTCTTTTTAATTTTAAGAAATTTCAAAAAACCAATAATTATGGGCAAAAATATACTTGGATTGGATTTGGGAACGAACTCGATTGGTTGGGCTTTGATAAAGCAGGACTTTGAAAACAAACAAGGAGAAATTCTTGGAATGGGAAGCAGGATTATTCCGATGTCACAGGATATTCTGGGCGATTTTGGAAAAGGAAATTCTGTTTCGCAAACCGCAGAACGCACAAAATACAGAAGTGTAAGAAGATTACGAGAACGATTTCTTTTAAGAAGAGAACGACTGCATAGAGTTTTACATATTCTGAAATTTTTACCAGAACATTATGCTTCACAAGTTGATTTTGAAAAAAGATTCGGAAAATTCAGAGCTGAAACCGAACCCAAATTGGCTTGGAAAAATATTGATGGAAAGTTTTCATTTCTGTTTCAGAACTCTTTCAACGAGATGCTTGAAGATTTTAGGGCAAATGGACAAGATTTAAAAGTTCCTTATGACTGGACAATTTATTATCTCCGAAAAAAAGCTCTTTCACAAAAAATTGAAAAGGAAGAATTGGCTTGGATTCTTTTAAATTTTAATCAAAAGCGGGGGTATTTTCAAGTAAGAGGAGAAGATGAAGAAGTATCTGAAAAAAGAGAATATGTACTCAATTTAAAAATTGTTAAAATCGAAAAAGGAGAAGTTGATAAGAAAAAGAACAAGAAAAATTGGTATAACTTAACTTTAGAAAATGGTTGGGTTTATTCAGCAACATATACGTCAGAACCTCAATGGTTAAATGTAGAAAAGGATTTTTTGGTAACCGAAGAGCTCGACGAAAATGGTGATATCAAAATTGTAAAAGATAAAAGATCAGACATATCAGGAAAGGAAAAAAGAAGAATAACACCTTTGCCAACCTTTGAAGAAATTGATTTAATGTCTAAAAAAGACCAAGATAAAATCTATAAGAAGATTAAAGCTAAAACAGAAATAACCATTTCAAATACAGGCAAAACCGTTGGAACGTATATCTACGAAACGCTTCTTCAAAATCCGAAACAAAAAATTAAAGGAAAATTGGTTCGTACTATTGAAAGAAAATTTTACAAAGAAGAACTCAGACAGATTTTAGAAAAACAAAAGGAATTTCATCAAGAATTACAAAATAATGATTTGTACAACGACTGCATTCGTGAGTTGTACCGAAACAACGAAGCGCATCAATTGACCTTGAGTAAAAAAGATTTTGTTCATCTTTTGATGGATGATCTAATTTTTTATCAAAGACCTTTGAGAAGCCAGAAATCATCTGTTTCCAACTGTACTTTGGAGTTTAGAGAGTATAAAAAATATAAGTTAGATGAGAAAGGAAACAAAGTTAAAGATGAAAATGGAAAGTTCCTTTACGAAAAAGATGAAAATGGCGAGGATAAAAAATTTAAAGAGTTCTTAAAAGCGATTCCAAAATCCAATCCGTACTATCAGGAATTCCGCCTTTGGCAATGGATCTACAATTTAAACATCTATAGAAAAGATGACGAAGCAAATGTTACCAAAGATTTTTTAAAGACAACCCAAGATTTTGAAAATCTGTTTGAATTTTTGAATAGCAGGAAAGAAGTTGAGCAAAAATCTTTACTTAAATACTTTTTGGAACAAAAAGAGTTCAAAGGGAAAATATTGAGTGCAGAAATTGAAAAATACCGCTGGAATTTTGTTGAAGACAAAAAATATCCAATGAACGAAACCAAAACGATGATTTCTAATCGTTTAGATAAAGTCACAAGTATTTCTGATGATTTCTTGACTAGGGAAATTGAGCAGAAGATTTGGCACATCATTTATTCCGTTAATGATAAACTAGAATATGAAAAGGCCCTAAAATCTTTTGCCAATAAAAGCGATTTGGATGAAATATCTTTCTTCGAAGCTTTCAGAAAATTCCCTCCATTTAAAAGTGAATATGGTTCTTTTTCGGAAAAAGCAATTAAGAAATTGTTGCCTTTGATGCGATTGGGAAAATATTGGGATGAAGATGAAATCTTAAAATATAGTGATGATTATTTTAAAAATATAGAAGCATTATTAGGTGTATTGAAACAAAGAGATGAAAAGATTTCTGATGCTGACCGTGAAAACTATAATAAAACAATAAATAATAAACTTCGTGAAGAATTAGAGAATTTCCAAAATGCAGAAATAGAATCTTTTCAAGGTTTAAGGTTACATATTGCTCAATATATTCTTTATGGGAAACATTCTGAAGGAGATAATAAAAAATTAAATTCTGCAGATGACTTAGAAGAGTTCTTAAAAGAATTTAAACAACATTCACTTCGCAATCCAATTGTAGAACAGGTGATTACAGAAACGCTTCGCGTAGTAAAAGATATTTGGCTGAAATATGGAAATGGAACCAAAGATTTCTTTAATGAAATTCATATTGAGTTGGGACGAGAGATGAAACTTCCGGCAGACGATAGAAAAAAATTGACCAATCAGATGTCTGAAAATGAGAATACCAATCTCCGCATCAAAGCTCTTTTAGCCGAAATGTCAAATGACAGTTCTGTAGAAAATGTTCGTCCGTTTTCGCCAATGCAGCAGGAAATTCTGAAAATCTATGAAGATGGTGTTCTCAATTCCGGAATTGAGATTGACGATGAGTATCTGAAAATAAGCAAAACAGCACAGCCATCTTCGTCGGATTTAAAACGATACAAGCTTTGGCTGGAACAGAAATATAAATCGCCTTATACCGGACAAATTATACCTTTAAATAAACTGTTTACACCAGAATATGAAATTGAACACATTATTCCGCAAAGTAGATATTTTGATGACAGTTTTAGCAATAAAGTGATTTGTGAGTCTGCGGTTAATAAATTGAAAGACAATCTTATCGGATTAGAATTTATCAGAAAACTAGGCGGAACGACTATAGAATTTGGAAATGGAAAATCGTTAACAGTTTTAAAAGAAGATCAATATGAAGATTTTGTTAAAAAACATTACGCCAACAATCGAGGGAAAAGAAGCAAACTTTTGATGGAAGATATTCCTGAAAAAATGATTGAACGACAAATGAATGACACCCGTTACATTAGCAAATATATTTCGGGCATACTGTCTAATATTGTTAGAGTGGAAGACGGTTCGGACGAAGGCATAAATTCTAAAAACATTATTCCTGGAAACGGAAAAATCACTACCCAACTGAAACAAGATTGGGGACTGAATGATGTTTGGAATGATTTGATTTTGCCACGATTTGAAAGGATGAATCTACTAGCCAATTCAAAAGATTTCACTGCTTGGAATGAAAATCATCAGAAATTTTTACCAACCGTTCCCATTGAGTTTTCAAAAGGATTTTCAAAGAAGAGAATTGACCATCGCCACCACGCTATGGATGCTTTGGTGATTGCTTGCGCTACTAGAGATCACGTGAATTTGCTCAATAACCAATCCGCAAAGTCGGATTTGAAACGATACGATTTGCAACATAAACTGCGACACACCGAAAAATGGAAAGATAAAAATGGAGAGCCAAAGGATAAGTTTACACATTTTATAAAACCTTGGGAAAACTTCACTGTTGAAGCCAAAAATAATTTAGAAAGAATCATCGTAAGTTTTAAACAAAACCTTCGTGTTATTAACAAAGCAACTAATTATTACGAAAAATATATAGAAAAAGACGGGATTACAAATAAAGAAAAAGTGCAACAACGAGGAACAAACTGGGCGATAAGAAAACCGATGCACAAAGACACGGTTTCGGGCAAAATAGATTTGCCTTGGGTGAAAGTTCCTAAAGGTAAAATTTTGACAGCAACTAGGAAAAGTCTTGACACATCATTCAATTTAAAAACAATTGAAAGTATTACTGACACTGGTATTCAAAAGATTTTGAAAAATTATCTTGAGGAAAAGGAGAACAATCCAGAACTGGCTTTTTCTCCGGAAGGTATAGAAGATTTAAACAAAAACATCAAAAAATATAACGACGGAAAACTACATCAACCCATCAATAAAGTAAGAATTTTTGAGTTAGGAAGCAAATTTCAAATAGGACAGACTGGAAATAAAAAAGATAAATATGTAGAAGCTGCAAAAGGTACCAATCTGTTTTTTGCAGTTTATGAAGATAAAAATGGAAAGAGAAGTTACGAAACAATTCCATTGAATGAAGTGATCGAAAGACAAAAGCAGGGCTTATCTGTGGCTGATTTGAAAGGTGCGAATGATTTTTATTTATGTCCAAATGATTTAGTCTATATTCCTTCGGAAGATGAATTACAAAATAGAGATAATATAGATTTTAAAGATTTTACAAAAGAGCAAAGAGAAAGGGTTTATAAAGTGGTTAGTTTCTCGGGAAGTCAAATTTTCTTTGTAAGACAAGATATTGCGACTTCAATTGTTAATAAGGCTGAGTTTTCAACTTTAAATAAAATGGAACGTGCGATTGACGGTTCTATGATTAAAGAAAATTGCATTAAGTTAATGATAAATCGTTTAGGCAACATTTCAAAAGCATAATTATGATCACCCGCTCCATCTACATTGGCAATCCCGCCTATCTCAAGCTCAAAGACGAGCAGATGAAAATCCTCTGTCCAGAAACCAAAACGGAAAAGGGAAGTATTCCTGTGGAAGATTTGGGATTGCTGATGTTGGATCATTATCAGATTACCATTTCGCACAATCTCATTCAGAAAATGATGGGCAACAACGTAGTGGTCATCAGTTGCGATGCCCATCATCTTCCACACGGAATGATGCTGCCTTTGTACGGACATTCTGAACATTCCGAAAGAGTGAAAGATCAGCTCGAAGCCAGCGAACCACTCAAAAAACAGCTTTGGAAACAAACCGTAGAATATAAAATCGAAAACCAGAAAAACGTACTGATGAAGCTGGGAAACTATTACGAACCAATGATCGAATATCAACGCAACGTAAAATCTGGCGACATCACCAATATGGAAGGCATTGCTGCTCAACACTATTGGAAATATCTCATCAGTCTCGATTTTCTTCGTCAGCGTTTTGGAGATTCGCCCAATCCCTTTTTTAATTTCGGATACGCCGTTCTGAGGAGCATTGTCGCAAGAGCCATCGTAGAAACCGGATTACTGCCCGTTTTGGGAATATTTCATAAAAATAAATACAATCCCTATTGCCTTGCCGATGATTTGATGGAGCCATACCGGCCGTTCGTGGATTTGTTGGTAATGCAATGGCTGAAAATGAATCCTCAGACTGAAGAACTGACAAAGGAATTTAAAGCACATATTCTCCAAATCGCCACCAAGGACGTAAAGATTGATGATAAAACCAGACCATTGTTGGTGGCTGTAAAAACAACGGCTTCTTCGCTTTACAAATGCTACACGGGAGAAAAACGAATGATTTCTTATCCTCAATTAATGTAAAGATTACAATTACATCTCACTTGTTACCTTATACATTTTACTGAAAAAAATATGAATGCTGAAAGGTTTAACGCTTATCGAATTATGTGGGTTCTAGTATTATATGACTTGCCGACGGAGACCAAAGCCAATATGAAAGATGCGATTCGCTTTCGTAAAAGCTTGATTGATGATGGATTTACCTTATTTCAGTTTTCGATGTATGTTCGCCATTGCCCAAGTCGGGAAAATGCTGAGGTTCATATCAAACGAGTGAAGTTTATGTTGCCAAAGGCGGGCAAGGTCGCTATTATGTGCATCACAGATAAACAATTTGGCGATATAGAAATTTTCTTTGCCAGAAATAAAGAAGAACCACCTCCAACCTTCCAACAACTCGAATTGTTCTAATTTTTCAATCCTAAATAAACAAAAAATCCACTGAATTCCAGTGGATTAACTTTTGAGGTTGTGTAATATCTCAAAGATACTCAAAAATGAAAGTAAGTCACAACCTCGCAACCAACCATAGAAGAGTTTGGAAAGTTGTGTAATATCTCAAAGATACTCAAAAATGAAAGTAAGTCACAACCCGTGTCCCATTCATTGGCAAGAATATCCCGTTGTGTAATATCTCAAAGATACTCAAAAATGAAAGTAAGTCACAACAGAAATAAGATCAACAGCAATAGCGCCTTCGTTGTGTAATATCTCAAAGATACTCAAAAATGAAAGTAAGTCACAACAACCAAAAGGTTTTATAAATTTCTGGCAAAGTTGTGTAATATCTCAAAGATACTCAAAAATGAAAGTAAGTCACAACAACCAATTGGTTTACTTAAATTTAATTTTTGTTGTGTAATATCTCAAAGATACTCAAAAATGAAAGTAAGTCACAACGGCCGAGATCCTGGAAGAAATTTCAAATCGGTTGTGTAATATCTCAAAGATACTCAAAAATGAAAGTAAGTCACAACACACGCAAATACGCTGCGGTAATTAAATTTGTTGTGTAATATCTCAAAGATACTCAAAAATGAAAGTAAGTCACAACAGAAATTGGAACAATTGAATTAATGAAAACGTTGTGTAATATCTCAAAGATACTCAAAAATGAAAGTAAGTCACAACGCAACTGCGTTCAATAAAGAATTAAGATTTGTTGTGTAATATCTCAAAGATACTCAAAAATGAAAGTAAGTCACAACGCAATCGCACATAATTTTAAATATTAAGATGTTGTGTAATATCTCAAAGATACTCAAAAATGAAAGTAAGTCACAACTTATTTTTTTGTTATATTTGCAAAGCGAAAGTTGTGTAATATCTCAAAGATACTCAAAAATGAAAGTAAGTCACAACTAAATTTTCTTTAACTAAAGTAACTGATTTGTTGTGTAATATCTCAAAGATACTCAAAAATGAAAGTAAGTCACAACGATAGTAATACCGGTCTATATGTTCGTTACGTTGTGTAATATCTCAAAGATACTCAAAAATGAAAGTAAGTCACAACTCGTCGGTAAGTGCGTCTATTTCATCGTCAGTTGTGTAATATCTCAAAGATACTCAAAAATGAAAGTAAGTCACAACTTTTAAAGGTTTTACAGTGTTATCGGTTACGTTGTGTAATATCTCAAAGATACTCAAAAATGAAAGTAAGTCACAACGGCATTCTTCGTAATTCTTTTATTTTATTTGTTGTGTAATATCTCAAAGATACTCAAAAATGAAAGTAAGTCACAACTGCTGTTTTTGTTGACATAAAAGATGTTAAGTTGTGTAATATCTCAAAGATACTCAAAAATGAAAGTAAGTCACAACACCGTACCATTAAGCTCGGTAACTCTCTTGGTTGTGTAATATCTCAAAGATACTCAAAAATGAAAGTAAGTCACAACAATTTTCATCGATATAAATTAATCCTGCATGTTGTGTAATATCTCAAAGATACTCAAAAATGAAAGTAAGTCACAACGTAAGATTAAAGCAATATGAAGGCGATTGTGTTGTGTAATATCTCAAAGATACTCAAAAATGAAAGTAAGTCACAACTAAGTAGTTTTAATTTCTTTAAGAATTTCTGTTGTGTAATATCTCAAAGATACTCAAAAACGAAAGTAAGTCACAACACCACGAATTAATAATGTTAAAACTCATTTGTTGTGTAATATCTCAAAGATACTCAAAAATGAAAGCAATTCACAACGGGTACAAATTTCAAAAGAATAAATCTTGTGTTGTGTAATATCTCAAAGATACTCAAAAATGAAACCAAGTCACAACGGTTCGAAGCGGTGTTACGATGTTTGGATAATTATTTTATATGCACTCAAGAATACCATCAATATTAACAAAAAATCAGCTAACATTTTGTAAGCTGATTTTTTATTTTTCTAGTCTAAAGTAGAATGTTAATCCAACGGTTTTCTACCTGAGATGATGTTGAATAATACGACAACAACCGCAATGACCAACAAAATGTGAACTAGATATCCTGTGCTCATCCCTGGGACAATTCCCATCATTCCTAATAACCATACAATAATGCAGATAACTGCAACTAACCAAAGTAGATTTCTCATAACTGTAAATTTTTTAATGTGATTGTTCAGATATAAGCATATACTGTGCCTTTTTATTTTTGGAGGCTGAAAAAGCTTTTCAATGTCGATTTGTTAGCACAAGTACAGAGTTAATATGTAATCGGTTAGAAGAAATGTTGTCTATGTACTGGTTGTGAAATTTTTTAATTCATTTATTGTAAATCTTCATAATCACAGGAAAATGATCGCTATAGCCTGCCATATAACGTAATCCGGAAAAAGTCCTGCTGGGATACTGATTGTGCCTACTTTCTTTGTGCCGGAGTTTGGGATTGTTGTAGATTTCAGCGCCGATATTGTTATTGGAAAAGTATTTTTTTAGATTATCATCACAGTATAAAATCTGGTCGAAGCATACGCCTTTTTTACCATGGAAAGTAGAAAATTGCCTTTGAAGATATAATTTTTCAAAAGGATTTTTCAGAAGTTCAGCTCCCTCGTTGCCAAAATAGAATTGCCTCATCATTTCAGAATCTGGGTTTTCATTGAAATCACCCATCATAACAACGGCTTCTCCTTTCTCAAACAACTCCTGTAACGTCTCGCATAGTTTTTCTAAAATATGCTTCCGGAAATTTTTCTTTTGATCATGGTTTCTTTTTGAAGGCAGATGGAGAACAAAAATGTGGAGTTTCTTTCCTTTTGATAAAAGTTCTGTATGAAGAATATCGCGCGTATCATATTCCAGATATTCGGACATTGGAAACTTCAAAAACTGATATGATGATAGCGAAAATTTCTTCTTGTCAAACAACATTGCCACGCTCAATCCTCTGGAATCTGAAGAAGGTTGATAAATAATCTCGTAGTTATTAATAGGAGAATTTTCAGCAGTCCAGTCTTCCAAAACTGACTTTGCTCCAATTTCAGCCAAGCCAATGATTGAAGGCAATTGACCAAAATCTTCCTCGATAAACCGGAAAACATTCGTTATTTTTCTGACTTTCAGATTATATTTATAATCATCCCAATGGCGCAATCCAAAGCTGGAAATCTCTTCCGGATTTCCATTAGAAGGATAAAAATTCTCGACGTTGTAAAACATCATCAGTTCAGAAATCGCCATCATCTTAGCCTTGCCACTTTTTTCTGCGCATATAAACAAAGGTAATGATGACTATGAGCGCCATCAATCCAATTGTAAAATAATAACCGTTTTTATGGTGCAGCTCCGGCATATTGTCGAAGTTCATTCCGTAGATTCCCGCAATAAAAGTGATTGGTAAAAAATACACCGAATAGATGGCCAAAAGCTTCATCACCTGATTGGCCTTTTGGTCAGACAGAGCCAGAAACATAGAGATAAGATTGGTAGTTTGAGCATTGAGATGGTCAAAATCTGCAATCACATCTTTCTGCTTATCCAAAAGATCCATCACCTGAACTTCCTCCAAATCAAGCATCTTGAAATTAGAAATCCATTCTCCTGAGATATTGAGAATTCTTGTATTGAGTCCAGATTTTCTTTTCAGTTTATAAAGCCTTCTGATTTGGGCGGAGTCATTGGTATTTTTCAGAAAGATTTCATTCTCCATCGCATCCATAACTTCCAAAAGTGTCTGGCTCTCATCATCAAAGGTTTTAATGATTTTCAAAGCCAGCCGAAGTGCCAAAGAATCTCGGCTGACTGTGTCCAAATCCTCCTTGTTCAGCTCTGCGCAAATCTCATTGATGCTTTTACTTTTAGTCCTGTGAATAGTAATAATCAATCTCGGCAGCAGGAAAATCCCCAGTTTACTGCTTATATCGCTCATATTGTTCAGCGTCCGCTTCTCCAGATCTGTAGATTCTCGGGTCAGGAAAAACTTCACATCGCCCACTTCTTCATACTTAGGAAGGTGATTGGGATCTATAGTATCTTCCAAAAGAAACTGATTGATATGATAACGCTCGTGTAAAAACTGCAAATCCTCTTCTTCGGGCGCAATCACATCTATCCATTCCCAATGGGCTGTTTTGTATTTCTGTTCTATCGGCATAGAACAAAACTAATTAAAATAATACTTACTTCAATGATATAGATGTTTCAAAATATTTGGGCAGCTATTCCGCCCTCCGTTCCCGCTTTTTTCTGTGAGGGCGATTGGCGTGCCTCTTTTTTAAAGAGATTGTTACCGCCCTCACAAAAAAAGAGCTCCACTCAGGCCGGGCTGCGGTTCGGTACGACCATTTGAACTTAGGTTTTCGTCAGTTCGAGTAAAAAATGATTTGTAATGCAATGGAAAATCGTTTTTGTATTGAGAATTTAATTTGATACGCATATTCTTTAAGATAGGAAGGAGTCAATTCTACGGTTTTAGATTTAAAATAAATTCCTGATACATTTATATTGACCTACGCAACACGAAGTGAAGAAATTGGTAGATTTGATTTAGAAAATAACGGTAAATGTGGAACTTATGTAATAAATAAAATTTTTACATTTGCCAAAATTCTAAAACAGACCAATGTTTAAAAGTATAATATCAGGAGTCGGACATTACGTTCCGGAAAATATTGTAACCAACGACGATCTTTCAAAATTGATGACCACCAACGACGAGTGGATCACAGAGAGAACAGGAATTAAAGAAAGAAGGCACCGCAAAAATCGTGTAGATTCCGAAGAAACAACGTCTTTCTATGGTTTCAAAGCATCAGAAATAGCGCTGAAAAATGCCAATCTCACAGCTCAGGACATTGATTATATTGTATTCGCAACTTTATCTCCGGATTATTATTTTCCAGGTTCCGGCGTTCTCTTGCAGGACTTGTTAGGCTGCGGAACAGTCGGCGCACTGGATGTCCGCAATCAATGTTCAGGATTTGTTTATGCGATGAGCGTTGCAGATGCCTTCATCAAATCTGGATTGTATAAAAATGTTTTGGTGGTAGGTGCAGAAATACATTCCTTTGGATTAGATTTTTCTGATGCCGGTCGCGGCGTTTCCGTCATTTTCGGCGATGGGGCAGGAGCAGTTGTATTGTCTGCTAGTCAGGATGATAGCGCAAAAGGAATTCTCTCTGTCAATATGCATTCCGAAGGAAAATATGCAGAAGAATTGGCGGTAAAATTTCCAGGAACCAAATTGGGATGGAGCGACAATCTTCTTAAAAATCCAGAATCATTGACAGCGGAAGATATCTATCCGGTAATGAATGGGAATTTTGTTTTCAAACACGCTGTGACCAGATTTCCGGAAACCATTTTAGAAGCTTTGGAAAAAGCAGGAAAAACAATTGAAGATTTAGATTTGTTGATCCCTCATCAGGCGAATATCAGAATTGCCCAATATGTCCAGCAGTTGTTGCATTTGCCAGATGAAAAAGTCTTTGTCAATATTCAGAAATATGGCAACACAACCGCTGCATCTATTCCAATTGCGTTGAGTGAAGCAATCTTGGATGGCAGAATGAAACGTGGCGATTTGGTTTGTATGTCGGCTTTCGGAAGCGGTTTTACGTGGGGAAGTGTTTTGTTTGAATATTAGAAAATAGAGAAGTTATAGGTTAGAAGCTAGATCAAGATCTTCTGATGTCCATTTGTCATATAAAAAGAGCTATTCGGATTTCCAAATAGCTCTTTTTTGTTACGGATTGATGTTCTGGACAACTTTATCAGATAAAGTCTTCAATTGATTCATATCCTCCAAACTCAGATTCAGCGATTTCAAAATCTGCATAGGAACACAACTGGCTTTTTCCTTTAGTTGATGACCTTTTTCCGTGAGTTCTATTTTTACAACGCGTTCATCTTCTTTGCTTCGGGTGCGCGTGAGATAGGTTTTACGCTCCAATCTTTTGAGCAAAGGTGTCAATGTTCCACTGTCTAATTGCAAAATTTCTCCCAACTGATTGACGGTCACATCATCTTTTTCCCAAAGCGCCATCATCGCAATATATTGTGGATAGGTGAGACCAACATCATTTAAAATCGGACGATAGGCCTGCATAATCTCTCGATGTAAAACATACACAGAAAAGCACAACTGCTTATCCAATTTTAAATAGTCTTCCATAATGGTTTATTTGTATTCGATTAAGAATTCCTCAGTCGGGATTCTGACTTTTTTCATTGGAGCAACCCAGTCATTCTCTGGATCAGAAACGCCAACGTACATCAAAGAAACACTTCTCAAACCTTGTTTTCCCAAGTCCAAAACTCTGTCAATTGTGGCATTGTCAAAGCCTTCTACTGGTGTGGTATCTACTTTAAGTTCTGCCGCCTGAGCCAGGGCTAATCCTAATGCAATGTAAGATTGGCGGGCCGTATGAGCAAAGTTTTTTTCAGCTTCTTCTGGTAAATATATTGATTTCAGTTTATCCGTATAGCTTTCAAAACGACCTCTTGGCAAACCTCTTTCGTCGGTTGTAAAATCATATACTCCGTCGATTCTTTCTGCTGTATATCGATCCCAAGCGGCGAAAATAATAATGTGAGAAGCATCCCTCATACAATCAGGGTTCAGAGCGCCTTCCGCAAGTTTATTTTTCAAATCCTGATTTTCCACAACAATCACTCGGAATGGCTGCAGACCAGACGATGTTGGAGCCAAACGAGCCGCTTCCACTATTTTATCGATGTGCTCCTGACTTACTTTTTCTGATGGTTTGTATGCTTTTACAGCGTGCCTCCATTTTAAATCTTCAATTAATGACATACTCTATTTTTAGTTATTGGATACTGTTAGTTTGACGTCAATATTTCCTCTTGTTGCATTAGAGTAAGGACAGATTTGATGGGCTTTTTCAATCAATTCCTGCGCTTGTTCCAAAGAAACTCCCGGGATGTTGGCGTGCAATTCTGCTTCTAACCCAAATCCGCCATTTTCGATCTGTCCGATTCCCACTTTTGCAGTCACAGACGTTTCTCCAGTTTCGATTTTTTGTTGTTTGATGATTAAGTTCAAAGCGCTGTCAAAGCACGCTGAATATCCCGCTGCAAAAAGCATTTCTGGATTAGCAAAATCGTCATTTGCGCCACCCAAACCTTTTGGCATTTTTACTTCTATATCCAAAACACCATTCTCACTTTTCACATGTCCGTTTCTTCCACCTGTGGCTGTTGCGCCAATACTATACAATGTTTTCATTCTTTTAATTGTTTAATTGTTATTTGATGCTGCAAATGTATGATGTAAAATTATATTGTGTACAATTTAATTATAAGTTTACGTCAAATTCTGTTATTGACATTAGCTATAATAGATGAGTAAATCCCAAAATGCAAAGATTGTTGAGAAACTATTGTGATCTAAAATGCTTACGCTTCAATTGTTTTCAATCAAATTTAATAGATCTCCTGCTTTTATAATAGACGATTTCAGAAGTAATCAAATGAAATCATAGTAACCATTATCCTTCCCAAGGATTTTCTGGTCATTCGTATTCAGCCATCTTTTGAGAACGGTAGCGTAGACTTTTCTAAAATCTTCCGAGTAAATCAAATCGCCGTCATTGAGGTTTGTCAAATCTGGAAGGGGATTCAATAAGCCTTTCTTTTTAAGTCCGCCACTGATGAAAAACATCTGATTGGCTGTTCCGTGATCCGTTCCATTGCTGGCATTTTGCGCCACCCGACGTCCGAATTCAGAAAAAGTCATTATCATAATATCATCGAATTTTCCACTCTCCTTCATATCTTTTGTAAAAATTTCCACAGCTTCATCGATGTTTTTAAACAGTTGATTTTGCCTCTGATTTTGATTGTTATGTGTATCAAAACTTCCTACGGAAAGATAATAAACCTGCGTGTTGATGTCGGATTTGATGAGTGATGCAATGGTTTTAAAATCTTTACCGATTTGCGTTGCGGGATAAGTTTTGTCAGTTGGTTTTGCCTTGCTTTCTGAAAAAATATAGTCGGAATTGTTGATGGCATTGCCAAGCGTGTTGTAAAGATAAGATGTCAAATTGTGCTCGTGGTCGTGATTGTTGGCGTTCAGTTTTTTATAGAACATTTCCTGACTGTTGTCAAACAGTTTTTTAGGATCTTTGAAAGCAATTGCGTTGCTGTTCTCTCCTTTCATCGCAAGACTTAGCAGATCATCAATCTCAATCGCCTGGGTTGGATTTTGGCAATCGTGACACGCCTCATCCAGGTAGCGTCCAATCCAGCCAGAATTTTTAAACTCATCACTTGCACTTGCCGTTTGCCAAATGTCCATACTTCGGAAATGAGATTTATTCGGCTCTGGATAACCGACATTATTCATCACCGCCAATTCTCCATTATCATAAAGTTCTTTGAAATATTTTAGATTTGGATTGATTCCAGCTTCATCCGTGAGCAAAAGCGCATCATCTTCCTTAATCGAAATCTGATTTCTGGACTTATAGTAAATATCATTTTTGACAGGAATAATCGTATTTAGTCCATCGTTTCCGCCCGATAACTGAAGGATAATCAATGTTTTTCCATTCATTTCAATCGCTTCTGGCAAAGTCAAAGCGTCTAGGAAATTGGGGAAAAATAAAGAAGCAACAGCCAAACTGCCAGTTCTAATGAAGGTTTTTCTATTGATAATCATAATGGCTTATTTTAACAAAGTTGATATTCCGGTGTTGACATAATACTTATCATCAGGTGCTTCTTACTTTTATCAGAATTAAAATCGGTTATCATTTTCTGAAGTTGGTCATTTGGTTTTGATAATAGTAAGGTAAAAAGGTCATCATCCAGCACATTACTGATGCTATCCCAATGAATTGTTATCGTGTTTTCCTTTTTATTCACGACTACTTTTTTCTCCTCTTTTCCCATATTCACGTCGTCATTGGATTTGGGTTCGATGTCCAAAGTTTTGTAACCGGCCATTACTGCAGGGATTTTCATTCTTAAAAGTAGAGTAGAACTGTCAATCCAAGCCATTCCACTTGGCCAGCCGGCGACATTCGGAGGTTGGAGTAGTTCTTGTCCCAGCAGTTTTTCGAAATTGTAGATTGTGTCGCCATTTTGCAAATCCATTGGCAAGATTCTTCTGATTCCGACGATTAATTCAACCGGTGATTTGACTTTTGCTCCAATGTTATTCTCGTGATAAAACCAATCCGAGAGAAAAATCTCATCCATCAAAGTCGTAATGTCATAATTGGATTTGAAGAATTTTTCACTTAGAGATGTCACGATTTTGTCATCCGGATTTTCATTAACCAAAAACTTATAGATTTTTTCTGTGACGAAATGAGCACACTCTGGTTGTTCCAGAATGATATTGATAATGTCGGCTCCGTCAAAATTTCCAGTTTTTCCCAGAAATAATTTGTCTCCGGAATCGTGTTGTTTCTTATTATCTGCAAACCTTCCCAAAGCATCATAACTCCAGCCTGTAAAAGCTCTTGCCGATTCTTTGATATCCTTTTCTGTGTAAAGATTACCTCTTCCCAAAGTAAAAAGTTCCATCAATTCACGGGCGAAGTTTTCATTTGGTTTTGCTTTTTTGTTTTGTTGATTGTTGAGAAAATTCAGCATTGCAGGCGATTTTGAAACTTCGAAAACCAAATCTCGGAAATTGCCCAAAGCATTTTTCCTAAAAATCTCAATAATATCTTTATTGAAAAGCGATTGCTGAAGTCTTGTGGCAAAATGCCCGTGCCAGAAGAGCGCCATCTTTTCTCGTAATTGAAAAGGCGTGCTGATCATCTGAGAATGCCACGACTTGCGAACCGACCTGTTATAGTTTTTATTAAATTGGTTCAGCGGCTGTCTGTCTGCTGCTTTCGACATTTCCTGATATTGTTCCGGAGAAATGGGTTGCACATCAGTTGAGAGCGGCAAGTAACCCGATTTTTCCTTAAGCTCCTGATATAATTTCTTTGGATTTTGGTTTTTATATTTTTCAATGTCATTATGATGAATACCAAAACCAGCTCTGGAAACCAAATGTTTATTTTTAAGAAATGGATTCATAACTAACATATTTATTTGATTGGAGTCTACAAAATAGGTTTAGTTAAATCAAAAATGATGAAAATTGAGTTTGTGAATAAATTTTCATATTTAATTATGATTTTAAACTATTGAAAATTAGAAAGTTTGATGATATATTGTTAGAGTCGTGAAACAAATAATCATTTTTGGCACGGAATTTACAAATAAGACTTTTGTAAAATTTAAAATTTAAAAATATGAAAGCTTTAAAGCAATTGATATTAGGAGCAGGAGTTTTGGTAGGAGGAGTAATGTCTGCACAAAGTTCTGATATGACCAATATGTTCAAAGTTGGTCTTAACGGAGGTGTTTCTACAGGTGGAAATACAGCTGCTAATCTGGGAGTGGATCTATCTTACCAAAATCTAATAACGCCAGGTTTTGGTCTTGGTATCGCAACAGGTTATAATCATTATTTTGGAAAAGATAGAATGATAAGCGGGGTGAATGTTAATAATAACGACTTTGGAGTAATTCCCGTAGCGGCATTATTGAGAGTTTATCCAAAACAAATGGGATTCTATTTTGGAGCTGATTTAGGTTACGGATTTATCGTTGGTGACGATAAAGTTGCTTCTAGCACAAATCCAGCTTATAGTAATGTCGATAGACCAGACGGCGGATTTTACATCAGACCAGAAATTGGTTATCACAACCGTGACTGGAACTTCTTTGTTCAGTATAACAAAACTTTCACAGGAGACAAAGGACAGATCGCTGACCAAAAATACAATGCTGGCGCAATTGGTGTAGGTTTTGCCTACAATATTCCACTTGGAAAATAAGACAATCTTAGAATCAGTTAGATTTTCAAGATTCATTTAATCAAACTATGACACAATTCAATGCCTTCATATTATGAGGGCATTTATTCTATAAAAACTTATCATACATCAACAACAATCTTGACAGATTCTAATTAAATTTGCGCTATTAAAATTATTTAAAAACAATGAAAAAAGTATTATTACTAGCTGTATTGGTAAGCGGATTAGCTTTCGGACAAACTAAAAAATTAACAAGCTCAGATGTACACTGGTGGGGTTATAAAATCGCAAAGACAGAAGCATCTTCTCACGATGGAACGGTGAATGTAAAATCTGGAACCTTAGTGCTTAAAAACGGAGCAGTTGTAGGTGGAGATTTCGTATTGGATATGAAGTCAATCAACGCAACAGATCTTTCTGGAGAGTACCAGGGAAAATTGAACGGTCACTTAAAAAACGGTGATTTCTTCGAAGTTGAAAAGTTCCCGACTGCGACTTACAAAATCACTTCTGTAAAGAAAAATACAAACAAGGATTACAACTTTGTAGTAAACGGAAACCTGACTGTGAAAGGTAAGACAAATCCTGTCTCTTTCCCTGCAAAAATCACTTCTTCAAACGGTGTTGTGACTTTGGAGTCTGACAAATTCTCTTTCGACAGACAAAAATTTGACGTAGCGTACAAATCTACTATGCAAGACGTTTTGGTAAAAGACGATGTTGATTTGAAAGTGAAAATCAGCGTAAAATAATTACCACAGTAATACATAAATATCAAGAGCAGAATTTTTTTTGCTCTTTTTTTGTTTTAAATTTGAATCTCAAACTTCAAACCCAAAAACTTGAAATTATACACCATCAGCGGTTTAGGCGCAGACGAAAAAGTTCTCGAAAAACTGACTTTCAATCCGGAAATAGAAGTCGTTCACATCCCTTGGCTCATTCCAAAGGTCAATGAAAATTTCCACGACTACGTTTCCAGAATGTCAGAATTGGTAGATGATTCCGAAGAGTTTTATTTGCTGGGCTATTCTTTCGGTGGGATTCTAGTGCAAGAGATTCATAAACTGAAACCTGCCAAAAAAATAGTCATTTTGGGTAGTATCCGCTCCGATTCAGAAAAATCAAAACTGATTCTCGCAGGGCAAAGAACCAATGCAGTCAGATACATTCCACTCCGCGTTTTTAATGGGAATACAACATTGTTTTATTCATTTTTCAGAAAATTATTTGATCCAAAAAATCCAAAACTTACCCAGTATTTCCGGGTAAAAGATCCCTATTATCTCAAATGGTCTATGGACAAAGTTGCCCATTGGAAATTTGATAAAATCCCAGATGTCATTCAGATTTTGGCAGATAAAGACATCGTTTTTCCGCTCAAAAATTCGCAACCAGATTTTGTGATAAAAAATGCAACCCATCTTTTTCCCGTTACCAGACATAAAGAAGTTTCCGAGATTCTGAAAACCATCTTTGTCTAAAAATCATTTGACTATTTCGAACACAAAGTTTTGGGCGCCTTTATCCGCCTTCCGTTCCCGCTATTTTTTGCCAGAAAGTTTTCGGTCCAAAAGGAAAGTTGGTATCCAGCAAAAAATGAGCTTCACTCAAGTCGGGGCGCGCTTCGCAACAATCACACATGGGTTTCAAAATCAGGTTTTAACAAAATAATATTTCAGATTTAGATAAGTTGTAAAAATCAATTACATTTACAACCGGTAATTTTTTACAATTTAATGGAATCTATCAGTGTTTTTGACATCATAAAAATCGGAATCGGACCCTCATCTTCCCACACAATGGGCCCTTGGAACGCTGCAAAAATGTTTCTGGATTTGGTTCAGAGAAATCACTCTTTGCAAGATGTGAAAGAAGTTTTTGTAGAATTCTTTGGTTCTCTAGCAAAAACAGGAATCGGTCACGGAACCGATATCGCTGGAATGCTCGGCCTTAGTGGAGAAAATTTCCGAACCATAGATACCAATAAAATTGATGAAAAGATTGAGACCATAAAATCAGAACAAAAAATAAATCTTGGAGGCGAGATTTGGCTGCCGTTTATTTATGGTCATCATTTGATTCTGAACAAAGAAAAATCTCTGGATTTCCATCCCAATGGAATGATTTTTAAAGTTATTTTTAAAAATGGAGAAACATTCAGTCAGGATTATTATTCAGTCGGAGGCGGATTTGTCGCAACCAAAGAGGACAATTCTATGGAAGATAGATGTGTAAGAACGCTCTATCCTTGTCATCACGGAAGCGATATCCAGAAATATATCGAAAAACTTAATCTTGATAAAATTTCAGACCTAGTGTTACTAAACGAAGAATCCTGGAGATCGCAGGAAGAAACTCGTGAGAAAGCCTTAGAAATTTGGGAAAATATCAAAGATTGTGTCTACAAAAGCATCAACAAAAAAGGCATTCTCCCAGGCGGTTTAAACGTTACCAGACGCGCTTCCGAAATGAATGAAAAACTTCTCGGAACTCAGATTTACAAAAATAAAAACGAATGGTTTGAAATGGTGAAAAATCAGGAAAAAACCTTCAGTTCTGTAACCAAATGGGTGTCCTGTTTTGCTCTCGCTGTGAATGAAGAAAATGCATCCTTTGGAAGGATCATTACCGCACCAACTAATGGTGCAAGTGGCGTGATACCTGCAGTTTTGATGTACGCGCAGACTTTCACAGAATTCAACTCCGAGGAAGATATTATCAGGTTTCTTCTGGTTGCAGGAGAAATAGGGACTTTATTCAAAAAAAATGCAACTATTTCTGCAGCAATGGGCGGTTGTCAGGCAGAAGTTGGTGTTTCATCCGCAATGGCTGCCGCAGCTCTGACAGAGATTTCCGGTGGAACTCCTGGGCAGGTTTTGATGGCGGCAGAAATCGCAATGGAACATCATCTTGGTTTAACTTGCGACCCAATCGGTGGACTGGTCCAAATTCCTTGTATCGAACGAAATTCTATGGGAGCGATGAAAGCGATTACCGCAGCATCATTAGCTCTGGATGGTGATCCAACAAAGGCGAAAGTATCTTTGGATAGCGTTATCAAATCGATGTGGGAAACAGCTTTGGATATGAATTCCAAATACAAAGAAACCTCCGAAGGCGGTCTGGCTGTGGCTGTAAATGTGGCGGAATGTTGAGTTTTTAAATAAATTTTAATAATCTCGAATTTTAAATAGCTATTTTGATATAGTTTAAGATATATTTGCAAAAAATTAATATTTTAAACTATGAGAAAGATTTTTACTGTTGGAATCGCATTGAGTATTGTACTTTCAACCACTTCCTGTGCAACGATTTTTACAGGATCAAAAGATTCAATTACTTTTAATACACATCCGGAAGGCGCTAAGGTTGTTTTTCAGGGCGTTGAGAAATGTGTGACCCCTTGTACTGCAGAATTCGGCAGAACTTTAGGAAAGCGTTCGGTTGAAATTAAGAAAGATGGGTTCGAAACTAAAGAATTAAAATTAGAAAAGAACTTTAATGCTGTATCTTTACTAAATATCCTTTTTGGTGGAATTATAGGATTTGGTGTAGACTTGGGAACTGGTGCATTTTTGAAGTATGATCCAAAAACCTATTCAGTAGAACTGAAGTCAAACTAATTTTGATTTAGGATAACAATGAAGTCCATCAATTTAATTATTGAAGGACTTTTTTTTGTGTTTAATGTTGAGGTTCAGAAAATATTCCCGAAAATTGATTATTTCAAGTTCCAATATTAATTTTCTGTAATAAAGAATCGTTAAAAAAGAAGTCATCTTGTTATCAAAAATAAAAAGTGTATCTTTGCAGCAATTATTAGACGATCTTTTTAAATGAATTTATTTACGGAATCCAATCTAAGCTCTGAAGTTCTTCAGGCGATTGGCGACCTCGGCTTCGTAGAGCCGACAGAAATCCAAAAACAGACTATTCCTTTTATCTCTACAGATACTCGCGATCTTATCGCACTTGCGGCAACAGGAACAGGCAAAACAGCAGCATTTTCGCTTCCGATTTTGGATATGATAGACGACAATAGTCGTAAAATCCAATTATTGGTGCTTTGCCCTACTAGAGAACTTTGCCTCCAGATTACCAAAGACATCAAAAATTACACAAAATACCTAAAAAACATCAAGACTACAGCGGTCTATGGTGGAAGTAGTATTATGGATCAAATCCGATCTTTGAGAGACAAGCCGCAGATTATTGTGGGAACTCCGGGTCGTGTGATCGATATGATTGGAAGGAAAGCTTTGGATTTTTCCGAAGTACAATGGGTAGTTTTAGACGAAGCTGATGAAATGCTTTCAATGGGTTTCAAAGACGATTTGGAAACCATCCTTAGCGAAACACCAGAAACCAAGCAAACTTTCTTGTTCTCTGCAACGATGAACAAAGAAGTGGAGCGTATTTCTAAAAATTATCTAACCAATCCGCACAGAATTTCTGTGGGATCTATTAATGCTGTCAAGAAAAATATCAAACACGAATTTTACGTGGTTGGTTACAGACAAAAGAAAGAAGCTTTGAAGCGATTGATCGATGCAAATCCGAATCAATATTCAATTATTTTTTGCAGAACAAGAATGGAAACTCAAGAAGTTGCCGACTTTTTGATGCAAAATGGTTATGCTGCAGATGCGCTTCACGGTGATCTTTCTCAAGCGCAGAGAGATACAGTTATGAAGAAATTCCGACTGAAAAACATCGATATTTTGGTTGCGACAGATGTTGCCGCCAGAGGTTTGGATGTAGATTCTTTGACACACGTGATCCATTTCTCTTTACCAGATGATCCAGAAGTTTTTGTTCACAGAAGTGGAAGAACAGGACGTGCAGGCAGAGACGGGATTTCCATGACTTTGGCAAAACCAGAGGAAAGTAGAAAAATGAAGCAAATCAAAGCAGAAACTAAAATTGATATTGTTGAAAAAACTATTCCGACAGGAAAAGATATCATCAAAGCTCAAGTAGAAGGTGTTTTCGAAAAGTTATTGACTGAACACGTAGATGTTATTGATTTTGATGAGAGTTTAATCCCAGATCTTTCTGCTTTTACAAAAGAACAATTGGTAAGTCAATTGCTGCAATTCCAATTGAAAGAAATGGCTACTTACTATCAAAACAGTAATGATCTTGTTGAACAAAAATTTGGTAGCAGAGACGAGAGACCAAGCAGAAGAGACCGCGATAGAGATAGCAGAGATGGTAGAGGACGCGACAGAGATGGTGGTTCTTTCCGTGATAGAGGTGGAGACAGAAGAGATGGTGGCGATAGAAACCGTGACCGCAAACCTAAACGCAGAAATGAGGATATGGTGAGATTCTTCTTCAACCTTGGGAAAAAAGACCAGTTGAAGAAAGTTGATATGCTGGAAATCATCAATAAAGCGACTTCTAAATCCAAAAAAAGAGCAGATATTGGCGAAATAGAAATCTTGGATAAGTTCAGTTTCTTCGAAATTGAGAAATCATATAAAAATGAAGTTCTGGATGGATTGACTAGTATGAAATTTCGGGGAAAAGAAATGCGTGCCGAAGTTGCCAATTAATGACTGATCATCAATTTCATCAATGTATATAAAATGTAAAAACCTGCTAATCAGCAGGTTTTTTCTGTTTTTAATCTTAATAATTATTTAACATAAAAATTTTCATTGCCTTTGGTTTTTTATCATATTTGCAGAAATTAATCCGAAATAATGGGAATAGGAAATCTTTTCAGAGCGTTTCAACCAAAAGACAAAATCTTTTTTGATCTGTTTCTTAAGGTAGCAGATAACTTAGTAGAAATGTCAAAAACATTCCACGACGGTTTGCTGGATTTTGATATCAATGATGAAACATTGCTGAATCAAATGAGCGATTACGAGCACAAGCTAGATGATCTTACACACGAGATTTTCGTGCAACTAGGCGAAAACTTCATTACACCTTTCGACAGAGAAGATATTAACTATCTGGCATCTGGACTGGATGATATAGCAGATTACATCTATGCCTCTGCAAAATATATTTATCTGTACAAAAGCCCAGATAACAAGGTTTATTCTGAGTTCTCACTTTTGATTCACAAATGTTGTATCGAAATCAAAAAAGCTTTGGAAAATTTGAAAGATTTCAAAAATCCAAACGAAGTAAGAGAATCTTGTATCAAAATCAATTCATACGAGAATATCGCTGATGACGTTTTGAGTCAGGCTATCGTAAAATTGTTTGAAACCAATGACGCATTATTGATCATCAAACAAAAATCTATCTTGGATTATCTTGAGGTCGTGACAGATAAAGCAGAAGATGTTGCCAATACAATGGAGAGCATAGTTATCAAATACGCATAAAAAGCTGTATCAAATTTAAAAACGAATGGAGTTTCCAATTCTACTAATAATTATTATCGCTTTAGCGCTGATATTTGATTATATCAATGGTTTTCACGATGCTGCCAATTCTATCGCGACCATTGTTTCCACAAAAGTACTCACGCCTTTCCAGGCTGTTCTATGGGCAGCATTTTGGAACTTTGCAGCATTTTTCATTGCCGCTTACGTGGTGGGTGAATTCAAAATTGGTAATACAATTGCAAAAACAGTAGATGAAAATTTCATCACACTGGAAGTTATTTTTTCAGGTCTCATCGCAGCGATTGCGTGGAATCTTTTGACTTGGTGGTTCGGGATTCCGTCCTCATCATCTCATACTTTGATTGGAGGTTTCATCGGAGCAGCATTGATGCACGCTTTGATTTCGGACTATCATTTGATTGCCATTACACATCCGGAATATTCTTTCTTTGAGAAGGCGTATCAATCATTTGTGCAGCTCTTTTCGCAGAATGTTGTGAAATATAAAGTGGTGATTCCTATTTTCCTATTTATTTTCATGGCACCATTGATCGGGATGTTGATTTCGATTGTTATTACTTTGATTATTGTTAATATCTGTAAGAGAGCAAAACCACACAAAGCGGAACGTGTTTTCAAGAAATTACAGTTAGTTTCATCAGCATTGTTCAGTCTCGGACACGGAACCAATGACGCTCAGAAAGTAATGGGAATTATTGGAGCAGCAATGATCTATTTCCACGTGAATATGATGAAAGATCCAATGTATCTGAATATTGCAGAAGCTGACCGTTTCAACTTTTTTGCAGAGCACTACCTTTGGGTGCCAGTTGTTTCTTTCTTAGCAATTGCTTTGGGAACAATGAGTGGAGGTTGGAAAATCATCAAAACAATGGGAACCAGAATTACGAAAGTAACACCGCTGGAAGGTGTAGCTGCCGAAACTGCTGGAGCAATTACTTTGTTTATCACAGAGCAATTAAGAATCCCGGTTTCTACAACACACACCGTTACAGGTTCAATCATTGGAGTTGGATTGACGAAAAGAGTTTCTGCGGTAAGATGGGGTGTAACAGTAAGTTTACTTTGGGCTTGGATTTTGACCATTCCTATCAGCGCAATTGTTGCAGGTATTACTTATCTGCTTGTGGCACTGGTTTTTTAAAATTAAATCATTTCTTTGATTACTATACAGCTTCTCATTTTGAGAAGCTTTTTTTATGAATAATTCTGTTAAAACAGAACTCGAAAATCTTGGAAAAACAATTGTAAAAAACGTATTTTTGCGCTAAACAAAGTTTTCAAATGGAATTTCTAGACCAGTATCAGAAAATTGTAGCAGAAGCTATAGAAAAACATACTTTTACACACAAACCGGATGAGTTGTATCAGCCGATGAACTATATTATTTCGCACGGAGGAAAAAGACTTCGTCCCATAATGTTGCTGATGGCTTGCGACCTTTTCAAAGGCGATTTGCAAAAAGCTTTGAAACCTTCTTTGGCAATAGAATTTTTCCACAATTTTACGCTAATCCACGATGATATAATGGATGAAGCGCCTTTAAGAAGAAACAAACCAACCATTCATACACTCCACGGAATAAACGTTGGGATTCTTTCCGGCGACGCTTTGTTGATTAAAGCATATCAGTTTTTTGAAGATTTGGAACCAGAATTATTCAAAAAATGCATCAAGATATTTTCTGAAACCGGAGCCGTTCTTTGCGAAGGTCAGCAGTTCGATATCAATTTTGAAAACAGAACGGATGTCAGTTACGACGATTATATACAGATGATTACCTTCAAAACAGGTGTTTTGAGCGCATCGTCTTTCCAAATCGGAGCCTTGATTGCCGGAGCGTCTGAAGCGGATGCAGAAGCGATGTATAATTTCGGGAAACACATCGGTATTGCGTTCCAGATTATGGATGATTATTTGGATGTCTTTGGAAATCAGGAACAGTTTGGAAAAAAACACGCGGGAGATATTTATGAAAACAAAAAGACAATTCTTTATCTTTTGGCTTTGGAACATTCCAACAAGCAGGAATTATCTGAACTGAATTACTGGTACTCCAAAAAAACAGATAACGTAGATAAAGTTTACAGCGTAGAAAAGATTTTCCGAAGAACAAAAGTCGATGACAAAGTTCTAAGACTCATCCAAAAACATAACGAAATTGGACAATCATACCTTGATAAAATTAACCTTCCAGACGAGAGTAAATTACCGTTCAGAGAATTGGCGAATTATCTTTTGAGAAGAGAGTCTTAATATAAAAATGTATCAGTTTACTAGTCTGACTATGAAATTAGCTGTTGGTAAATTATTACACTCATAAATTCTTATATTTAAAAAATATGAAATTCCGTACAGAAGTAGAGATTAATGAAAATGAAAAAAAAATAGGGGTTGAAGATTGTATTTTCTCGATTGGTTCCTGTTTTGCAACGGAGATGCACGAAAAATTTACGGAAGGGCAAATACAGTCTCTGAGCAATCCGTTTGGGACGATTTTTAATCCGTATTCGATTTTGCAAGCCATTGAGCAGGTTTATGATGCGAAGGAGTATCAAGAAAATGATTTGATTTTGGCTAATGAAAATTATATCAGCCTGGACCATCATTCTTCTTTCGATTCCAGATTTGCGCATAAATCTTTAGAGAAAATCAACAGCAATATTGAAGAAGCCAATCAGTTTTTGCAAAGCACAGGCTTCGTAATTATCACTTTTGGGACGTCTTATATTTATGAATTTTTGCCCAAAAAAAGGTTGGTTGCCAACTGTCATAAGATACCGCAAAAGTTTTTTGAAAAACGATTTCTGTCACATCAGGAATTGACCAATTCCATCCATAAAACGATTGAAATCCTGAAAGATATTTGCAAAAATGATGTCCAGATTTTATTTACCGTTTCTCCAGTTCGCCACACCAAAGACGGAATTGTCGAAAATCAATTAAGTAAATCTAAGTTGATAACAGCTATTCACGAAACGATTTCTGGAAAAGAAAACTGCAGTTATTTGCCGGTTTATGAGATTTTGATGGATGATTTGCGGGATTATCGTTTTTATAAAGACGATTTGGTTCATCCCAATTCTCAGGCGGTTCAATATATTTGGGAGAAATTTGGAAATGCTTATTTTTCTGATGAAGCTAAGGTTTTTATCAATGAGAATAATAAAATCATCACCGCACTCAATCATAAGACCAGCGACGAAAAAAATCCAAAATACCAGGATTTTTTGGATAAGATCAATCAAAAAAAGATTGAACAACAAAAGAAAGTTAAACACAAAATTTTTAATTGATAGTTATTGGCTGTCAGTTGATAATATATAATTAACCATCAATCATCAACTATCAACTATCAACTATTATGATAGACACGCACACGCATTTATATGCTGAGGAATTTGACGAAGATAGAAAAGAAACCATCCAAAAGGCTTTGGATAAAGGCGTCGAAAAGTTTTTTCTTCCTGCAATAGATTCAGAATCTCACCAGAAAATGTTGGATTTGGAAACCGATTTTCCTAATCAGATTTTTTCAATGATGGGATTACATCCTTGTTATGTGAAGCCAGAAACTTGGGAAAAAGAATTGGAAATTGTTAAAAATTATTTGGATCAAAGACATTTTCCAGCAATTGGTGAAATCGGAATTGATTTGTATTGGGACAAATCGACTTTGGATATTCAAATCAAAGCTTTTGAGCAACAGATTGATTGGGCAATAGAAAAAGATTTGCCAATTGTGATTCATACCAGGGAAAGTTTTGATGAAACTTTTGCAGTCTTGGAAAGAAAAAAACATCCTAAACTTCGTGGGATTTTCCATTGTTTTTCAGGAAATCTGGAACAGGCAAATCACGCCATAGACTTGAATTTTATTCTAGGAATCGGTGGAGTAGTGACTTTTAAAAATGGTAGAATAGATCAGTTTCTGAACAAGATTCCGTTAGATAAAATAGTTTTGGAAACAGATTCGCCTTATCTCGCACCAGTTCCTTTCCGAGGAAAGAGAAATGAAAGTGCTTATGTAGAATTGGTTGCTGGAAAACTAGTAGATATCTACAAAACAGACTTTTCGGAAATTGATCGGATTACGACTGAGAATGCTTTGAAGTTGTTTAAAATATAAAAACCGGAAATTGCTTTCCGGTTTTACTTTATTTTTTTCTAAAAAAAATACTTTTATTCTTAGGTTTTTCAGAACGTTGACCTGTTGGTTTTGGTCTTGGTGTAAAAGGTTTGTTATTACTGTCTCTTTTCTGCTCGACCAGATTGTCCGTATGAAAAGGATGATCTTTTACCACAGGAATTTTTTTACCAATTAATTTCTCAGTACTTCTAAGATTGGCAAGATCCAGACCGTCTACAAATGAGAACGAAGTTCCTTCTGAACCCGCTCTTCCAGTTCTTCCAATTCTATGAACATAGGTTTCTGAAACGTCTGATAATTCAAAATTAACAACATATTTCAGCTCATCGATATCAATTCCTCTTGCTGCAATATCTGTCGCAACCAAAACTCTTGTTTTTTTGGATTTGAAGTTTGATAATGCATTTTGTCTTGCATTCTGAGACTTGTTTCCGTGGATGGCTTCTGCAGAAATTTTAGATTGATGCAGTTTTCTTGCGATCTTATCGGCACCGTGTTTTGTTCTGGAAAATACCAAAACCTGATCTAGTTTCGGATCTTCCAAAAGGTGAATCAACAAGTCAGTTTTGTTAGAATTATCAACAAAATAAATACTTTGCCGGATGGTGTCTGCTGTAGAAGAAACGGGTGCAACTTCTATTTTTACAGGATTTACCAAAATCTCCGAAGCCAACTTTGAGATTTCAGTAGGCATCGTTGCAGAAAAGAACAAATTTTGTCTTTTAGCTGGAATTAGTTTGAGGATTTTCTTCACATCGTGTACAAATCCCATATCCAACATTCTGTCTGCCTCGTCCAAAACGAAGATTTCAAGATGATGAAGTTTTACGATGCCTTGCGAGATAAAATCCAACAATCTTCCAGGTGTTGCGATCAAAATATCGACGCCTTTTCGGATTTGCTGTTCTTGTGCGTGCTGTTTTACACCTCCAAAAACTACGAGAGATTTCAGCTTCAAATGTTTGCCATAGTCTTTGAAATTCTCTTCGATTTGGATGGCCAATTCTCGAGTTGGTGTCAGAATCAACGCTTTGATTTGGTTTCTATGCTGTTCTTTTTCAGAAAGATTCTGTAGAATAGGAATTGCAAAAGCTGCAGTTTTTCCTGTGCCGGTTTGTGCGCTTCCCAAAAGATCTCTTTTTTGCAGAATTGATGGGATAGCTTTTTCTTGTATTGGTGTTGGTTGCTCGTATCCTTGTGTTTTAAGAGCATCTAATATTGGCTTAATCAAGCCTAATTCTTCGAAATTCAAATGAAATAATTTTAATGTAAATAAAAAAATTCCTTCAATTCAGAAGGAATTTATATTTTGCAAAGGTAACTTATTTAAAATAAAGTTGTTCAGTTAATTTTTTGCCATTTTTGATTTTTCTTTAATTCGGCAATATAAGTATAAAGTGCTTTCAACTCAGTTGGTTTTTCGCCTGCAGATATAGAAATTTCTTTCTTCGTCCCATCCGAGAAATAAATTCTTAAAGTGGTTTTCGAAGCATCCATTATTCTTTCGTCTATATAACTGTTTTTCAAAGTTTTTACATTCGCAGCGTCTGTTAATGCGATCAATTTGTCGTAATCTTCTTTGCTGATAGTGGATTCAAAAGTTCCCTCTCTAGGTTTATCAAAGTCGCCTCTTCCTTCTCCTTCAGAAAAATTGAAATGTTCAGCTTCCAGAACTGCATTTCTATTGTCATCAATTGTTATCTTATAAATTGGACAAAAACCAAAACAAGGTCCGACTTCATATTCTATCTTAGAATATTTTGAAGTTTGAGTTTGAGAAGTAGTGCAAGCAGATAATCCAAACAGGACTAAAAGGCTAAATAAATATTTCATCTTTAAATTTTTATTCTATTGATTGCAAAAATTAAACCTAATTTTTCAAAAAGTTATCTTTTTTTAATAAGTATCCAGCCACTTTTTTTGGTGCCAATATCATTGGTAAAGATAAAATAATATGTTCCAGTTGTGAAGTTGACATAGTTTTGAGATCTCTGCGAATTATCAAAACTTTGCATTTTTCTTCCATATCGGTCAAATATTTCTAACGTTGCGTTTTTTGTTTTTGTAAGGAAAGATAAATCAAGTTCATCATTTTTTCCGTCTCCATTGGGCGTAATTACATTGGGTAAATCTAGGAAAATAAAATTGTAGCTGTATACACAATTCGTATTTTCTGTTCTAACCTGGATTTTATACAAATTGGTTGTCAGATCCTGAAAAGAATTGCTACTTTGCCAAGGTGCAATAACAGAACCGAATTCATCGGTCAATTGATATTCATATTTTGGTGTGCCAGCCACGATGATGATCTGAATTGCGTTTTTACCAGTTTCCTCAATGGTTATTCTAGAATTGTCTATTACTGTATTTACTGACGTAATATTCACATTTTCGCTGCATATCAAATTGGAAAACTTAGTGATTTTTAGGGTTTGCGCACTTTCAGATTTTGGAATATTGATTTCGTACTTTCCGGTATTGTCAATGATGATTGTTTGATCGGCGTCATTATTCAAATGATAAGTGATCAAATCGTTTGGTGTACTTCTGATTGTAAATGTTGCATCGTCAGATAGACAGAAGGGAGCGTTATTTTCAATAATCGGAACACTACAACTCACTCCGCAAACACTTATCTCTGGTGTGGTAGTGAAATCAAATCTATTTTCGAATATACCAAGTGAGTCCCGATCTGGCATGCCATCTCCCATAGATCCCTGGATACGATGTCCGACATAGCCATAACGTGAAGTTCCCTTTTTTATAGCTGCAGAGCAATGTCCTCCTACTTCGTAATTGGTGATGACATCTGTGGCAGAGATTCCGTTCGGGATTTTAAAAGGATGAGCTTGCGATGAAGTGCTATTATCACCGTGCCCAATAACATAACCTGCATTATTTCCTGCAGTATATAATAATCCATCTTTCGTAATGACACCCATATTGGGAACACCGGCATAATGTTCATTTGCGCTAATCCAGCTTACATTGTTGGTAGGGCTTCCGTCTGGATATTTTGATGTGGTCCATACCTTTACAAAAGGAAATGTAGTGTAGCCAAATTCCGCATATCCATTAAATCCAAGGCAATGTAATGTATCATTAGTGTCCAAGAGGTAGTAAGTGTGATTCCCATTATTGACCGTCATTGTAGCCTGGATCATCTTGATGCCTAATATTCCTGCAGGCAAAGCCATTTTGGTGGCATAGTCATAATCTTGATAATAGCCGTCGGTACTTTTTCCAGAAAATACGTGTGATCCCCAAGTCCATATTGTTCCATCTCTTTTCAAGGCAAACCCCAAGTCCATCTGGCCACGAGACACAATCACATCTGATAAAGGTGTTGTTGCATCCTCCATAACTTTTGCCCACTGAGTATCAGTTCCATTATTTCCATTTCCTCTAGCAATTGGGGATTCGCTTAAAACAAAAACCTCTCCCAGCCAGGTCGTAATCATCAACATCTTTTTCGTTGCAAACATCATCTTAACATTGTCAGGGGTTACACCAGCGGGTAATCCAGTGATCTCACCGTTAATAGTTAATTTCTCAAATTCAGGAGTGGATTTTATTGTCAATGGTAAAACCTCACCGGGCAATCCTGATGCAAAGAGACCATCATCAGTCAAAACAACTAATTGTGTATATGCGCCTAGTGCAACTTTTCTAACATTTCCCGTCAGTGCAGGATAGTTGGATGAGTTAATGTATTGAGGCGAGTAAATATTGTCTACACCATTACTCGCAGCTCTGGAACCCCAAATTTTGTAGTTATTGAATGCGTCTTTTATAACAGAAGTATGGAAAGTGGTAATAATATTATCGTACTCAATCTTTTCAGGATTATTGTCAGAGTACAAACCGTTGTTAGGGTTGCAACCAGCATAACTGTTGCCTTGTGAATAATAAAAACCACAGAAAAAAAATATGTAAAAACATAATATCTTCTCCATCTGAAAATAAATAATTAGAATTTGATAATGATTTAGTAAAAATGATAATATTTTTGCTAACAAACAAATATTTAATTATTTATTTGATAAAAATTACTTGAGACGATATCCTAGACCAATTTGGAAAACTCCAATCTTTGTGGATAGACCTTGTTTATTAATTTCAAAAAAATTGAAGTTATATCTAGCATCAACAAAGAATTTTTCTGTCAAATGAAATTCAGAACCTAAAAATGGAAAAATATTGACTGTCTTAATATTACTCTGCTTAGAATCTGAAGGATTTAGCAGATCATGGTATGTAAAACTTACATTGGGGTTCAGATTAATTCCAAAATTGAGACCACCTAATAGAGCCAACTTTCTAGTGGGATAAAACTTTGCAGAAATTGGAATCTGAAGTTGCGGATAATTTAGATCAATTTCGTTCATCCCTTGGGTGACGATTTGATCTCCAACAATATTTGTCATTTCTATATAAGTGCGACCGCCAAGTTCCGTATAGTTCAATTCGCCTTGTACAGCAAATTTTTCCGAAATCCGATGTTCTGCAAAAGCACCCAAGTAAAAGTAGGATTTCCCATCCAGTTTTTCCTTTCCGTACTTTTGCCAGTCGTAAGTCATATTAGACAAATTATATCCGGCCTTTACTCCAAAATGTTTTTGTGCCAAAGCCATACTAGAAAATAACGACAGGAGGAGCAAAGAGATTTTTTTCATTAGTTATTAGTTTTAGTTTTTATCCGTGTAATTTTTTCCAAATTGCATCCTTCAATTCTTGCAGACCTTCGCCAGTCACACCAGAGAAAAATAAAGGCTGTCTGTTCTCTGGGAATTCGGCAGCGATTTCTTTTTTCAATTCATCATCCAGGAGATCAGATTTTGAGACGGATAAAAGGAAATCTTTATCCACCAATTCAGGATTATATTCCTTCAATTCATTTTCGAGAATTTTATATTCTTGAAAATGATCTTCAGAATCGGCTGGGATCAAAAATAATAAAATCGAGTTTCTTTCGATATGTCGTAAAAATCTGTGACCCAAACCTTTGCCCTCTGCAGCCCCTTCAATAATCCCAGGAATATCAGCCATTACAAAAGATTTGTAATTTCTCCATTCTACGATGCCAAGGTTGGGTGTCAAAGTCGTAAATGCATAATCTGCAATCTTTGGTCTTGCCGCAGAAACAGAGGCTAGAAGTGTAGATTTGCCGGCGTTGGGAAAACCTACTAATCCAACATCGGCCAAAAGTTTCAATTCGAAGATAATATAACCTTCCTGTCCATCCATACCTGGTTGCGCAAATCTTGGTGTCTGGTTGGTAGCGGATTTGAAAAACTCATTACCACGTCCACCTTTTCCACCTTCCATCAAAATGATTTCTTGACCATCCTCAAGAATTTCACCAACGATCTCGCCGTCTTCATTCTTCGCAATAGTTCCTAAAGGTACATTGATATAAACATCCTCGCCAAAAGCACCTGTCAATTGGTTTTTTGCGCCGTTTTGTCCTCTTTCCGCTTTGACGTGTCTGGTGTATCTGAGCGGTAAAAGTGTCCATTCGTGGGCGTTACCTCTCATAATTACGTGACCACCGCGTCCGCCATCACCACCATCAGGACCACCTTTTGGGATGTATTTTTCTCTGCGGAGATGGGCAGAACCTGCACCACCGTGACCACTCTTACAATGGATTTTTACGTAATCTACGAAATTTGACATAATTTTTTGGTTGATTGTTGAACGTTATTGGTTGTTGGAAGAAAAAAATCTATCAACTATCAACCAAAAACTATCAACTATTTTCTACTTTATTTTTTCTACCTCGGCAAATAGTTTTTCGGAGATTTCAGAAATGTTTCCAATTCCGTTTACTTCTACATATTTGTTTTGGTTTTTGTACAATTCTGCCACTTCAGCAGTTTTTGTATAGTATTCTTTGATTCTATTTCTGATGATTTGTTCATTAGAATCATCCGTTCTTCCACTGGTTTCGCCTCTTTTCAGAAGTCTTTCTACTAAAACTTCATCATCTACAATTAAAGATAGACAGATGCTTATTTGTGTTCCCAACTCGTCTTGCACAATGTTTTCCAAAGCTTCTGTCTGAGTCGCTGTTCTTGGGAATCCGTCGAAAATGAAGCCATTGGTATCTGTTGGTTTTCTCAACTCATCGATCAGCATATCAATAGTGACTTGATCGGGAACCAATTCTCCTTTATCAATGTATGATTTTGCTAATTTTCCAAGGTCAGTGTCGTTTTTCATATTGTAACGAAAAAGATCTCCTGTTGAAATTTGTTTCAAATTAAATTTCTCAATAAGATGCTGAGCTTGGGTTCCTTTTCCACTTCCTGGAGGGCCAAAAAGAACAATGTTTATCATAATGTTGAGGGGGCTTTTAGCAAACTGCTTTTGGCTTCTTGCTATTAAGCTATTTTAGTTAATGTTTACTTTTTATATAGATATAATTTCAAAAGCTTGTAGCCATAAGCTAAAAACTGATAGAATTTTTAATGGTTGATTCTACCTTCTTCTAATTGATAAAGATCCGGTAAGTTTCTTCCTAATTCATCATAATCCAAGCCGTAACCTAGTACAAATTTATTAGGGATTTCTTTTGCAACATAATCTACTGTGAAATCTTTTTTGAAAACATCAGGTTTAAGTAGTAGAGTAGCAACTTTCAGAGATTGTGGGCGTTGTGTGTTTTTGAAATATTCGAAAAGATTTTCTAATGTGTTTCCAGTGTCCACAATGTCTTCCATCAAAATAATGTGACGGTCTACCACATCTTTAGTCAGGTCCATCTTTTTATATACGATTCCGGTAGATTGAGTCCCGGAGTAAGAACTTACCTGTAAAAATGCAATCTCACATTTTCCCGGATAATATTTTAAAAAATCTGAGAAAAACATAATTACGCCATTCAAAACACCAACGAAGATAGGTGTTTCATCTTTGTAATCTTCGTAAACTCTGAGTGCTAATTTTTTTATAATTTCCTGAATTTCATCGTGTTTCAGGTATGGTACGAAGCTTTTGTCGTGAATTTGTACAGATTCCATAAATATATCAAAGTGCAAAAGTAAGATTTTTCGGCCAAACTGCCGACTTTCTTTTTTTGAAGACTATCTGCAAATGGTAATACAATTTAATTATCTATATTTGCGTTACGTTTCTGAAAAAGAATAATTATGCTCAAATCGCTTTTCCACTGGAAAGTATTACTTAATATTGTGCTGGCAATGGCGTTATTCGCCGGTCTTGTATGGCTTACATTCCGTTGGCTGGAGTTTCATACCAATCACGGTGAGGAAGTTCCTGTCCCGAATGTGATGAATATGACTGTTCATGATGCTATCAAGATTCTGGACGATTCTGGTTTGGAATATGAAGTAGACAGTTTCAAATATGATCCGAAATTCCGACCGTTTCAGGTACTCGCAGTTTTTCCATCGCCTGGTGCCAATGTGAAGAACGGCAGATCAATTGTTTTGAAAGTAAATCCTAGAACCTGGGCAAAAGTGGCCGTTCCGGATATTATTGATCGGTACAAAGGTTTAGCTTTTAATCAATTAAATCTGGTCGGTTTGAAGGTAGGAGATACAATTTTCGAACCAAGCATTCAAAGAGATGCAGTTCTTAGAATTATGTATAATGGTACAAGCATCAAACCGGGAACACTTCTTCCGAAGTTTTCTGTGGTAGATCTGGTAATTGGTTCAGGGCCTTTGAGAAACGTGAGTGTTCCAAATGTAGTTGGAAGAACCGTTCAGGAAGCGAAAAAAATTATTGCTCAGGCTTTGTTTGAAGTCGGAATCGTAGATCACGAAGATGGTGGTAAAGATGAGTCGGATATTGTTTATTATCAAGATCCGGAATTTGGCTCTCTGCGAGATCAGGGAATGCAGATTGATCTCTGGGCAAGCAAGAAAACGCCTGCGGAATTACAGAATAAAATTAAGCAACTAGACGATATGTATCGTCCAAAAATCGATACAACTCTGGTGCCTATACAGTATAATGAAGTTCCGAATGTTGATCCGCCAAAACCTCAGGTTCAGAAAGTATCTTCGGCAGAATCTACTACTCCAAAACCCAAGCCGGTAACGCCTGCGACAACTTCTGCAGGAAACACCACAACTGGAACGGCCGTGAAGCCAGCAACTGCTACAACTGCGAAACAGCAAGAAAAGCCTAAGCCAAAAAAAGTAGTTGTCGAATAAAATAAAACTAAAATTCTATAAAAAAAGGCTTCGACGACTAGTTGAAGCCTTTTAAAATTATTATATGCTGGACGAAAACGAAGACTTCTTAGAAGAAGAATTTACTGATAGCAACATCTCGTCAGATGATGCTGAAAATAGTGGATTGTTTGAACATTTTAATATCAGAGTGGATCCCAATCAGGAACCCTTGCGAATTGATAAATATTTAATGATCTTCAGGCAGAATTCTTCCAGAAATAAAATTTCGCAGACCTGCAGAGCTGGAAATGTGATTGTGAATGGCAATCCGATTAAACAAAATTACAGAGTGAAGCCAGGCGATAATATTAGCATCTTGCTTGCCCGTCCCCCGAGAGAAAATGTCATTATTCCACAAGATATTCCTCTTAATATTGTTTATGAAGATGATGATCTTATCGTTGTAGACAAGGATCCGGGAATGGTTGTTCATCCAGGACACGGGAATTGGGATAATACTATGATCAATGCTTTGGCTTTTCACTTTGCAAAAGATCCCAACTACAATTCTGATTTAGATCGAGTGGGATTAGTTCACAGAATAGATAAGGACACTTCTGGACTGCTTGTGATTGCCAAGAACGAATATGCACTGAGCTTTTTGGCGAAACAGTTCTTTGACAGAACAACAAAGAGGCTTTACTGGGCTTTTGTTTGGGGCAATGTTCAAGATGATGAAGGAACCATAACTGGTCACATAGGCAGACATCCAAAAAACAGAATGCAAATGTACACGTATGTAGATGGAAGCCAAGGTAAACACGCTGTAACACATTACAAGGTCTTGGAACGGTTTCGTTATATGACTTGGATAGAGTGCAAGCTTGAAACAGGAAGAACACACCAGATTCGTGCTCACATGAAACATATCGGACATACTTTGTTCAATGATGAGCGATATGAAGGACACACGATTTTGAGAGGCGTTAACTTGCCGAAATACAAACAGTTTGTTAATAATGTTTTTGACGTTTTGCCAAGACATGCTTTGCACGCGCACACACTAGGATTTATACATCCCACAACCAAAAAAGAAATGTATTTTGAAAGTCCAATGCCGAAAGATATGCTGGAAGCTTCAGAACGTTGGAGAAACTATTTAGATAATAATTAGAGTTTTATATATTTGTATTGTGAATAAAAATAATCTGCTATATCAAATATTTTTACTGATTTCTTTAATTTCTCTTACTGAAATCAAAGCTCAAGAAACCTTGCCTTTCTATCAACAATATTTGTTAGAAGGTGATTTTCTTTTTAATCCCGCATTATTAGGGAAAACAGATGATGTAGTGGTTAATTTTAATTATCAGAAACAATTTTCACAACTAAGCGAGTCACCGAACGTACAGTCTTTAGGATTGCACGCCAATGTTTTTGATAGAGTAGGCGCAGGGATTTCATTCTTCAGAGATCAAAATGGTCCGATTTCTTCCAATGGTTTGATGCTTGGGGCTTCCTATTTTATTCCGCTTTCTGACGAAGAAGATCGCCAGGATCAGTTTTCTTTTGGGATTGGTACCAATCTCTACAATATGAATATCGATTACACACAACTGAATCCGGAGCAACCAGGAGATCCGGTTTTGGGAGAAAATACAAACGATATTTTTCTGGCTTATGCCAACTTGGGAGCAGCTTTCAAATACAGGTATTTCTTTGCGGGCGTTTCTGTGATTGATATTCCTTTGACGAATGATTTGCCAATTATCAACGGAATAGAACCTTCACCAACCAAATTTTATCTCAACGCAGGCTACGATTGGCATTTTGCAGACGGTATTTTCGTAACACCATCTTTGATGATGAATCTGAATACCAATTCTTCCAGAATAATAGATTACAATGTGACGGCAACTGTTTTTGGAGAAAAGAACAATGTTTCCGCCGGCCTCAGTTTTCGCAGTGCAAAAAGTGCGGTTGGAAGCCAGAATCTAGGAATGTCGCCGATTATCAAAGGTCGAGTTGGGAATTTTACTTTTGGGGCTGTTTATAACTTTGGTGTTTCGGAACTGACGGAGAATTTTGGAAATAGCTTTATGCTGTCGGTTGGTTTTAATATTGAAAATTTTATTAATTCCAGAGGTTTCCGATACAGATAAGATTAATATTAATTTGAATAACTTTGAGCTCTGAATTTTCGGAGCTTTTTTTAATGATTTACCTTCACGTTCCTTTCTGCAAACAAAAATGCAGTTATTGCAATTTCCATTTCTCCACTTCTTTTAGTTTGAAGGATGAGATGTTATCAGCCATCAAAAAAGAAGTTAGGCTAAGGAAAGACGAACTCGATAATAAAACCCTGAAATCCCTATATTTTGGAGGAGGAACACCTTCGGTTTTGAGTGTTGATGAAATCAAATCCTTGATTGATGAGATTCAAAAATATTTTAGCTTTGATGAAAAGATCGAAATCACCTTAGAATCCAATCCAGATGATTTGAATAAAAATTTCCTCAAAGAATTATCCAATACAGAAATCAATCGTTTGTCTATCGGAACTCAAAGTTTTTTTGATGAAGATCTGAAACTGATGAACCGTGCTCACAATGCTTCCGAAGCAGAAAGTTCTATCAAAAGAGCACAAGATTTTGGTTTGGAAAATATCAGCATCGATTTGATTTACGGTTCGTCCACTTCCAACTTCCAAATCTGGAAAGACAATCTCTACAAAATAATAGAACTTCAAGTTCCTCACGTTTCATCTTACGCTTTGACCGTTGAGCCAAAAACCGCTTTGGAAAAATGGATTGAGAATGGAAAAGTGAGTTCTCCCGAAGAAGCGGAGCAAAATCAAGAATTTTATTATATGTCAGATTTTCTGAAAGATAATGGATTCGACCATTATGAGATTTCAAATTTTGGGAAGCCTGCATTTCATTCCAAACATAATTCGGCATATTGGAAATCAGAACCTTATTTGGGAATTGGTCCGTCCGCACATTCGTACAACGGACATTTGGAAAGAAGCTGGAATATTGCCAATAATGCAGCTTATATCAAAAAATTAAACGAGAATATTCTCCCAAAAGAAACCGAAATCCTTTCTGAAAAAGACCGATTCAATGAAATGATGATGATTGGACTCAGAACAATTTGGGGTGTAGATTTGAATAAAATTCATCAAGATTTTTCTTCAGAAATACACGATTATCTAAACCAGGAAATCAAATCAAAACAAGAAAATGGAATCTTGATTATTGAAAACAATCATCTCAAAATTCCTGAAAAACATTGGTTTTTAGCAGACGGAATTGCGAGCGATTTATTTATAGTCTGAAGACTTCGAAAAGCTAAGTCTGACAATGCATAATTACTATCAGAGTTATCACATTGAGCTTGGCAAAATGTTTTTAAGAATAAAAAATTCATTATTTTTGTAAAGTTAATTCTTTGCTGAGTTTTACGCCTTTGCGAACTTAAAAACATTGTAATGGTCAAAAAAACTTTGCGGACTTTGCGTTCAAAATAACAGATAAAAGATTATCTTTTGAAAAAGAAAAAAGCCGACTACACGCATCTTTCAGCCAATCAGCCTATCGGGATTTTTGATTCCGGCGTTGGTGGATTAACGGTTGCGAAAGAAATTAAAAGATTGTTGCCCAACGAAGATTTGATTTATTTTGGCGATACCAAACATCTTCCGTATGGCGAAAAATCCCGTGAAGCCATAGTCGGTTATTCTACGAAAATTACGCAGTTTTTATTAGAAAAAAATTGCAAAGCGATTGTCATTGCCTGCAATTCTGCAACAGCCAATGCACTCCACGAAGTTCAGGAATTGGTCGCAGAAAGAGTTCCGGTCATTGATGTGATTAATCCGGTTGCGGAAAAAGTTTCGTACGAAATTCACAACAATGTTGGCGTAATCGCAACCAAAGCAACGGTAAATTCTGGGCTTTACAAGAAGTCAATTCGCAAGCATAATAAATTTATCAAGGTTGATGAATTGGCGGCGCCACTTCTGGTTCCGGCCATCGAAGAAGGTTTTAAAAATCATCCGATTACACATTCGATTATTTATAATTATTTGAGTAATAGTAAATTAAAGAATATTGAAACCTTGATTCTCGGTTGTACACATTATCCACTTCTGATTGACGAAATCAAACAATATTACGGAAATCGTGTTCGCGTTATCGATTCTCCGAATATTGTTGCCAGTCAGTTGAAAATGATTTTGGATAAACACAATCTTCTGAATGAGGAAGATCACCAGCCAACTTATCAATTTTTCTTGTCTGACATTACTAAGAATTTCGAAAAAATCTCTAAAAAATTCTTCGGAAAATCGATAGACTTGGAACTGAAAGTTCTTTGATAATAGTTAGCAAAAACTCTTCGACTCCGCTCATGATGACATTCCTAATAATATTCGATTAAAATTGTCACGCTGAGCGGAGTCGATGCCTTTCATAAATCTAAATATAGCTTTTGTGACTATAGTGTTTTTAAACTAAAAATTCTCATTCCTAAAAATCTCTTTGATTTTATCAATTTCATTTTGAACATTATTTTTAACACGTTCTCCAAAGTAAAGCTTGTTTTCAATTTTATTATTGCCTTCCCAAGTGATCTCGATTCCGCCGTTGGCAATTTCCTTTTTGCAGAGAAAATCCGGAACTACAGAAAACCCTGAATTTCCGCTCAAGCAGCGGACAATCGAACAAATATTGGGAACAATGTAATTCGGTTTAAAATCCGGATGCCGGTTGAAATTGGCTTTCCAGAAGTTGTTCAAATGTTCCATATCCGCCGCTGTGCTGTACCAGATTTGCTGTTTCAGCCAGGCTTCGGCTTCGTCAATTTTATTTTTTTTAATTAAATTTTGAAGCTCAGAAGTATCAGTTCCAGTTCCATTGATCAAAACAATTTTTTCTTTGGAAAACGCCTCGAAATTCAGGTTTTTAAGATTAGTTTTTCTTGGCGTGATAATCAAATCCAACAATCCATTATCCAAATCCGAAAACATCTGTTCATACAATCCAAAACGGATAATCACATTGAAATCAAATGTCGGAATATGCTTTTCCAATGTGAATTGAAATGTTTCAAAACACATCCCGATGCTCACAGTCGGGCGTTCGGTTTTTGTGGTTTTATGAAAAGTTTGTTCTGCTGTTTCCAACTTTAGAAGCGGTTCCAAAGTGAAATTATAAAGGATCTTTGCTTTCTCTGTCGGAATCAGTTTTTTCGAAATCCTTTCAAACAAAGCGTAACCAACATAAGCTTCTAATGAACTGATATGGAGACTTACGCCGGGCTGAGAAATGTACAATTCTCGTGCTGCCTTGGTAAAAGATTGCGTTTCATACACACTTTTAAAAGTTCTGAGCCATTCCAGATTTATCATATTGCATCATAATTATAATGCAAATATATAATTTATATTATTTTTATAATTAGTTTTTCTGTCGGAAATTTGCATCATCAATAATTGAAAAATATTAAAAATGAAAAATATATTTGTAATCAACGGCGGGCAAAAGTTTGCTCATTCCGGGGGAAGTTTTAATAATACAATTACCAATTGGACAAAAGAAACGCTTGAGAAATTGGGATTTGAAGTTAGAATAACCAATATCAATGATGATTTTGATGCAATTGAGGAGGCAGAAAATTTTAAATGGGCAGATGTTGTGTTTTATCATTTTCCGGTTTGGTGGTTTCAGGTTCCGAATCGTCTTAAATTTTACATTGATGAAGTTTTTACTGCTGGTCACAACAACGGAATCTATAAAAGTGACGGACGTTCACGAGTGAATCCGGCAATCAATTACGGAACTGGAGGTCTGATGCACGGCAAACATTATTTTGTAACCACAAGTTGGAATGCGCCCGAAACGGCTTTCACTCTGGAAGGAGAATTTTTCAATCAGCATTCTGTGGATGAAGGTGTTTTGTTCGGTTTTCATAGAATGAATGCATTTACTGGGATGAAAAATCTGGGAAGTTTTCATTTTCACGATATGGAAAAACAAGCATCTCAGGAACGAATCGATAATTATGAAATCGAATATAAAAATTATCTGAAAAGTGTTTTCGTGGATGTTGAATCTGAAATATTAAATTAATGACGTCAATCTATTTAACCGCAATTTTAAAGGCAAAAAAAGAATCAGTTCAGGATTTGAAATCAATTCTTGACAATATGGTTCTGAATACGAGAAAGGAAGAGGCTTGCGAAAAATATGAATTGCAGCAAAGTCTGGAAGACGAAACTGTATTTATTTTTCACGAGAATTGGAAAAGCAAAGAAGGTCTAGATGCTCACAATCAGCAAGCTTATATCCAAGAGTTTGTTGTAGAAGCGCCCAATTTATTAGAAAAACCAGCAGATATTTATCTAGCGAAATTAGTTTAAAGTAGAAACGCCTCGATCAATCGAGGCATTTCATTTTTAAATCACATCCAGAATCTCTTCAAAATTCAATCTAGATTTTGGTTTGAGTTTTGGTTGATTGAAATCATTGTCATCTCGCACGCCGATTGCTACTGCGAACAGGGTTGTATATTTTTCATTATCCAGAATGGCGTCGTATTTTGGGATTTCAATACCTTCCATTGGCGTAGAATCTATTTCCATTTGTGCACAAGCGCTCAGCAAAACACCCAATGAAAGATAGACCTGATGCGACATCCAGCTTTTTGTATAGTCTTCGCCGTGCGGTTTTATCATTTTGTTGTAATATTCTATAGAACCTTCGGGTAAATTTTTCTCGATTTGCTTTTCAAAATCTTCTGCATTTTTCAACACCTGAAATACAATCAAAAGCTGGCTGTCATTGATTTTTTCTTTGTTGAAATAAGAAACGTCAGCAAACTCTGATTTAGTTTTTGAATTTTCAACAAAAGTAAATTTCCACGGCTGACTGTTGATTGAAGATGGACTAAGATGCAGAATCGATTTTAATTGTTCTTTAATTTCGGTACTAAGTTTTCCTTCAGAATTATACTTTTTTACAGTATATCTTTTCTGCATTTTGGTAAGAAATGTTTCCATAATTTTATACTATCAATTTTATAGTTGCAAAAGTAAGTAGTGTTTATTAATTTTGCAATAACGGTCAATAATGATAGTATATGTTTTTAATCGATAATAAAAAATTTCCTTGCGGAACAAGCGTCACAATGCGTTTCATCGGAGGAAAATGGAAGGCAGTGATTCTTATTCATCTTGCAATGGGAACGAAACGGTATAATGAGATCCGGAAAGAAATCCCGACAATTACGGAAAGGACTTTGAGTCTGCAATTGAAGCAATTAGAAGATGACGGAATCATCGAGCGAAAAGTTTATGCGCAAAAACCGCCGCTGATGGTAGAATATTCTTTGACAGAATTTGGAAAAACATTGATTCCTGTCCTGCGCTCAATCTGTGAATGGGGAAATGAAGCGGTTAAAGATTGTGACAATATTTTGGTTCAGGATTGATTTACAAACCAATTTTCTTCATTACGAGATTCAGTTTTTGCTTCCATTCTGCAGGTTTTGTAGAATATCCAGATGATGCAATTGCCATAAACCAATTATTATGATCTTGTGAACCTCTTAATTTTTCATAGAATTTCCTTTTTGAAACCCATTCGCAAAAGGCACGATAAGAAGCCTTGGAATCAGCAAAACTTTTAAATCTGGAATTATTAATTTCGTTTTTCCCTGTCATTCCAAAGTGGTTGTTCAGAGCTTTGCAGGCAGAACTTGTGCCGCCACCGGTTTCCATATAAGCAATCGAAAGAATAACCGAGGTAGGAATCCCAAATTCCTGAGAAAGTTCCGTTGCCATAGATTTGTATTGATTGATGTAAGAATTCTGCGCAGAGACTTTCATACTGCTAAGCAGAACTAAAATCATAAATAGTCTGATTTTGAAATTCCTCATATCATAGATTGATTTATTCAGAAACTGGCTGACTTTCAAAAAAAGAAAAACTTACATTGCCGTATTTTCTAGTGTCTTTCAGATTCGGATGAGCAAATTTTAGTCTGCTCTGATGTTCTAAAATGAAAACACCGTTGGGTTTTATTAATTCGTTATTCAGAACAAGGTCAATCATTTCGTAGTATTTCTTTTCTTCCGTTTCGAAAGGTGCATCAGCAAAGATGATTTCATATTTTTTCTCGTGATTCCTTTTCTTTTTCAGCCATTCGAAAACATCCGCTCTTTGAATATTGACCTGCAATCCCATATCCAATTCATTGGCTGTAGAATTGATAAATCCGGCGTGTTTTGGATTCAGTTCCACAGCCGTGATGTCTTTGCAATCACGCGAAGCAAATTCCAAAGTTATCGAACCAATGCCTGCAAACAAATCTAAAACAGAGCAAAACTCAAGGTCATATTTGTTGTCAATGATGCTGAACAAGGCTTCTTTGGCGAAGTCTGTCGTTGGTCTTACATCGAAATTTTTTGGTGCCGCAATTTTCTTAGCTTTCCATTTTCCGGATATGATTCTAAACATAAATGATTGTTGATAAATGATTAAATTCTAAAAGATTATTGAACCACAAAAGTCACAAAAGCTTTTACTGAATTTTTAGTTTTTCAAAAGTTCAAAAAGAAGTTTGCTTTTTTGTGAACTTTTCAGATTTTATTTATATATTTTCTTTTGTGTCTTTTGTGGTTGAAAAATCAAGCCAGCACAAAATTTTTCTTGTGAAGATTGTCGAAAACGATTTTCAGATTTGGGACAAACTTCTGCATTTCCGAAATGAAAGTTTCGTTCTCTGTTGTTTCGCCATAAATATAAAAGTAAGTTTCAGAAATTCCGAAATCGATTTTGCTTAGCGTAAACATGATGAAATAGAGAAAATCAACTTCCGAAGCCGCGTCCAGATTATTATAAAGAACCACTTTTTTATTCTCAATAGCGAAAAATTCCGCCTGCTGATGATACAGATTAACGTGGATTTCCTTCCGGTTTTTTACATTCAGAGAATTCAGAAACTTTTCGCCCGAAAAATTAAAATGCGTCGGAACTTCCATTTGCTTTATTTTCTGATAAAAATCTTTCGGAAAACTATAATAGAACTGAATCCCGAATTTCTTGTTCACAGACAGCATCAGTTCCTCAGAATCTCTTTTGACATCGGCGTTGTAGGAAATCAAATCATATCCCAAATCGTGCTGGTCAAAACCTTCTTCCACAATTGAAAAATGATTGATGGCAGAAATTACGGAGATTTCCGAAAATTTTTCGGAAGCCAAAACTTCATCCAATTTCTGCTCCACCAGATTCTGCGGTGTCTCTTCATCTTTCAGAAAGATTTTTTCTTCCAGAACTTTCCTGGACTTCGAAATCTGCCACTGCAAGCCATCTTTCGTAAAAAGCAAGGATAATTTCCTCATATTATAATATCAATAAAATTAATTTTTTGGGCAGCTTTATCCGCCTTCCGCTCTCAATCTTTTCACTCCACTACGTTGCGTAAAAAGGATTTCCGCTCAAGTCGGGCTGCGCTTCGCAAAGTTGAAATTTTCAACATATGAACCCAGCTTAGGACTAATCATCAACAAATAAAAAAAGTCTAAACTCTATCCGTCTGTCATCTCAAAGTCTTCCCAGAGATTTGCAAAGTTAAAAAATTAAAACTTTAGGATTTCACTCTCGGTCAATTCTTATATTATGGTTATCTTCGCAGTTAATTCGATTTATTCTCAGGATGAACAAGATATCATTTTTATTTATAATTTTCGTTTTTCAGTTGAACTTCTCTCAACAATCCATCAAGTTTGAAGATTCAGATTTTGCCACCATTTTAGCTAAAGCCAAAATTGAGAAAAAACTTGTTTTTCTAGACGCATACGCTGCGTGGTGCGGACCTTGCAAACTAATGGAAAAAAATGTTTTTACAGACAAAGCAGTATCAGATTTTTATAATCAAAATTTCATCAATGCCCATTTTGATATGGAAAAAGGCGAAGGTCCAAGTCTCGCCGCAAAATATGGTATCAGAAGTTACCCAACATTACTGTTTCTCAATGCAGAAGGAGAAATAGTCGGTAAAGAATTGGGTTACATCCAAACCAAAGAGTTTTTGGAATTAGGAAAGAAAAATAACAACCCAAATTTGGTAAACACCAATCTGAAAGATGAATTCCTAAAAGGGAAATTGGATCAGGCAGCGTTACTGAATTTCATCAATCTGTACGCCAGCAAAGACCCAATTCTGGCAAAGCAAGCTTCTGAAAAATATTTTGAGAACAAGAAAGATAAAAAATTTTCGGCAGAAGAAATCAATGCACTGTTGAGTTTTACACAATCTGTTGATGACAAAAATTATAAAGTATTTGTTGCCAGCAAAGCTGGAATTGTAGAAGTATTAACAGAAAAGAATTACACTCAGTTTAACAATTATCTCAAACTGATGAAACTGGTAACATCTGCAACCGATGAAAAGACAAAAACGATTGACGATGCAAAAATTCTGAAAGAAGGAGAAGGTCTTTTCCCAAAAGAAGAGTTGGCAAAAAGTCTAAATCTTTATAAATTAAATTATTACTCTGCGCACGATAATTTTCCTGCTTATGAAAAAACAGCTTTGGATTATTATAAAAATCCAGATGAATTCAATCCAAGTGAATTGCTGGCTGCAGCAAGTACCATTTCCGAAAAATCGAATGATGTAAAATCTCTACAAGCTGCGGCGCGTTGGGCAGAAAAAGTGGTAATGTCACAGGAAAATTACGATTCGACCAGTATTTTGGCCGCTTTGTATGATAAATTAGGTAAAAAAGACGAAGCAAAAATGTTCGCAGGAATGGCCGCCAACTTCGCCAAAGAAGAAAATAAAGATGCTGCAAAAATGCTCGAAATCCTGAATAAAAAGTAAGATGAGAATACTTAGCAGCCTAATTTTAATTTGTTTTTCGACAATTTGTCTTGCTCAGAAGAACGACACCTATATCAAAGCTAATGCTTTGTTTGTACCTGTAGGAATGCTGAATGTTGGAGTTGAGCACGGATTTTCCGAACACATCACAGGACAAGCAGATCTATTTGTCTCTCCTTGGAAGTCTTTCGCCGGTAAGCACGCTCAAGTTTATATGTTGGGTTTCAACGGGAGATATTATTTTAACGAGGCATTTAAAAAGTTTTATGTCGGGATTGACGTTTCTGTTGCGAGATTCAACATTCAAAAATACGGTTATTGGAATGATAATTTTTATGTTCATAAAAATGGCGTTGTAACACCTTATATCAACAGCAATCTTTACCAAAAAGGTTATTCCGTGATTTTTGGAGGATTGGCTGGTTACCAGTTTACTTTGGGTGAACGTTGGAACTTGGACTTATACCTAGGTATGGGAACGATGCAAAGTTTCTACAAAGGCTATGACAAAATCAGCGGAGAACGCTATGATACAGAAGGCGATTCTATGGGAAGAGAGACCAACAGAAGCGGAGAGTGGCTGCCATACAAGGGTGGTCTGATGTTATCTTACAAACTTTAAAAATGAATTTCAAAAATCCAAAATACATACTGATTGCAGTTATTACTTTCATTATAATTTTTCTGATGAATTATATCGGAAATGATTCGCCAGATAAAGTGTCCAGAGCTTTACTTACTGCATTTTCAGCAGTAATAGGTTTGGGAATAGGAATGTGGATTTACAGCAAACGAGACCAAAACGACGAACGTAATAATTTTGATTAATTCAGAATCTTACTATGAATATTGATTTAGTCCAAGGAAGGAAAATATATTTCGCTTCTGATCAGCATTTCGGAGTTCCAAATCTTGAGAAGAGCAGACTTCGCGAAGAAAAATTTATCCGCTGGCTTGATATGATTAAAAAAGACGCGCAAGTCCTCTTTCTGATGGGAGACCTTTTCGATTTTTGGCACGAGTGGAAATATGTGGTTCCGAAAGGTTATATCAGAGTTTTAGGGAAAATTGCAGAACTAAAAGATTCAGGAATTGATATTTATTTTTTTGTAGGCAATCACGACTTGTGGATGAAAAATTACTTCGAGATAGAATTGGGAATTCCGGTTTATTTTGAGAAAAAATATTACTGCATCAATAATAAAAAATTTCTTCTAGCGCACGGCGATGGTCTAGGACCTGGAGACAAAGGTTACAAGAGAATGAAGAAAGTATTTACCAATCCATTGGCTCAGTGGGCTTTCAGATGGCTTCATCCTGATATTGCAATGAGAATTGCCAATTATATGTCGCAGAAAAATAAATTGATTTCCGGTGTAGAGGACCAAAAGTTTTTAGGCGAGGACAAAGAATTTCTAATACAATATTCCAAAGAAAAACTGAAAACCGACAATATTGACTATTTCGTTTTCGGACATCGTCATCTGCCTTTGATTTTCAACCTAGAAAAAGGAGCAAAATACATCAATTTGGGCGACTGGATTGTCTATTTTACCTTCGGCGTTTATGATGGCGAAACTTTTGAGGTGAATCAATTTGAAGGATAAATTCTAATTTCGATGAATAATGAAGCAGAATATTTTTGACATTAAAACTGAAGAAGACTTCCAAACTGCTTGTTTGGAAACATTTCATTATCAATATGAAAATGTGGAAGTTTACAGAAAGTTTGTTGAGTTTTTGAAAATTAATCCTCAATCTATTCAGCAGGTTTTTGATATTCCTTTTTTACCAATTGAGATGTTCAAAAACCATTTGGTTTTGGATAAAAATTCTAATGCTGAAAATTATTTTCAAAGTTCGGGAACGACTCAGATCAATCGGTCAAAGCATTACATCGCAGATTTTTCGCTTTATGAAGGAAGCATTTATAAAAGTTTTGAGCAGTTTATTGGAAAGCCGGAGGATTATATTTTCTTAGGATTGCTGCCCAATTATTCTGAGAATCCACATTCTTCTCTGATTTATATGGTTGATTTTCTGATGAAAAAGTCAGCTAAACCGGAAAACGGCTATTTTCTATACAATCATCAGGAATTATTCGATTTGCTTCAGACTTTGCAAGACAAAAAAGTAATTCTCTTCGGCGTTTCTTTTGCTTTATTGGATTTTCTGGATTTCTGCAACGCAAGCTCTCAAAACCTCAAGACCTCAAATGTTCTAACTGTGATAGAAACAGGCGGAATGAAAGGTAGAAAGGAAGAAATGACCAAGGATGAGTTGCTAAAAATCTTCAAGCAAGGTTTCAAAACTGACCAGATCTATTCAGAATATTCAATGACGGAATTATTATCACAGGCTTATTCTTTGGGAGAAAATGTTTATAAAAGTCCAAACTGGATGAAAATCCTGATTAGAAATACAGAAGATCCTTTCTCTTATGTGGAAGAGGGAAGAACTGGTGCAATCAATATCATCGACCTTGCCAACAGATATTCCTGTGCTTTCATTGCAACTCAGGATTTGGGAAAATTTGAAAATGATACTTTTCAGGTATTGGGTAGAATAGACCATTCCGATATCCGTGGCTGCAGCCTTTTGGTGTCCTAAGATTGTTGAGAAAAACACAAATTTTGATTTTATGTCTAATTTTAAATGTCTGCTTAATGAGATTTTTGTCATTAATTTTTTTGCTGTGTTTTTCATTTCTAAAATCTCAGAAGTGCTACGATTTGAAAACAGTTCTGAAAGTGGAACCAACTGTTTTATACAAACCACATTTGCTCGCTGCACAGAATTTCGGTGTCGATATTTTAGAAACTACCAAATCGATCGACAAATATATTGCGAAGGGAAAATTGGTTAAAATTAAAAAGAAATCGCGCGGCTATCGTTTGCAGACTTTGGAGTACAGCAGACCATTTATGGTGAAAAAAGCGCGGACGACTTTAGAAAAATTGGCGAATGATTTTGCTGCGAAGACCAAAAGTTTTTTTGTTGTATCATCCGTCACCAGGACTTTGGAAGACCAATGCAGACTAAGAAAAGTCAATTCCAACGCATCTCTGGGAATCAGTTCTCATAACTATGGCGCCGCTTTCGATATTTCTTATGTTCGCTTTGACCATAAACTAAAGGTTAATACAAAATTGGAAAAAGAACTGGAAAAAGTCTTGGAAGAGTATAAGAACCTAGGTCGAATTTTTTACATCAAGGAAAGACAGCAGAGCTGTTATCACGTGACAGTTCGCAAATATTAGCAAGAATTTATAATGTTGAAGATAGAAGAACTTGTCCATAGTTTTATCAATGTCAATTGTAATTTTGACAAGGAATTGATTCTGACCAATTTTTTCCATTCCGATTGGGAAGCAGATATTTTATTGATTGATAATTCTGGTTTTAGCCACGAGATTGAGATTAAATTATCCAAATCAGATTTTAAAAATGATTTCAAAAAATTCTACACCAATCAGAAATCAGGCGAAAAGTTTCTAAAACACGATAAGATTGGCTGTGGCGATTATATCTGCAATGCATTCAGTTTTCTATTGCCAATGGGAATGATTAATCATCAGGAAATTCCAGAACATTGCGGCATCATCGAATTTTATCATGATGAAGATAATTGGGAAACTAAATTTTACAAAATCCGTGAACCCAAAATCATCCACGAAGATTCTTATTGGAAACTCTGTGACAAATACCAATTTATGAGGAATTTGGCTCGAAGCCTTCTGTTCAAAAAGTTTGAACTGAAAGGGAAAAAGGAAGAACTCATCTTCAAAACTTATTTCGAATCTAAAGGTAAAAAGTAAATCCTGCCAAAAATATAGGCAGGATTTGCAATTATATGGTTGATGAAATTGATTATGCTACTTCTTTTTTCTCAATCAACAGATTATAAACAAAAGAAGCAAAAATGCCACCCAAAATAGGAGCCAAAATAAATAACCAAATCTGTTCTAAAGCAGCTCCCTTGGCGAAAATCGCTGGTCCAATGCTTCTTGCAGGATTTACGGATACACCAGTAATTTTAATGCCAACGATGTGAATCAGAACCAACGAAAGCCCTATTGCGAGACCCGCAAAACCACCGTGAATATTTTTGGTAGAAGTAGATCCAAGAATTACCAATAGGAAAATAAAAGTGAATACAAACTCTGCAACAAAAGCTGCCAACGTGTTATATTCATCAAGATAACCAGTTCCCCAGCCATTAGAACCCAATGCCCAAGGTCCCATTTCTGCGCCCGGATGATTGGTAAATAGAACGAAAAGAATTCCTGCACCGAGGATTGCTCCAATCGTTTGTGCAAGAATATAATAGGCTGCCTCACCCATCTTCATTCGTCCTGCTGCAACCATTGCAATAGAAATTGCAGGATTAATATAACAACCAGAAATATGACCGATGGCATACGCCATTGCGACCACACTCAATCCGAAGGCGAAAGAAATTCCGAGAAGGCCAACGCCAGTTGTACCATCTGCACCAGCGATAACTGCACTGCCGCAACCCATTAATACGAGAACCATTGTACCGATCATTTCGGCAACAAATTTTGATTTTATTGATACCATTTGTAAAATTTTATATAATTTATTGAAACAAATCTACTAATTAAACGATTTGGTTAAGAATATTAGTTGTAGATATTTATCGACTGACAAAATTTCTTATATTTAATATGAGTGATGGATGGTTTACTTTTTGAGTTAAACAACTGTATAAATTTTAGAATTATGACTATAAAATATTCGATTCTTGATTTGGCTACGATTGTCAAGGGAGATGATATCAATAATACGTTTCAGAAATCAGTAAAATCAGCTCAACACGCCGAAAAGCTTGGATTTACCAGATATTGGTTTTCAGAACATCATAATTTCCCAAATGTTGCCAGTGCAGCAACCTCAATCTTAATTGGTCACGTGGCTGGACAAACAAGGACTTTAAGAGTTGGCTCCGGCGGAATTATGTTGCCCAATCATTCCACCTTATCGGTGGCTGAGCAGTTTGGAACTCTGGATGGATTATATCCAGGTAGAATTGATTTAGGATTAGGAAGAGCGCCAGGAACGGATATGCTCACGGCAACAGCTTTAAGAGGTAATAACTTTAATCAGAACTATAATTTTGAATTCCATATCAAAGAATTACAGAAATATATGTCTGATAGTAATGCTGGCGCCAAGGTACGAGCCATTCCTGGAGAGAGTGCAGATGTTCCGTTTTATATTTTGGGAAGTTCTACAGACTCTGCTTTTTTGGCGGCTAAGTTAGGTTTGCCTTATGCTTTTGCAGCGCATTTTGCTCCGTCACAGTTGGATGTAGCCTTGGAGATTTATCGGGAGCATTTTCAGCCGTCAGAAGTTTTGGATGAGCCTTACGTGATGGTTTGCATCAATGTGATAGCAGCCGATTCAGTTGATGAAGCACATTATCTATCAACTTCTCATTTTCAGGCTTTTGTTAATATTCTGACTGACCAAAGACAACCACTTTTGCCGCCAGATGAAACAGAATTGGCTAATATGCCAGATGATGTTGCGGTACATCTCAATCGGATGGCTGCTAAAACTTTTGTAGGAGATAAAGAAACTTTGAAAGAAAAACTCTCCAAATTTGTCAAAGAGTACACACCCAATGAGATTATTGTTTCGGGAAATATTTTTGATTTTGAAAAAAAACAAAGGTCTTACGAAATTGCTTCACAAGTAATCAGATCTTTATAATCAAAAAGCACAAACCGAAGTTTGTGCTTTTATCTTCTATTTCAGAATTTCAAATTCTATTGTGCTTCCGCTGGAAATTTTGATTTCTGCTTTTTCGTAATCATTTTTTGTGGCCAGATATGGATTTTCCAAAAACTTTTGTGGATTGATTGCCATCAAAGGAAACCACGTACTCTGGACCTGAATTTGGATTTTGTGTCCCTTTTTAAAAGTATGCAGCACATCCTGTAATTTGACATTCACTGTCGTACCTTGATTAGGTGTTAATGCTTCTGGTTTTTCAAAACTGTTACGGAATCTTGCCGGCATAATCTCGCTTCTTACCATCTGATGATAATTGGCATAGGTCACATTCGGCTTGTCCGGATTTGATTTTTCATCTGCAGGATAAATATCAATCAATTTTACGATGAAATCTGCGTCAGAAGTAGAGGATGTAATTTTCAATTTTGCTAATATTTCGCCTGCCAAAGTCATATCACTTTCCAGAATATCCGTAGTAAAAGTCACAACATCTGGTCTGTACGCAGCAAAACGTTGGTCTTCACTCATATAATTTCTTGGAGTAAAACCGTTCATATCTTTATAATTTTGACTGCTCAACACTGGTTTGTTTGGGTCAGAAACATAAACAGAAAAAGTTTTAGGATTATCTCCGCTGGTCGAAAGATTTCCTGTAGAATTCAGGAAGTAGTTTTGTTTTACAGCCTGTTTTGGAGGCCAAGTTTCGAATTGTTGCCATTCTTTCTTGCCAGTGTCAAACATATATGCTTCTGGCAACTTTGCTGCAGTTTTAGAATCTTCCTTCAGATAATGATGGAAAAAAGGCTGCTCAATGTTTTTTTGATAATATGTTGCAACGCTGTCTCCAAAATAGATATCATTGTGAAAATGTTTTCCGCTGTCATAGTTCCAGCCACCGTGAGAGAATGGTCCCATTACAATAGTGTTCTTTGCTTTCGGACTAGATTTCTCAATTGTTTTGTAGATGTTAAGCGGACCTGCCAGATCTTCTGCATCAAACCAACCGCCGACTGTCATTACCGCATGATTGATGTTTTTGAGATGAGGCAACAGGTTTCTTTTTTGCCAGAATTCCTCATAATTAGGATGATTCACCACTTCCTGCATAAAGAAATTGTCTTTATAATATTTGTCTACACCTTCTTTCAATGTTCCCATATTTTGGTAGAAAAGATAGCCGTCTTCGGAAGTCGGTTTAATCATTTTATCCGCAAACCAGGATTCTTTTTCAGGTTTTGTTTTACCAACCCCGAATACTGGAAAAGTTTTAAAATACCCCATCAGAAAGGCACCGTTGTGGTGGAAATCATCAAACCAAAAGTCAGAAATGGGAGCTTGCGGCGAAGAAGCGACTAATGCTGGATGATTTGCCAAAGTCCCAACTGCGGTGTAAAACCCTGGGTATGAAGTTCCATATTGACCTACTTTTCCGTTGTTGTTTTGTACATTTTTTACAAGCCAATCCACAGTGTCGTAAGTATCTGTACTTTCATCAATATCTTTTTTGGTTTTGTGATCTACTTGAGGCGTCATATTTGTAAAAGTACCTTCACTCATATATCTCCCGCGAACATCCTGGAAAACGAAGATGTATTTTTCCTTTTCAATAAATTTATTTGGACTCAGTTTCTTTTTGAAGTTGTTTTCTCCATAAGGCGAGATTCCGTAGCAGGTTCTGTTCATAATGAACGGATATTTGTTGCTTTTGGAAATATCCTTTGGAGTATAGATAATGGTGAACAATTTGGTTCCGTCACGCATCGGAATGTACACTTCTTTTTTCGTGTAATTGTCTTCTACAGGATTGGTCTGCGCAAAACCTAAAATAACTGTAATAATACAGAGTAAACTTAAGAACTTTTTCATTAATTAGAAATATTTTAATAAAGATAGAATTTTGAATAGTAATATCAAATTTAAGACTGCATTATTTGTTTAATCAATAAGCCAGCAGTCATTTTTATCTTCCATATTTCTCAATCCATTCAATGGATTTTGAATAGATTAATGCTCTGTCATTTTCTTTCAACAAAATATTATGACTTGCACCAGGAATTGTGATAAGCTGGTAGATATATTTTTTCTGACTCAGAGCGTTTGCTAGCTGCAAAGCCTGAGTATAGGGTACAAGTTCATCTTGATTGCCATGGAAAATGAGTGTGGGAATATTTTTGACAAAATTGACGGGGCTTACATTTTTATATGCCTCTGGTATTTTTCTGTTGATATTAACAATTTCTCTGTTGCCAGACATTTTATCAATGGCATCAATCAAATTATTTTTCTGAGCGTTCGCCAGATTTTCTTTATCCGCAAAACTGGTGGGCGCACACCTTGTGATAACGGCTTTTATATTTTGTGGATTCTTATAGGCGTAACATAATGCCATATGAGCACCCGCACTTTCTCCAGTGATGACAAATCCGTCAGCTCTCACATTCCATTTTGTGGAATGTTGCTTTATGAATTTTATAACATTATCAATGTCGTCCAATAGTTGTGGTAGATGGGTCTCTTTATCATCTGCAAATCGGTAATTCATATTAACAACCGCAACATTGTGATTGAACAAATATTCTGAGATACTGGCTCCCCAAACTTTGTCACCCAGTGTCCAGGCTCCGCCGTGGATGTTGATGACAAAGGGTGTTTTATCATTTCTGTTTAGCGGAAGATATATATCCATCATATTTCTCTCGTACGGACCATATTTGATATTAGAAATTCTAATTTCACTGGTTTCAGATTTTGGCTCGGTTGACCTTGTAGAATTACACGAGAAAAGTAAAATTATGAGTAGTATCTGAATGTATTTCATTGCTTCAAAAAATTTATGACGAAGTTAGTTTTTCAAAATTAATCTTTTAATTCAAGAATCTTGCTTTCGTCAAAAGTTCTATGGCGATTCTACCAACGATTATGAATAACTGACTTTTAAATTTTATTTTCAAGTCTAAGACAAATCTGCAAAAAAAAACCTGACTCGCAGGAATCAGGTTTTATTTATTTTTATATTACTAAAGTCCAAAAATTTGAGCAAATAAATCCGGGATAATTCCCATTGATACCAAAGCAAGAATAATGACCACAGAAACGATATTGTATGTGATACTCGCTTTTTCCGTGTTGTGGAAGTTGTCTTCTTTGTAAAAAAACATGGCAATAATTAACCTTAAATAATAAGCGATACTCAATGCTGAACCTAGAACGGCAATCAGAACCAAGAACTCATAATGTCCACCAATCGCCTGATTGAAAATTCCCAATTTTCCAATGAATCCAGCAGTCAAAGGAATCCCGGCCATTGATAACATTGAGATTGTAGAAACAACCGCCAAGATTGGTTCTTTCTTTCCTAATCCGTTGAAAGCTGTAAAAGATGTTTCTTTTTTGATTTTCTCAACCCAGATCAAGCTGATGAAAACACCAACTGTTGCCAGTGAGTAAGCGAACAGATAATATCCTAAAATATAAGTGGAGAAGTTGTTGATTCCGAAGAATATTAGAGCGATGTAACCTGCGTGAGAAACAGAAGAGTAAGCGAGCATTCGTTTCGCATTCGTCTGAACCAATCCCATAACATTCGCCAGAAGTAATGTCAGGATGATGAAAACGCCTAAGATATTAATCCAGTCTCCAGCAATTCCACTGAAAGCGATTGTCATTAATTTGAACAAAGCAAAGAACCCGGAAATCTTTACGACAGATGCCATAAAAGCGGTAATCAAAGATGGTGCACCTTGATAAACATCTGGACTCCACATATGAAACGGCGCTAATGACACTTTAAATGCTAACGCTGATAGCATCAAAATAGCTCCCATTATCAACATCAAATTTTTTGGATTGTTGTAAGCAAAATCGTGAATTGCATAAAGATCAAAACTTCCTGCGCTTCCATAAACCAATGCTACTCCAAACAAAAGAAATCCTGTCGCGAAAGCACCCATCAAGAAATATTTCATTGATGCTTCTGTAGAACGGAGGTCGGTTTTATTAGCTCCTGCCATTACGTATAAAGGAATAGACAAAATCTCGATTCCTAAGAATAAGGTTACCAGATTTTGGAATCCGAATAAAACAATCCCGCCACACAATGCAAATAACATCAAGGCATATAATTCTGACTGATGACTTCTGTGATTGCTGAATGCAAATCCTCCCAAGAAGAAAAGCAACAAGGTTACAACCACGGATATTTTTGTAAATAACTCTGCGTTGTAGCTATATTCGTACATTGATTTGTACTGAGCGAAAAACTGAGATTCTGGAAGGAAACTGATTCCTAAACCAATGATTAATCCCAAGATTCCGATATATCTTGCATATTTGCCTTTCTCGAAAACACCTGAGAATAATACCAGAATTGCTGTAAGGAATAAAACTATTAAAACACTCATAATATATGTTTGAGATTGGAGATTTGAAATTTGAGATTCTCAGCTTTCATAGTCTCTTTCTTATTTTTAATTTATAAATTCTTAATTAATCATTGATGAATAGATGAAACTCACTGAGCTTGTCACCATTTCTATAACCGGTTGCGGATATATTCCCAAAATGATCACAAAAACAGATAAACTTGCCAAAACCGTAAATTCTACAGAGCTTACGTCTTTGATGGTTGCCAGAACAGCTTCATCACCTTTTCCAAACATCGCTTTTCCGTAGAATCTCAACATATAAGCTGCAGCAAGAATCAAGGTTAATCCTGCCAGAACTGTCATAATTAAGTTATAAGAAAAAATAGATTTCAGTAAGATAAACTCTCCGATGAATCCGTTGGTCAATGGAACGCCTGTTGCACCTAGCAAGATAATCATAAACAGGATGGCGAATTTAGGAGCGACTTTTGCCAAACCTCCCATTTTTCTGATATCTCTGGTTTTGAATCTTTTGTAAAGAATATCTGCGCAATAGAACAATCCAACTACGTTAATCCCGTGTGCAAAACTTTGAATCATCGCACCTTGAGCGCCTTCGAAGTCCAATCCAACTCTCATTGTTACAATTGCAGAAGCGAAGATTCCCGCTACAATCAATCCAACGTGAGAAAGGGAAGAATAAGCGATCAATCTCTTGGTATCTGTAGAAATCAAAGCGATTAAAGCGCCATAAACGATTCCAATTACAGAAAGGATGATTACGATTTCTCCGGAAATTCCGCCAATTGCTAAAGGTGTAATTGGTAATAAATATCTCATAACGCCATAAACTGCCATCTTCAACATAATTCCTGATAATAACATCGAACCTTGAGTTGGAGAATAAGTATAAGTATCTGGCTGCCAAGTGTGGAAAGGGAATACAGGTAATTTCACTGCAAATGCAAAGAAAATAAACCAAAATATAACAGTTTGTTCGTTCACATTTAAGTTAGCATTGTACAAATCTGTCAAAGCAAATGATGCGGCGTGATTGTAAACGTAAATCAAACCAATCAACATAAACAACGACCCAACAAATGTGTAAACGAAAAACTTAGTTGTAAATTTAATTCTTTTATCTTCTTGTCCCCAAAGTCCGGCAATCAACCAGATTGGAATTAAAGTTACTTCCCAGAAAATGTAGAATAACAAGCCGTCTAAAGAAGTGAAAACGCCCAACAACCCAAATTGCATCAACAAAATCAATGCATAAAAAGAATTAGAATAGGCTTTTTGCTCGTTGAAAGATGACAAAGTGATGATTGGAACCAAGATGTTGGTCAATAGAACCATCAACATACTCATTCCATCAATCCCAAAGTTGAAACTACTTTTAATATAGCTGGACCAAGGGTATGTGATTTCATATTGTAATGGTGCATCTACAGTCGGGTGGAAATCGAAATTGGCCAACATATAAAATGCGATGAACATCTGTGCAAAGCCAAAAGCTAATGCAATATATTTACTGGAAGGACTTTTCCAGAAAAAAAGTAAAACCGAACCTACGAGAGGTAATAGTAATAATGTTAATAGTAACGACATTATCTATTTCAATATAAAGTTAACAATCAATACAATTCCTATCGCCAATGACATAATCAGCACATAGTTTTCTACATTTCCATTTTGGAGACGTTTCGCCGCACGACCGGAATCTGCTGCTCCCAAACCGATGAAATTCACAATCGGGTCAAGAACTGCTTTGTCAAACATCGCCGCCGCTTTTCCAGCTTCCTCGATTGGTCTTACAATGCACGCATTATAAATCTCATCAACGAATAATTTTCTAGCAGACAATTTCTCCCAACCTGAGTATTTATCTTCAGGAAGTGCCATTTTTTTCTTAGTGACGTAGATGTTTCTCACGATGAACCAAACGCTGAAGAACATTACCACAGTTGCTCCAAGAAGAATCATTTCTGTGTTGAAATCAACTCCGGAAAGCGTCAGTTCCATTTCGTGGAAACTTTGCTCCGTTAATACAGGTTTTAACCATTCCATCAAATGAGCATAATGACCATGACCGATGAAGTGAGGAAGATTTATAAAACCTCCAACAACTGAAAGGATAGCTAAAACAATCAATGGTAAAGTCATATTCAGCGGACTCTCGTGCAAATGGTGTTTTTGTTCTTCTGTTCCTCTGAACTCTCCGTGGAAAGTCAAATAGTATAATCTAAACATATATGCTGCGGTTGTTGCTGCCAAAACGAATAACATTCCCCAATATACTGGACTTTTAGCGTACGCTGCAACCAAAATTTCGTCTTTAGAAATCATTCCCGAAAGTAAAGGGAAACCTGAGATAGCCAAAGTTCCGATAAGGAAAGTGATGTGCGTGATTGGAACATATTTTTTTAGTCCGCCCATAAAACGCATATCTTGTTCGTTGCTCATGGCGTGAATAACCGAACCTGCTCCCAAGAACATCAAAGCTTTGAAAAAAGCGTGCGTCATAACGTGGAACATTGCTGTTGTATAAGCGCCCAAACCTAGAGCGATGAACATAAATCCAAGTTGTGAAACTGTAGAATAGGCCAATACTTTTTTAATATCGTTCTGACGAAGAGCGTAAAATCCAGCTAATGCAGCCGTTAAAAATCCGATGAATAATATACCATCCTGAACTGTTGGCGCTAGGGTAAATAAGAAATTGCTTCTTACTACTAAGTAAATACCAGCTGTAACCATCGTTGCTGCGTGAATCAAAGCCGAAACCGGCGTTGGTCCAGCCATCGCATCTGGTAACCAAGTATATAAAGGAACCTGAGCTGATTTACCAGTTGCTCCAATGAATAAACTTGCTGTGATAAATATAATGATGTTGCTGTCTAGCTCGAATTTCGAAGCATTCTCTTGTACGCTCAAATAATCGATAGCGTTAACTTGAGAAGCAATTGCGAAAATACCAATCAACAAAGCAAGATCACCAATACGATTCATAATAAAAGCTTTTCTAGCTGCTTTACCATAATCTTCGTTGGTGTACCAAAATCCAATTAACAGATAAGAACAAAGTCCAACACCTTCCCAACCGATGAATAAAATCAGATAATTGCTTCCTAAAACCAAAAGTAGCATTGAGAAAAAAAACAGATTAAGGTATGTAAAGAATTTGTAGAATCCTTTATCGTGGCTCATATAGCCAATAGAGTAGAGGTGAATCAACGATCCAATTCCTGTGATAATCATTACCATCATCAATGACAACTGATCAATCTGGAAACCAAAATTAACCTGAATCCCATTTACTCTAAACCATTCAAAAGCTTTTACGATAACTGGTGCATCATCACTTTTGAATCCTAGAAATATACTCGTTGCGATAACAAATGAAGCGAAAACTACTAATGTCGCCAATCCTCCAACAAAGACTTTCGGAAGTTTCTTTCCAAAAAGTCCGTTAATCAAGAATCCGGCTAAAGGCAAAAGTATAATTGCGTAAACTAAATTTTCCATTCCTTCTATTATCCTCTTAATTTATTAAAAATACTCACGTCCACAGATTTTGTATTTCTGTACATCATTGCGATAATCGCCAATCCTACAGCTACCTCTGCAGCGGCTACCACCATAATGAAGAACACCAACATCTGTCCGTTACCATCACCTTTGTAAGCAGAAAATGCTGCCAATAAAAGATTTACGGAATTAAGCATCAATTCTACACATCCCAATATCACAATGGCATTTTTACGAAGTAAAACTCCCAAAACACCAAGACAGAACAGAAGCGTGCAAAGAATAATAAAATATTCCAAAGGCACTTGCTGTATAAATGTATTTACATCTCCTCCCATAATCTTATAAATCTTTTTTACCAATAAGAACAGCGCCCACGATACCTGCTAAAATCAGAATCGAAGCCAATTCGAATGGCAATACATATTCGTTAAACAATAATCTTCCTAGACTTTTCGTCAAACCAACCGAATGGTCGATGTTGTCTGCGACTGTAGTTTTTCCGGATAACCCTCTGTAAGCTCCTAACATTCCTACAAACAAGATACAAACAGAAATAATCCCGATAAACTTTGGAAGGTTTTCTTTCTTGCTTTCGTCTTCTTTGTTAAGGTTCAACATCATCAAGATATAAAGGAACAAAACCATAATGGCACCTGTATAAACGATGATTTGGACAATGCCTAAAAACTGAGCATTAAGAAGAATATACATTCCTGCAATGGAGAACATTGTGACAATCAAAGAAAGAATGGCGTACATTGGATTTTTTGCAAATACAAAGTAAACGGCACTGGCGATGGCGATAAACGCTACGATAAAAAATAAAATCTGGTCCATTATTTTACTGCCTTTTTTTGTTTCTCAGATTGTCTTTCTGTGATGTCAATCCTTGCATTAATATTTTCGACCAATTTTTCCTTTCCATAGATGAAAGAACTTCTATTCTGTTCCACATCTACCAATCTGTCCGTAAGGTAGATAGCAGATTTTGGGCAAGCTTCTTCACACATTCCGCAGAAGATACATCTCAACATATTGATTTCATATATCTCGGCGTATTTTTCTTCTCTGTAAAGGTGTTTTTCTTCCTTAGTTCTCTCAGCAGCTTTCATTGTAATGGCTTCAGCCGGACAAGCAACTGCACAAAGTCCGCAAGCGGTGCATCTTTCTCTGCCTTCTTCATCACGTTTCAAAACATGCTGACCTCTCCAGATTTCTGCTCTTGGTTTCTGAACTTCCGGATACGAATATACCGCAGGAGCACCTTTCAACACAGTTCTTACGGCGTGTTTGAAAGTGATTCCCATACCTTTGAAAATCGCAGGCAAGTAGATTTTTTCACCCAGAGTCATTTCTTTGTTAGAAACAACTTTTGACCTATTAGTAAGTTTCATTTAATATAAGTTAGATGTTAGAAGTCAGATGTTAGATATTAGATTTTGAATCTAATTATCACATCACCTCATTATCAAATTTTCAATTTTTTAATTTCCAAATGCTAAAATCACAGCACCTGTTGCAATTAGATTTACCAAAGCTAATGGAATCAAAGTTTTCCATCCCAGGTGCATCAATTGGTCATATCTGAATCTAGGAAGAGTCCATCTAATCCACATAAAGATTAAAATTCCAACAATTGTTTTAAGTAAGAATGCTAAAATACTTAAAACACCAGCTACGTTTTCTCCCCAATGTTGAGTAACCCAATCGATTCCCGGATAATTGTAACCTCCGAAGAAAAGCACGACCATAAATGCGTTGGAAATGAACATATTCACATATTCTCCAAACATATACAATCCTAATTTCATTGATGAATATTCGGTAGAATAGCCAGTTACCAACTCAGATTCACACTCAGGTAAATCGAATGGGTGACGGTTGGTTTCTGCCATTGCCGCGATGAAAAATATCAGAAAAGCTAAAGGCTGATAAAGAATATTCCAGTTAATACCAGAAATAGCAGGAATGAATCCCCAAATTTTACCCGCGGATTGTGCTTCAGTAATTAATTTTAAATCCAGACTTCCTGACATCATTATGATTGACAACAATGATAATCCCATTGCCAATTCATAAGAAATCATTTGAGAAGAAGCTCTGATGGCTCCTAGTAATGAATATTTGTTATTAGAAGCCCAACCTCCAATCATAATTCCGTATACGCCTATAGAAGCCATTCCGATGATGAACAAAACGCCGACATCAATATTGGCAACCTGCAAATCGTAAGAAACACCTCCAAAATTCAATGTTTTACCCCAGGGAATTACTGCGCCAGTAATTAATGAAATAAACATTACCAAAGATGGTCCTAAGATAAATAAGAATTTCTCAGCGTTTTGAGGTGTGAAATCTTCCTTGAAGAAAAATTTACCACCATCTGCCAAAGGTTGTAATAACCCGAAAGGTCCCGCTCTGTTTGGTCCGATACGGTCTTGCATGATCGACGCTACTTTTCTCTCTGCCCAAGTGGAGTAGGCAGCGATAGTCAATGCCAAAAGGAAGAGCGCTAATACTAATATGATTTTAAAAGTCAGTAATTCCATATAAATTTATTTGAGATTCGAGATTTGAAGTTTTGATAATCAAATCGTCTCACTGTCTAATTTATTAATTTCAATTTCGTCTGCCACACCAATTTCTTTAGCCTCAGGATTTTCCAAAACATTGTAGCTGTCTGTTTTTTTCTCGTAATGATTAAGAGAAATTACAGAATGCCTGTCGATGTGTCTAGGACCCTCGATGTTCCAAAGCGCAGTATCTTTTTTGTGGAAGCGGCATTCGTCACAGATCCAATCTTCCACTTCTCCGTATTGGTCTTTTCTTGCAGTTACTCTCACTACTTCTTCACCTTTCATCCATAGCACCGCTTTTCCACTGCATTTTGTACAAGAACAAGTCGCGTTATAGGGTTTCGTAAACCAAACTCTGCTTTCGAATCTCGCCGTTCTGTCAGTCAATGCTCCAACTGGACAAACATCAATCACGTTTCCGATGAAATCGTTATCCAAAGCTTTGTTCAACATTGTAGAGATTTCTGCGTGGTCACCTCTGTAAAGGATTCCGTGCTCTCTTTTTTCTGTCAATTGATTTGCTGCCAATACGCATCTTGCGCAAAGGATGCAACGGTTCATATTGAGTTTGATGTTTGGACCAATGTCGTCTGCATCATAAGTATTTCTCTCGAATTCTGTTCTAGTCTCAAGATTTCCGTGCTCGTAACCCAAATCCTGAAGATGACATTCTCCAGCTTGGTCACAAATCGGACAATCCAAAGGGTGATTTACCAAAAGAAATTCGGTAACTGCTTTTCGGCCTTCCTGTGCTTTTTCAGAAGATAGATTTTTCACTTCCATTCCGTCCATCACGCCAGTTCTACAACTTGCTACCAATTTTGGCATTGGTCTTGGGTCTGCTTCAGAACCTTTTGAAACTTCTACAAGACACGTTCTGCATCTTCCGCCGCTTGTTTCTAGCTTGCTATAATAACACATAGCTGGCGGAACAGATTTCCCACCAATTTGTCTGGCAGCTTCCAAAATAGAAGTACCAGGCAAAACTTCGGTCGTTTGTCCGTCTATGGTCACTTTAAATTTTTTGACTTCTTCGCTCATATTTCAAGGTTTTAGATTTAGAATTAAGATTGTAATCAATCTGAGGCTAAATCTTTTGTCAATTCTATTTATATTTTAAAATACAACTTAATGTATATTTTAGTTCTTTAATTTTCTATTAAAAACATATCCAATTCCAAAATTAACTTGGTAGAATATGAAGTCCTGACTGGCTTTATCAGGTTTATTATTAAGAGTAGTTTTGATATCCGGCATATTGATATAGCCGAATTTCCCTTCCACTCTCGCCATAAAATGATTCCAGAAAAGAAGGTTGATACTCGATCTTGCGTCCAGTCCAAAACCTGCTAAATGGTATCTGTCACTTCTTTCATTTCCGAATAACTTCACATTACTTTTTGGCATCAAAGCACCGATTCCGCCGCCATAAACCCAAAAGATGTCAAAGTTCTTTCTGCTGGATAGACTTTTGTATTTCTCAAGTCCAACATTCACATAATTCAGTCCATCTGTATGTTCGAATGTCAGAAACTGCTCATCAGATAAATTAACCTGACCATTTTGAACCATTCCTGCATAAGTCGGGTCAGAAATATGACCGCTGAAATTGGCAATTTGATTTTGGTCCATCACATATTTCATATGGTCTTGCGAAACGACTAATGCTAAATTATCCTTTAAGAAATAAGCAAATCTAAAATTAAATTGAGGTATAGAAAGCCTTGTCGGGTCAATATACGCCATACTCAATTCCGATGGTCTGTCGTGCGCCATCACGTTATTCAAAGTAAAATCATAACCATTTCCTTTGAAACGAATGTCAGAGTTACTAAATCCTGCTCTGTTCCAGCCCCAAAAAATGAACATTGTTCCTTTTTTTAAGGTAGATCTTACCTCAGAATTTTTCACGTGATTCCCCGATATTCCAACTATTCCTAGAGAGTCTTTTTGTTGTGCGAATGTAAAACTTAATCCTACAAAAAATACAAAAACTAATTCAAAGAACTTCTTCATTATATTAATGAATTTGAAAACTCAAATTCTATTCTTAATTGTTAGCCACTGCTGGTATTGGGTCAGCATAATTGGCAATTCCGTAATTTTGAGTCTGGCTCAATTCTGGATTGTTCACGTGCCATTCAAACTCATCTCTGAAGTGTCTGATAGCAGCAGCAACTGGCCAAGCAGCAGCATCTCCCAAAGGACAAATGGTGTTTCCTTCGATTTTTCTCTGGATATCCCAAAGCAAATCGATGTCTTCCATTTTACCTTCGCCTTTTTCTATTTTTTTCAAGATTTTGTACATCCAACCGGTTCCTTCACGGCAAGGTGTACATTGCCCACAACTCTCGTGGTTGTAGAATCTTGCTAAAGTCATTGTATGATTAACAACACACTGGTCTTCGTCCAAAACAATAAATCCTCCTGAACCCATCATTGTTCCAGTAGCAAAACCACCGTCAGCAAGAGATTCATAATTCATATATCTTGGTTCACCGTTGATGGTTTTCAGTAATAAATTGGCAGGAACAATTGGAACTGAACTTCCACCAGGAATACAAGCTTTCAGCTTTTTACCATTCGGGATTCCGCCACAATATTCATCAGAGTAAATGAATTCTTCAACGGTAATAGTCATATCGATTTCATAAACACCAGGCTTATTGATGTTACCACAAGCAGAAATCAATTTGGTTCCTGTTGACCTTCCTACACCAATTTTAGCATACTCAGCACCACCAATTTCGATTATTGGAACAACTGCTGCGATAGATTCAACATTATTGACAACCGTTGGTCTTTCCCATAGTCCTTTTACAGCAGGGAAAGGTGGTTTCAGTCTCGGGTTTCCTCTTTTACCTTCTAGAGATTCCAAAAGAGCAGTTTCTTCTCCACAAATATAAGCTCCAGCACCTCTCTGAACATAAATCTCCAAATCGTAGCCAGTTCCTAAAATATTTTTTCCAAGAAACCCAGCTGCTTTTGCTTCTTCAATGGCTTCCTCCAAAATGTCTGGAATCCAAGAGTATTCTCCTCTAATATAAATATACGAAACATTGGAACCTAAAGTGTATGACGAAATCAACATTCCCTCAATCAAAAGATGTGGAAGAAACTCCATCAGATATCTGTCTTTGAAAGTTCCAGGTTCAGATTCGTCAGCATTGACTACCAAGTGTCTTGGAACACCTTCTGGCTTAGCTAGGAAACTCCACTTCAATCCTGTTGGGAAACCAGCGCCACCTCTTCCTCTAAGTCCGGAAACTTTAACTTCTTCCAGAACTTCGTCGGTCGTCATTTTGAGAGCTTTCTCGGCTGCTTCGTAACCTCCGTGCTTGCGGTAAGTTTCGAAATACCGAATTCCCTCTATATGTGCATTTTTAAGTAAAAGTTTTTTACTCATTGTTTATAAAAGCTTATAGCAATTAGCTTCTGGCTTTTTGCTTAATTATTATCTCATTATTATTAACCCAAATCAATTGCGCCTTGTCTGCAAAGCTCGATGATTTCGTCAACTTTTTCTATTGTTAAATTTTCGTGGTAGAATTTTCCCAACTGCATCATTGGTGCGTAACCGCAAGCGCCAAGGCATTCTCCAGGTTTCAAAGTGAAAAGTCCGTCAGCCGAAGTTTCTCCGTCTTTGATATTCAGTTTTGTGCGGATGTGGTCGAGAATATTATCACTTCCATTCAGCATACAAGGTCCGGTTCTGCAAACTTCCAAAACATATTTTCCCACCGGTTTCATGTTGAACATTGTATAGAAAGTGGCTACTTCATATACTTCAATTGGAGTGATACTCAATAGTTCCGCTACATAATCCATTACTGGAACTGCCAACCAACCATCGAATTCTTTTTGTGCTATATGCAAAACGGGAATCAACGCAGATTTTTGTCTGCCATCCGGATATCTTGCGATAATTTTATGAACCTGTGCTAAACTCTCAGGTTTAAAAGCAATTGTTTCGCTCATTTTATTTTGTTGTAAAATGTACATTGTACAAAGTACAAAGTATTTATTTAACTATATATTTCAAAGTACACTGTACATATTACAATGATACTTTTGACAATTTTATGCGTCTAATTCTCCTGCAATGATGTTCATACTACACATCGTTACAATCGCATCAGAAATGACTGCGCCCGTAATCATCTCAGGATATGCCTGATAGTAGATGAAACAAGGTCTTCTGAAATGTAATCTATAAGGACTTCTTCCGCCATCACTTACCAAATAGAAACCTAATTCTCCGTTTCCGCCTTCTACAGGATGATAGACTTCGCCTTTCGGAACATCTGTTTCTCCCATCACGATTTTGAAGTGATAAATCAAAGCTTCCATTTTTTGGTAAACGTCTGCCTTTTCTGGGAGATAAAATTCTGGAACATCTGCGTGGAAAGGACCTTCTGGCAAATTGTCGTAAGCTTGGTTGATGATTTTCAAAGATTCCCAGATCTCCTGCTGACGAACCATAAAACGGTCATAAGTATCTCCAGCAGTTCCAACAGGAATGATGAAATCAAAGTCCTCATAAGAAGAATAAGGTTGCGCTACCCGTACGTCATAATCAACACCTGTTGCACGCAAGTTTGGACCTGTGAAACCATAGCTCAAAGCCCTTTCTGCGGAAATGGCTCCTGCGCCAATGGTTCTGTCCATAAATATTCTGTTTCGCTCCAACAGATTACAGAATTCTTGAAATCTTGCAGGAAATGTTTTTAAAAAATCTTTCAACAACTCGTGGAACTTCGGGGTAAAATCTCTTTCAAAACCGCCAATTCTTCCCATATTGGTTGTCATCCTTGCACCACAGATTTGCTCATACATATCGTAAATACGCTCTCTCTCGATGAACATATAGGTCAATCCTGTAATTGCTCCTGCATCCATTCCTGTCACACCGTTACAAATCAAATGGTCACCGATTCTAGCCAATTCCATCAAAATCACGCGCATATAATCTACGCGCTTTGGAACTTTCACACCAATCAGTTTCTCCACTGTCATATGCCAGCCAATATTATTGATAGGTGCAGAACAGTAATTCATACGGTCGGTAAGTGTCGTAATCTGAGCAAAATTTCTTCTTTCAGAAATTTTCTCAAAAGCTCTGTGGATATAACCAACAGTCTGCTCTGCGTGAAGGATCCTTTCTCCGTCCATCGTTAGAACGTTCTGGAAGATTCCGTGTGTCGCAGGGTGCGTGGGACCAAGATTCAACGTGTACAATTGTCCGTCGATCTGTTCCTTGCTGTCGTATTGGTTAAGTATGTTAGATAATGAGTTGTCTTTCATATTCATTATAATTGATAATTGATATTTGATAATCGATAATCATTTATCTCTCATCATTTATCTTTTATATTTATCTTATCTTCCGAACATTGCATCGTTCTTGTCAGTTCTTGTTCCGTCTTCCAAGCGATATTCCTTCAACATCGGATGATAACCTAAATCTTCCATATTAAGGATTGGTCTCAAATCCGGATGACCTTTGAATTTAATTCCGTAAAAATCAAAAGTTTCTCTTTCCATCCAGTTGGCTCCTGCAAATAATTCAGTTAAAGAATCTACTTCAATATTTTCTCTCGTCATAAAAATCTTAAGACGCAATCTGAAATTGGCCATTAGATTATGCAAGTGATAAACAACTCCTATTTCTTTTTCCGGCGTCTCAGGATGATGGATTCCGCAGATATCTGTCAAAAATGTGAATTCCAAAGTTGAATCCTTCAAATAATGAATCACTTTCTTGATGTCATCTTTTTTGATTTCAATCGTCAACATTCCATAAGGTTCTGAACTCGAAACTACGGACTCAGGAAATTCTCTCGTGATGGCTTCTAATACAAATTCGTTCGTCATTGTTCCTTAGTTGTCGATGTTGTAAGAATCTAATAAATGCTGATATTCCGGCATATCTCTTCTTCTGATATTTTCGCTCTCTGCTAAAGCCTGAACCTGCATTACACCTTCGATGATTTGCTCTGGTCTTGGAGGACAACCTGGGACGTAAACATCAACAGGAATAATCTTGTCAATCCCTTGTAGAACTGAATAAGTATCGAAAATACCACCGCTGGAAGCACAAGCTCCAACAGCAACAACCCATTTTGGCTCAGCCATCTGGGTGTAAACTTCTTTCAAAACCGGACCTAATTTCTTAGAAATAGTTCCGCAAACCATCAACATATCTGCTTGTCTTGGCGAGAAAGAGTTTCTTTCCATTCCAAATCTTGAAGCATCGTATGTTGGATTCAATGTTGCCATAAATTCGATTCCACAACAAGAAGTAGCGAATGGTAATGGCCAAAGTGAGAACTTTCTCGCCATCCCGATAACACTGCTTAGTTGCGTTGCAAAGAATCCTTCTCCTTCATATCCTGGAGGAGCGGGCGCATCTGTTTTTATTACTGGTTTATTATCTGACATTTTTTCTAGATTTTAAATTTTAGACTTTAATTGATTCAATTTTAAATCCAAAACATAATTAAATTAATTTATTTGTCCCAATCCAAAGCACCTCTTTTCCAAACGTAGAAAAAAGCGACAAAGAAAATAGCAACAAACGTAAGTACAGCTAAAAAGCCTTCCATCCCAAATTCTCTGAAGTTTACAGCATACGGATAAAAAAATACGATTTCTATATCGAACAAAACAAACAATACAGCAGTTAAGAAATACTTGATGGAAAAAGGTGTTCTAGCGTTTCCCTCAACAGGAATACCGCATTCCCAACTTGCGTTTTTGGCAGAATTTCCTTTTTTCTGTTGCGGTCCCAAGAAATGAGCTCCCAACAAGGAAATGATGACAAAGCCTAATCCAACTCCTGCTTGAATGAGTATCGGAATATAATTTTCAGGTAAATTCATAAAGTCTAAATTTAACTATGCAAAAATACTAAATTAAGATTTAATATATTAAATTATCCGCCTCGCTAAAAGGAGAGATAAGTCTGTTTTAGTAAATTTAGAATAGTTATAAATAAGGAATCATTCGTCTTTCTTTCCCATTCTTTTCAGGACAAGGTAAGCAATATATGCAATATACAGAAACAATATGCTGGCAAACAGTATGTTGATGATAGCATCCAGTCTGTCGTCTTTGATAGGTTTGTAGAAGTTATAGGCAACAAACAGAATAATTAAACCTGCGTACATATAAAGTTGCTTTTTCATTTGAACTGAATTTAAAAGGTCAAAAACTGGACGTGAGGCACGATAAAGTTAAACAATTGTTTAACTAAATTATCCATTGATATTCAAAGAATAGGTTCTTCTGCTTTTGTGATGAACTGGATGATAGTCTTGCCAGAGAACTTGTACATTTTTGTTTTCCTCCAACTCAGGATTGGTTTCCAAAAACTTGATGCCTTTGCTTTTGAGATTCATTTGGATGGATTTGAAAATCATAGAAGTAACACCACGTCTTTGGTATTCTGGGTGGATTCCTATTAAATAAAAATTGGCTCTGTCGTTTTTCTTTCCAGCCTGAAGAAAATGCCACCAGGCAAATGGAAAAAGTTTCCCTTTAGCTTTTTGTAAAGCTTTGGAATAAGAAGGCATTGTAATCGCAAAAGCGACCAATTGGTCATTTTCATCCGCCACGCAAGTAATGTAATCTTTGTCTATGAAACTGAAGTATTTTTCTTTGTAAGATTTGATTTGCTCGTCAGAAATTGGGGTGTAAGTTGAAAGTGATTTGTAAGTTTCATCCAACAATTTGAACATTGGTTCAACATAAGGAAGAATCTCTTTTTTAGTATTAAATTTCAATGTCCTCAATTTATATTTTTGAGCAATCAAAGAGCTGAATTTTTCAACTTTTTCAGGTAAAATTTCGGGGAATTGCAGTTCAAATTCCACCCATTCTTTTTCCTTCATCAAGCCTAGCTTCTCAAGATGTTTTGGATAGTAATCGAAGTTATAGATTCCAATCATTGTCGCCAATTTATCAAATCCGAAAATCAACATTCCGGCTTTATCCAAATTAGTAAACCCCATTGGTCCTTCGATTTTTTCGATTTGATTTTCTTTAGCATATTTAATTGCTTCATCAATTAAAGCTTTAGAAACTTCCTCATCATCAATAAAATCTATCCAGCCAAATCTTACTTTTTTGATGCCTAATTCGCTAGCTTCTTTATTGTTGATCATTAAAGCAATTCTGCCAGCGATTTTGTTATTTTTATAGGCCAAAAATTGTTTTGCTTGAGAATATAGCAACGCAGGATTTTCTTCCTTATTCCAAACATCCTTTTCATCTTTGATGAGTGGCGGAACAAAATTTGGGTTGTTTTTATAGAGTTCCATCGGGAATTTTATAAAATCCATCAAATCTTTATCGTTTACAACTTGCTTTATGTATATATTTCCCATATTCTTGTTTTATAGATTAGACAAAGATAGTTTTTAAGGCAAAAAAAGCAAATCTTTGGCATCATTTTTACATCAAATGATATAATTTTTTTATGCATAAAATTCACAAATATTCTAAATAAAATGAGTGGTTACTATCTAATTATCGGGATTTCTATGTTAATAAGTTGGCTGGTGTCTTCTAGACTAAAGTCAAAATTTGAATATTATTCTAAAGTTCAGCTCAGAAACGGACTTTCTGGCAAAGAAATCGCAGAAAAAATGTTAAGAGATAACGGGATTACGGATGTTCAAGTGGTTTCTGTGCCAGGACAACTGACAGATCATTACAATCCAGAAAATAAAACGGTCAATTTGTCCGAAGCGGTCTATATGCAAAGAAATGCGGCTGCGGCTGCAGTTGCTGCACACGAGTGTGGTCACGCAGTTCAACACGCCGTTGGTTATTCTATGTTGCAACTGAGGTCGAAAATGGTTCCAATCGTCAACATCAGTTCCAATCTTCTTCAATTTGTTTTGATGGGAGGGATTGTCGTGATGGCAATGAGTGGAAGTAAAACCGTGCTCGCCATAGGAGTGATTCTTTTTGCTATCACAACATTATTTGCATTTATTACTTTGCCAGTAGAGTATGATGCTAGTAATAGGGCGTTGAAATGGCTGGAATCTACAGGAACGGTTTCACGGGAAGAATATGCTGGCGCAGAAGATTCTTTGAAATGGGCAGCTAGAACTTATGTTGTTGCAGCTTTAGGTTCATTGGCTCAGTTGATGTACTTTGCATCGTTGCTAATGGGAAGAAGAGACTAATCTCTATAAAAAATTAAATTCCAAAAGCATCTCGGACAACTTGTCTGAGATGCTTTCTTTCTTAGAAGTTTTGATATTGGCTGTTATAATACAAATTTCCTGAGCATCAAAGTCAAGAATTTTTGCATCATACTTATTAAGTAAAGTGAAAATCTCATTTTGTTGAGAGAATTTGAACTTCAATTCTATTTTGGATTCGAGTTCTTTCGTGATGATTTCTGCTTGCTCCAAAGTGTATTTTGCCGATTCTTTATAAGCTTTAACCAATCCGCCAACACCCAATTTTGTTCCGCCATAATATCTGATGACAACCATCATAACATTTGTGATTTGATGTGCTAAAAGCTGATTGTAAATTGGTAAACCGGCACTTCCAGAAGGTTCGCCGTCATCATTCGCCCGATAGTTTTCGCCATTGATTCCTAAACGATAAGCATAACAGTGATGTGTCGCTTTGGAGTGGATTGATTTTAGATGATTCAAAAAATATTTAATATCCGACTCAGAATCAACGGGATAAGCAAAGCCAATGAATTTGCTGCCTTTTTCTTTGAGCAAAATATCTTCAATCGTTTTTTGGATGGTTTGGAATTCAAACATTTGCCAAAAATATAAATTCAAAAAAGAATTTCAAATTCTTAGTATGAGATTTAAGTTCAAAACAAATTTTTTTTTAACATAGACACATAGTTTGTTGAAATTTGAGATGAATAGCATTTTGATTCTATTTTCCCTTTTTTTAGATTGAATACATAGCTTTTTAGTTGCCTATTTGGTTTTTAAATTAATTCTTAATATTTAATTATTATCTCAAAATGTGAGAATATATTAGTGTTTTTTATTGTTGGATGAGGAATATCAAACATTGAATAGAAAATTCTTAAAGAAATCTTAAAGAAATAAAATTCAGTGAATTAATTTTTGCGTAATTTTGCAGTCAAATTTTTTTTAAATCAATGCCTAATACAGTAATCATTGGCTCCGGAAGTTACATCCCGGAAAACGTAATAGAAGGTTCTCATTTCAAGGATTCGATTTTCTATGATGATAATAATCAGTTGATTGAGAAATCAACGGAAGAAATCATCGAGAAATTTGTAGATATTACAGAAATCGAAAGAAGACGGTATATGAATCCGGAAGATTTCAATTCGGATTTGGCTCACCGGGCTTCTTTGATTGCGATCGAGGATGCTGGAATTGATAAGGAGGAAATAGATTACATTATTTTTGCTACCAATTTTGGCGAAGTTGACACAGAAGGTGTTCCGAATTTTATGCCGTCTCTTTCTGCGAGGTTAAAAGGTAAATTGGGGATCAAAAGAAGAACT
>JBCNLQ010000002.1:0-171779 GCA_039595375.1 Chryseobacterium sp.
TGGGGTGGTATCTGCAAGTGATTTTTCAGTTTTCGCAGAGTCTTTCCGGATACTCACCTCCAATTTAAAATTTATTCTGAAATCAAAAGAAAATAATACACTATCCGATGTCATCCTTATAACATCTTCTGTAAAAGGCGAGGGTAAGACGACAATCGCATTCAATACTGCAGTGACATTGGCAGGAAACTCCAGAGTTCTCGTAATTGGCGCAGATATTAGAAATCCACAGTTACAACGTTTTGTCACAGGTTCAGCCAGAGGATTGACGGATTTTCTGGTTTCCGAAGATACTTCTGTCGCGCCTTACATTGTACCATCAGGTGTGCACGATAATCTTGATATTCTTTTTAGTGGTGCGATTGCTCCCAATCCTAACGATTTGTTGGAGATGAAGAAATTTGATGAGATGATTGATATTCTCAAGAATACATACCGCTATATAGTGATTGATTCGGCACCGGTAATGCTGGTAAGTGATACGATGCATCTCATTGATATTGCAGATGTCATTCTTTATATTGTAAAATCCAACTTTACAGATCAGCAGATGCTGGATTTTGCCGATGAATTCAAAATTAACCATAATCTGAAAAATATCTCATTTGTCCTTAATAATGTTAAGCCAGAGGATAGCAGGTATGGAAATAAGTATGGTTACGGATATTATTCAACGGATTAATAAGTTTAGAGATAGTGATCCTAGATATTTTATTATTTTTCGTGAAGAGTATTGAATATGTTAAACGCTGGTAGTGATTATACGTCACTGGTAATTTTTTATTTTTATAATCGATATAGAAATTAATGTTTTTCAACTCTCTCACATATGCGACTTTTTTACCATTTGTATTTATTATTTATTGGTTTGTTCTCGACAGGAAACTGAAGTTACAAAATATATTTCTTTTAGCTGCCAGTTACTATTTTTACAGCTGTTGGGACTGGAGATTTTTATTTTTATTAGCTTTTTCCACAATACTCGATTATTATTCGGGAATAATGATTTATAAAGCTGAGAGTAAAAGTCTTCAGAAATTCTGGCTTATACTCAGTGTAGGAATTAATTTAGGATTTTTAGGTTTTTTTAAGTACTACAATTTTTTCATTGAGAGTTTTGCGGGATTGCTTATGAATTTCGGTTTCAAACCAAGCTATTTTACATTAAGTATTATTCTGCCTGTAGGGATTTCTTTCTATACTTTTCATGGGTTATCTTATGTATTCGATATTTATAATAAAAGGATTAAACCAACTTTCAACATTGTAGATTATACCTTATTTGTAAGTTTTTTTCCATTATTAGTAGCTGGGCCTATAGAGAGGGCAACCCATCTTTTGCCTCAGCTAGAAAAACCCAGAGTTTTTGATTACAGAAGAGCGACAGACGGTCTTCGGCAAATACTTTGGGGACTATTCAAGAAGATGGTCATTGCAGATAACTGCGCCGTTTTTGCCAATCAGATATTTAATGATTCAGCAAGTCAGTCAGGCAGTGATTTGGTTTTGGGAGCCGTCTTTTTTGCATTCCAGATTTATGGAGATTTTTCGGGTTATTCTGACATAGCTTTAGGAAGTGCAAGATTATTGGGAATCGAATTACTCAAGAATTTTAATTTTCCATATTTTTCAAGAGATATTGCCGAGTTTTGGAGAAGGTGGCATATCTCATTGTCATCTTGGTTTAAGGATTATCTGTACATACCATTAGGAGGAAGCAAAGGTGGTAATGGGATGCGAATACGAAACACCTTCATCATCTTTATAGTAAGTGGTTTTTGGCACGGCTCCAACTGGACGTTTATTGTATGGGGCGCGCTTAATGCATTGTTTATTGTACCCTCTATGCTGATGCGGACCAATAGAAATAATATAGAAATTGTTGCTAATGATTCTATGCTACCCAGCGTCAGAGAGTTATGCCAGATGTTGATCACTTTTGCCTTAGCATGTTTCGCTTGGATATTTTTCCGTGCAGAATCCATATCTCATGCTGTTGATTATATATCTGGAATGTTTTCTAGAAGTATAATATCAATACCAATGATAATTTATAACAAGAAAGCATTGATTACGATTTTGCTCATTTTGTTTTTTATCGTTATAGAATGGATGGGAAGAAGAGACAATTATGCTATTGAAAAATTAGGTTTTGGCAAAACTAGAATTGTTCGGTGGAGTTTCTATTCATTAATTATTTTTTTAATAGGAATGTATATGCCGTCTAAAAGTGCAGAATTTATTTATTTTCAATTTTAAAATAAGATGAAAAGCTTGATTAGAAACATCAGCATCTTCTCTATATTTGCAATTGTCTTTTATAGTCTTGCAATTCTTGTAGCAGGTAAAGCTGTTCCTAACTATTTGCTAGGTAATATTTTGACTGAAAATAAGATGTCAGCTAATGATCTTTCTCAGAAAAGATATGAAGAAGTCAGTCGGTCTGAAAAAGTTGATTTAGTAATACTTGGATCTTCTCACGCATATAGGGGGTATGATACTAGAATTTTTGAGTCTTCTGGTTCAAAATCTTTAAATTTAGGCAGCAGTTCTCAAACACCAATATTGACAGAAGCTATTTACAGAAATTATATCGATAAATTATCACCAGATATAATAATACTAGATATTTACCCAGTATTGTTTACTAGAAATCCGGAAGAAGGACAATTAAATATTTTACCTTTGATGTATAAGAATTCTCATTTTATTAAAAGTAGTTTTAAAAGTTTTGATATTAGAGTATTCAATTCGTTAATATATTTTCAAGTCTTTGGAAATCGTAATGCTGTAAAATATAAAAAATCGGAGAACGAAGAATATATTCCGGGTGGATACATCTCGACCAAAAGAGTAAGTACAGAATCAAAAAAATATTTGCCAGCCTCATTGAAAATAGAAGAGAAGAATATTGAAGCTCTCAAGAATATAGTAGCAGACGCAGAGAGGAGAGGGATCCAGGTTTTTCTTTTCCAGTCGCCACTTCCCGAAGCACGCTACAAAAGTTACACAAACAATAAAGAAATAGACAGAATTATGCAGTCGATCGGTACGTATTATAATTACAATGATGTAGGGTTTTTATCAAACGATTGCTTTTTTGATGACAGTCATATTAATCAAAAAGGAGTTGATATCTATAACAAATGGGTACTAGACAAAATAAAACTTCAAAAATAGTGTGTTATCAGCCTCTAACTATCTTTTATAATTGATATTAAAAGATTCAATTTTTTCTCATCACATCTGTATAATAAATTAAAAAATGTCATCTACCAAAAATATAGCTAAAAATTCCTTGTTTTTATATCTACGGATGTTTGTAAACATGGTGGTAAGTTTATTTACTGCTGGGATTGTACTAAATACTCTGGGAATCACTGATTACGGTATCTATAGCATCGTTGGAGGCTTTGTCTCAATGTTCGGATTTCTTAATACATCAATGTCATCTGCAACACAGCGATTTTTATCCTTTGATTTAGGCAAAAATGATCTTGAGCAGCTTCGTAAAACATTTAGTACCACAGTTACTATACATTTAGCAATAGCGCTGTTAATAGTATTATGCTTAGAGACTTTTGGATTATGGTATATTAATAACAAGTTAAATGTGCCTGTTGAGCGATTGGGTGCGGTAAATATAGTATATCAATTCTCTGTCTTTAGTGCATTTTTTACCGTAGTACAAGTGCCGTATAATGCACTAATTACAGCGCACGAAAGATTTAATGTATTTGCATATATAAGTTTTTTAGATATTTTTTTTAAACTAATAATATTATTTCTTATCAGAAATATAAACTTTGACAAATTAGTTTTATATGCAGGATTACTATTTGTGGCCTCATTTATCATACGGATGATCTATAGAATATATTGCAGAAGTAATTTTGTTGAAAGTAGATATAAATTTTATTTTGAAAAGTCATATTTTAAAGTAATGTTATCATTTACTGGTTGGAATTTATTTGGTAATATTGCTGATGTTGCCCGAGGTCAAGGAAATAATTTGCTTTTAAATTTTTTCTATGGTACAACGATTAACGCTGCTAGTGGCATTGCAATGCAGGTTCAAAATTTTGTAAAGATTTTTATCACAAGCTTTCAAAAAGCTGTAAATCCTCAGATTGTAAAATCTTATGCAAAAAATGACTTACAACATACTATTTTTCTGATGAAGGAAAGTGCTAGACTTTCATTTTTTTTAATGTCCCTAGTAGCGATGCCTGTTTTGTTCAATATTCATTTTGTTTTAACTCTCTGGTTGAAAAAATTTCCCGAACAGACAATTGATTTTATTTATTTGTCGATATCTATTGCGATGATAGAAACAATTTCAAATCCCTTAATGATGGGAGCTGGTGCGACAGGAAAAATTAAATGGTATCAAATAGTTATCGGAACTTTATCATTTATGAGCCTACCTTTGGCATATGTGGGACTACAAGTAGTTGATAATCCGAATGTTGTCTACGCTTCAGTTCTAATAATGAACTTTCTAACCTTATATTTCAGATTGTTTTTTCTAGAGAGAATGATAAATCAAAAGGTATCCGATTTTGCTAAAGAAGTATTATCCAAAATTTTTATTCATTCTATCTTAGTGTTTTTATGGCACTATCTAATGTATATTTATATTGGTAGAGCAAACTCATTATTAATTTTTTTGCTTACATCTATGCTAAGTGTATTTGGAAGTTCTTTAATATTGTATTTTATCTCATTGTCATCGAAAGAAAAAGAATTTATAAAATTAACATTTAAAAAAAATATTATAAAATAATTCCTAAATCCAACCTAATCTATTTTATTAAGTAAATCTGTTAATTAATTTTGAAATAATCTTAAATGCTACCACTAGTCTCCATTATTGTTCCTATTTTTAATTCAGAAAAATACCTCTATGAATGTGTTAATTCAATATTGAATCAAACTTTCAAGGATTTTGAAGTACTTTTGATAGATGATGGATCTACCGATACAAGTCCAGAAATATGCAATTTTTTTGCGTCTAAGGATCGGCGCATTAGAGTTTATACTAAAAAGAATGGAGGGGTAAGCTCAGCAAGAAATTTAGGAATAGAAAAGTCAAAAGCAAAATTTGTAACATTTATAGATTCTGATGATAAGGTCAAAGATACCTATTTATCTGACTTCAATATGCTTAAGTACGATGCTGATTTTTTTTTGCAGGGAGGTATATTGTGGACTCACGATGAGGAATATAAGGAGGTCCCGATTATACAAAAAGATAATTTTTTTCCAGATATTACTCAGATCATAGAGTTTTTAGAAATTGAACGTTCAACTCTTGAGGTTCCATGGGGCAAATTATTTAGTTCAAAGTTAATAAAAGATAATCAACTTTTTTTTGATGAAAGTTTAAAAAATGCCGAAGATCATTTATTTGTTATAAAATTTTTGGAATTTATAAGGAATACATATATAAGTGCTTCAACTAATTATTTTTATAGAAAATTTGACAATATAGGATCACTTTCCTCAGGTAATATTAATTATGACTCAACATTATATTATGCTACCTCTATATACTCTGCTAGATTAAATATAATTCACAAACATAATTTAAGTAAAAGGTATATTAACTTTTCAGAGAGAATATACGTAGATTTGATTTTGAAAGGTATAGTAAAATTAATTAGTAATGATACTGTTCTTAGAAAAGAAAAAGAAGTTTTAATCGAAACTTACTTAAATAAAATTGAAAATACTTCGGGAGAAATCAATCTCAATAAAATTAAAAAATTCGTACTGATAAAATTAATTTGGACAAGTTTTTTGCCTAGAAAATTGGAAATTCTAAGATTTTTAATAGGAAAGAAATAATAAAATAATATTGTAATAGTTATATGAAAGGAGCAATCAACCTGTTTTGGTACAGGCATAAGGAAGGAAAAGGAAATTTTGGAGATGAGTTAAATCCATATATTATTGAAAGGATTACCAATCAAAAAACTAATTTTGTTGATATTTCTTTTATCAAAGAAGATTTCCTAACAAGTGTAAGGTTTATTGCAAAGAATCTTTTCTATAAGAGAATTACTTTAGCAGACGGAATTAAATATTTATTTTGGAACATCAAGCGTCCAAAAGTTCTATTATCCATAGGAAGCATATTGCAATACTCACAATCTAAACGCAATATTGTATGGGGGTCTGGAATTATTTCCTCTGATGCTGTTTTTTGTGCTGGTAATTTTTTGGCAGTAAGAGGTCCTTACACCCAGCAGAGAGTAAAAGAACTAGGATACATTTCGCCAAAGGTAGTTGGAGATCCAGCTTTGCTACTTCCTTTAATTTTCAATCCAAAAGAAGAAAAAAAGCATAAAGTTGGAATTATTCCTCATCACATTCATTATCGATATTTGAGGGACAATCTGCCCAATAACATACTTGTGATAGATCTGTTAGATGATATTGAGAACGTAATTAATCAAATAAATTCTTGTGAAATTACATTATCAACATCGCTACACGGTATAATTGTTTCTCATTGCTATGGTATTCCCTCTATATGGACGAATTTTAGCGAAATTCAAAATAAATTATATGGAGATGACATCAAATTTAGAGATTATTTTGCGTCAGTAGATTTGCCTGAATATAAACCATTAAATATTAGAAGTATATCAACTTTTGACACCGAAAATATTTTGAGTACCTTAAATGCAGATTTTTCAAGAAATTTACTTCCAGATAAAAAATTGATAGAAGATATTCAAAAGAATCTACTAAGTGTTGCACCGTTTGTTGTTAAGCAAGGATTGTAATCAAATATAGTATGCAATTAGTCTCAATCATCGTACCAGTTTATAATTCGGAAAAATATCTTAAAGAGTCTATTGACTCCATATTAAAACAGAGTTTTTCAAATTTTGAATTATTATTGATCAACGATGGATCCACAGATAATAGTGCTGAGATTTGCGATTTTTATACCGCAAAAGATTCGCGAATCAAAATCTTCCATAAAAGTAATGGCGGTGTTAGTTCTGCTAGAAATTTGGGTTTGAAAAATGCTTTTGGAAAGTATATTTGTTTTGTTGATAGTGATGATACGATCAATACAAATTTTCTGTTAGATTTAATTACGGATCTAGAAAATGTTTCTGCGCAATTAGTGATTCAAAATCTAAAAAAATTTGATACCGAAGGAAAAATCGGAGATTTGTATAAGTATCAAAATCAGCTACTTGATGTTAAGGGTTTTTTAAATAATTTCAATATCACAGTTTATGGCTTTGTAGCAGGAAAACTTTACCTTAATGAAATAGTTAAAGAGAGACAAATAACATTTGATGAAGAAATTTCTTTTGGAGAAGATTGCAAATTTATGCTTGAATATTTATATCATTGTCAGGGTGTCTACATGTCGACCAAAAGTAATTACAATTATCGAATCGTAAATAGTGGATTGACAAATAAGCAGTTGAATTATGAAAACGAATATAAATGTTTTATTAAAATAAAGGATTCTATAGAACGTTTATCGCAAAAAAATAAAATCGCACCCAACAATCAAATTATTTTCTATAGCAAAAGACTTCTCAATTCAATCTTCGTAGATAAAAATTTGAAGACCTCGATATCGAGAGTTGAAAAACTTCAATATTTGTTTAAACATCATACTAAAGAAATTTTAGAAATCTATAAAAAATCCAGATTTAGAGGCTTTCTATTTTACTTATTGTTAAAACATCAACAATTGTTTTTATTCGAAATAGTTTATAGAAAAGTGAGATAATAAAAAGTAGAATAATATATAATATAAATAAATGAACGTACATATAATCGCGGCTTCTGACAGAAATAATTACGGTGATCTTTTATTTCCCATTATTTTAAAAAAATATTTAGAAAAAAATGATTATGATATGAAATTTTATAATTACGCAATTATAGAATCTGATCTTTCGTCTTTTGGCGCCTTGCCAACACATCCATTTACACAAATTTATAAGAATGTTAAAAATGGAGAAAATAATAAAATAGTAATTGCGGGTGGAGAAGTGATTGGAGGAGGTTGGCTCAATATTCAAAGATTTGTAAGTACTTTTTGGAATAAAGTTTACCACAACAAGTATCTTCGGTTCATAATTAATAAATTTGAATTACTTGAAAGGTATTTTTATTATAAAGATGGTCACAGCAGGCCATTTATTTTGGATGGATCAAGATTTAACCGAAATGATATATATTATAATTCAATAGGAGCGCAAGGTGCAAAAAAGCTAATTCAGAATAATACTTCGTACAAAAACTATTTCAATTCAATTAAGCATTTAAGTATAAGAGATAAGAACACTAATGCAATCTTTAACCAACTAAATATAAACAATTATCTAGTGCCTGATTCTGCTTTGATAATGTCAGATTTAATGACAAATGATTTGCAAAGTAACATTAGTACTAAATGTGCGGAAATTGTAAATGATAATTATATCTTTCTTCAAATAGGTAATAATAAAGGACCAGAAGATGTAAATAAATTTATCACTGATGTTATAAAAATTGCAGATAATAATAAATTGAAAATATTATTATGTCCCATTGGACTTGCCTTAGATCATGGAGATGATATAATTTTAAAAAAAATTCATTCAGAATTTCCTAACTTACAATACTATGAGCCCAAAAATTTGTATGAAACTATGTATTTATTAAAAAGGTCTAAAATGTATGTGGGAACTAGTCTGCATGGCGTTATAACAGCACAAAGTTTTAATGTGCCTTTCTTCGTTTTTCCAGAAAAAATAGGTAAGCTTAAAATATATATTGATACGTGGTTTAAAAATGCATCTCAGCTGTATGGTCTATATAGCGAGACTGAAAAGATAGAATACAGATTTCGAAATTTTGACAATATAGCTGAAAAGAATATTACAGAAAAACACAAGGAACTAATTTACAAAAATCTTCTTACAATTTTCCCTAAAAATGATTAAACCTAAAGTAATTTGTATCATTGTTACCTACAATGCGATGCAATGGATAGAGCGATGTATCAATACAATTGATGAAAAAAATGTTGACTTAGAAATCATAGTTATCGATAATAATTCAACTGACAATACTTTAGAATTTGTCAGAAACAATTTTCCATACGTGAAAATCTTTGCAGAAAAACAAAATTTAGGATTTTCTGGAGCAAATAATATTGGATATAATTATGCTAAAAGCAAAAATGCTGATTATGTATATCTGTTAAATCAAGACACAATTAGTTATCCAGAAAACATTGCAAAATTAATCAAAATCCATAGTGAGAATGATGATATTGGTGTTGTTTCTCCACTTCATATAAATAATGATGGTCAAAAATTAGATAAAAAATTTGAAGATTATATAACATCTGGTTCATGTCCAGGTTATATATCAGATTTCTCTCTAGGTACAATTAAAGAATATTATCAAATTGGCTTTGTTAATGCTGCCGCATGGTTAATTAAAGTTGAAACTATTAGTAACTTAGGAGGATTATTTTCAAGTGCTTTTTTCCATTACGGTGAAGACTCAAATTTTTTATCCAGATTACGATATCATAAGAAAATATGCGTTATTGCTCCACAAATAAAAGTTCATCATTTAAGAGAAGAAAGAAAAGGTAAGATGAGTGTGGCATTTGAAAAAAAGAAACTTTCTATAAAAAAAGTAGAGATAATGACCAATATCAATAATGATTATCAAAAGGCAGTAAGTATTCTTTACCGTTACGCAGGACAACAGGTCTTTAAAGGAAATTTACAAGAAGCATGGGAATTATTTTTTTATCCTATTTTTTTTAGTAAAAAAATTAAAAAAATTAGAGCGTCATATCTTACCGACCGGATTATTTAATATACAAAATTTATGTTTTCAGTTGTAATCCCCTATTATAAAAAACGAAAATATATCGAAAGATGTATTGATTCTGTTCTATCTCAAACCTTTGATGATTTTGAAATCATTTTAATCGATGATGGCTCGAATGATGATATATCTACTGTAGTTTCAAAGAAATATGGCAATAAAGTAAACTTAATACAAAAAGAGAATGAAGGAGTATCTATTGCTAGAAATATTGGGATCGAAAATGCATCTGGAAATTACGTTGCCTTTTTGGATGCGGATGATTATTGGAGTCGTTTTTATTTAGAAAAAGCTTACGAAATCGTATCTCAAAATGACTATGTTGGAATTATAGGGTCGCATTACAGTAGTAACAAAAAAACTATACAAGATACTAATAAAACTATAAATTATTGTAAAATAGCAAATTACTTTAATATTGCGATTATTAATACTATGTTTTTAACATCGGCAACAATTGTAAATATTGATTTCTTTAGAAAAAATTCAGGATTTAATCCTCATCTAAAAAGGGGAGAGGACATAGATGTTTGGTTTCGGATAGCGGAGTGGTCCGATAAATTATTTTACATCAGCGATACTTTAGTTTATTATTCCAATGAAGATGTTAACCAAGCAACTAAGTTTGTGGGTAAAACAGAAGAAGCATTAGTTGGTGTAATAAACCGCCTTTACAGAAATTTAATTAAAAAAAATAGAAATAGTGATTTTTCAAGATTTATATCAAAATATGTGTATATGAATCTTTATCCTTACTATTTTGATAAGAATAATCATTTAGAAGCCAAAAAAAATTTAGAAAAAAATAAGCACTATTATTTTTTTCTACATTTACCATATTATTTGCCTTTTTTCATTGGAGAAACTATTGTTCAAAATACAAAATTTAGAAAAATTTTAAGAAACTACCTGAAATTTTTCACAAGACATATATACAAATGAGAATCCTACGCCTAACCACTCTTCTTGATTTCGGAGGACAAGAAAAAAAATATTTGAGTTTTACTGAAAAAACAGAATTGTTGCAATATCAATATATCTTTGCAGCAATTGGCTTTGGTGGTAATGCGGAAGTTACGCTCAAAAAAAGAGGATTCGAAGTTCATATTTTGAATAGAAAATTTGCGATCAAAAACATTTATAACATCTGGACATTTTACCGGTTGATAAAAAAAATAAACCCGGATATCGTACACACAGCAGCAGCAGAAGCTAATTTTCATGGCATTATTGCAGCAAAATTAGCTGGTGTCAAAACAATTATTGGTGAAGAGATAGGAATTCCAAATCATTCATCTATAGCTCAAAAAATTTTTAGATTCGTTTATAAGCTGGCTGATAAAGTAATTTGCGTTTCTCAGTCTGTCAAAAATCATTTGGTTACTATTAATGAAATTCCGGAAAACAAAGGCGAAGTCATTTATAATCCAGTAAGTATCCCAAAACAATTTCCAAAGACCAAATCAGACCGATTCGAAATCGTGTATGTAGGAAGATTGGAGCTGGTAAAAAATGTTGAAAGTCTTATCAAAGCGTTTTCTAATTCACAAAACACCAATGCGCATCTGACAATTGTCGGCGATGGAAGAGAACGTAAGAATCTCGAAGAATTGACTACTGACCTGCAACTAAATTCGAAAATTACATTTGCTGGATTTACTTCAGAGCCATCAAAATATCTCTCCAGTGCAGATTTGTTTGTTTTACCTTCTCATTCAGAAGGTTTTGGTATTGCGGCTGCAGAGGCTATGTTTCTGAAAATTCCTGTTTTATGTTCAAATGTGGGCGGAATACCGGAATTCGTGACAGATGGCGAAAATGGTTGGTTGTTCAGCCCGAAAAATATTGATGAGTTGTCTTCTAAACTCAATGATATAATGGCAATGGATGCTTCATCACTTGTACAAATTGGACAGAAAGGCTATGATAAAGTGAATCATAACTTTACGGTAGAAAAGTACATTCATAATTTAGAGGGATTTTATAATAAGCTGTATCATGATTAGAGTATTACACATAATGTCTACAGTTACAGGTGGTGGCGTAGAACGCAGGCGCCTTTCTTTAGCAAAAGCTTTCAAAGGAAGCGATTTCCAAATGAAACTTGTTGGCACATTTAAAAGTGGAAATATTGCGGATCAAATTGAGGAAAATGGTGTGGAGATTATAGAAATTGGAGATTTTAAGGGTCCTTTTCATTGGGAAAAGCATAAAAAAATACAGAAAATCATTGATGATTTCAAACCACATATCATCCACGGAGCCGTTTTTGAGGGGGTAACAATGGCTGCTATCAACGGTTTTTTAAAAAAAGTACCAATTATCTTATTAGAAGAGACTTCTGATCCTCAAAACAGAAGTTCGAAGGCTGATTTATTACTTCGTGTTTTTTCTTTGGCTGCAGACAGATTTATTGCCATTGCGCCGAATGTAGCAGATTATTTGAGAAACACGGCAAAAGTATCTTCTAAGAAAGTCATTACCATAAACAACGGTGTAGAAATTCCAAGGCAGGTTTCAGAATTAGAAATTCAGAATTTAAAAGACCAATATGCTATCAAGGAAGATGATTTTATAGTAGGAACAGTCGGTAGATTATTCAATGATCATAAAAGAATCACAGACATTATAGAAGCTGTTCATTGCTTAAAAAACCTTGATCATATCAAATTATTAATAGTTGGAGATGGAAAAGATGAGGAATTGATTAAGCAAAAGGCAATCGATCTGCGAGTTCAGGATCAGGTTATTTTCACAGGTTACCAATTTGATACCGCACCATTTTACAAATTAATGGATGTGTTTTGCATCGCATCACAAAGGGAAGGTTTTGGTTTGGTAGCAGCCGAGGCAATGTTGCATAAATTGCCAGTAATTGCTACAAGAGTTGGAGGACTGCAAAATGTGGTAGTCGATGGAGAAACAGGGATATTACTTGAGCCTAATCAACCCAAAAAAATTGCTGAAGCAATAGAAAAGCTTTATAATTCTAGAAATTTGCTAGAGGATTATGCATCTCAGGGTTATTATAGAGCAATAGCAAATTATACAGAAGAAAGATATGTAAATGATGTGGTAGCTTTATATAAACAATTGCTTAAAAATAAAAATATCAATGCCTAGAAACATCCTCTTCATAACCTGGGATGGCCCGCAAACGTCCTATATGGAAGGTTTGTTTATGCCGATTTTTCAAGAAATTGCTAAGGTAGATGACTTTAGGTTTCATGTTCTGCAATTCACCTGGGCAGATGAAAAAAAAATAAGCCAAACTAAAAATGTGGCAGATAAGTTGGGAATTCAATATGCTGCTTTGCCAATTCTCAGGAAACCCAATGTATCTGTGGGGAGTCTCTTGACGGTTTTTACATCATCGGGGAAAATCAAAAAATATATCCGGGAAAATAATATTGACATTGTAATGCCGAGAAGTACCTTCCCGGCAATGATGATCAACCAAATTATGGGTGCTGGAAAAGTCCCCTTTAGGGGATTTAGGGGCAAGCTTATCTTCGATGCCGATGGATTGCCAATAGAAGAAAGAGTAGACTTCGCCGGTTTAAAAAGAGACTCTTTACAATACAAGCTGATGAAGTCTGCAGAAACCAAAATGCTCAAAAAAGCAGATGCGGTAATCACAAGATCTCAAAAATCTATTGATATCCATCTGCAAAATATTGGACAAAAAGAAAGGGATAAATTTTCGGTAGTCTTCAACGGGCGCGACAGCAATCTTTTCAAGTTGAATAACGAGGCGAGACTGCAAGCCCGTCAAGAACTGAATCTGGATAATGAATTTCTTTTTGTTTATGCAGGTTCTCTTGGGCCACAATACTGTCTTATAGAGATGTTGGAGGTTTTTAAAAGCCATCGTACAGCCAATTCCAAATTTCTGATTCTGACAGGCAATACCGAATATGCAGAGCAAAATAACCCTTCAGAGCTATGGCCTGATATCATATTAAAATCTGTAAAGTCAGATGAAGTTCCTTTTTATCTGAATGCTGGTGATATGGCATTAGCTTTACGACAGCCAAGCTTCAGTATGCAGGGTGTTGCTCCGATAAAATTGGGAGAATATCTGCTTTGTGGTTTGCCCGTGATTGCCAGCAAAGGCATTGGCGATACAGATGATATTCTGAAAAACTTCGAAGAGTGTTACCTCTATGATCATTCGGTTGGAATGGGATCACAGATGCAGCATATCAAAAATTTTTTAGAAAAGTCTATATTTGCCGATAGAAACATTATAGCTCGCAAAGCAAAAGATTATTTTTCTTTGCAGGCTGCGGCAGAAACATACATCAAAGCAATCAGGGACATCAATTAATGAAAATTCTTTACCTTACCAAATACACTAGAATGGCTGGCAGCAGTAGAATGCGCAGCTATCAATATTTCCCTTATTTGGAAAAGGCGGGGATGCACGTGACCGTCAAACCTTTTTTTGATGACGCATACCTGAAAGATTTTTATGCAGGAAAGAAAAATATCAGTGCTGTTTTAAAGTCGTATTTACAAAGATTTTTTGTGATTTTTTCAGTTTTCAAATATGACAAAGTGGTCATCGAGAAAGAGATTTTTCCTTTTCTTCCGGCATTTGCAGAATGGATGCTGAGGGTTTTAGGAATCAAATACATCGTAGATTATGATGACGCTATTTTTCATAATTATGACCAGAGTTCAAATCCAGTCATCAAAAAAATATTAGGAAATAAAATTGCCAGTGTGATGCGGTTCAGCGGTACTGTTGTTGCCGGAAATCAGTATCTGGCAGATTATGCAGCCCGTTCCGGGGCAAAAAAAATAGAGATTATTCCAACAGTTATTGATCTGGAGAGGTATCCCATCAAACAAAATTCAGATTCTGACAAATTGATTGTTGGGTGGATTGGTACCAAAACAACTTTCGAAAAACATCTTTTACCCTGCAAAGACTGGATCAAAGATTTACAAAATCAAGATTCCAATATCCATTTTAATATCATCGGGATTACGGATGATATGGACCTTGGCAGCAATGTAAGCTATATCCAATGGACGGAAGAAACAGAAGTTTCTGAGATTCTGAAAATGGATATCGGACTTATGCCACTCCAGGATTCGGAATGGGAAAAGGGAAAATGTGCCTATAAACTGATTCAGTATGCTGCTTGTGGTATTCCTGGAGTTGCTTCTGATGTCGGGATGAACAAGGATGTTTGTGTCAATAACCAAACAGGTTTTATTGCCACAGACAGTAAGAATTGGTTGGAAAGAATTCAGTTTTTAAAAAGAGATAATCAAAAAAGATGGCAAATGGGTGAGAATGCAAGAAGATTGGTTGAGAAACAATTTTGTATACAAGTTACAGCGGAACATTGGGTTAAGATCTTAAGAGCATGATATTGGATGCGCTGTACATACCGTTTTTTGTCTTTTTAGCATTACAGTTTCCAAAACTGTTGTTAGAGGAGAATGAATATAACCTATATCCCATTCTAAAAAAGTTGGCTTTCTTCCACTTTTTGTTAGGGATTGCATTTTTCTTCACAACAAACAATGGTGGTGGTGATGCGTGGGGCTATTGGTTAGGTCCTAAAAGAATGTCATTCGAACAGTTTATGCTGGATATAAAAGGAGGTGAAGGAACCGAATTTATGAGAGCGCTTAATTATTTACCTTCCAATGTCTTGGGTATGTCATTCCTCTCCAATACCATGTTTTACAGCCTGTTGGGATTCATGGGGATTACTTATTTTTTCCTGATTGCGGCAAGGACAATCCCATACAACAAAATCATCAATGGCTATGTACTGTTTCCCCTTATTTTTTTTGCACCCAATCTCCACTTCTGGAGTTCGGGAGTAGGTAAGGATACCATTTTGTTTCTCTGTATTGCGATGTTTGCCTATGGTTTGATGAAGCCTTTCCAAAGAATACCATTGCTCGTGATTGCAGGGTTGCTGTCTATGGCAATCCGCCCGCACATCACATTGTTCCTGATGGTTGGTTTCGGTCTCGCTTATGTTTTGGGTGGCAAAGTCTCGCCTTTCCAACGATTTCTGTTTTCTGCAGTGATGATTGGGGTGGGCATAGCAATCTTACCTAGTGTGATGGAGTTTGCAAAAATAGAAGAAGCTTCCGCAGAAAGTTTTGATAAATTTGCAACAAGTAAGGCGGCTGTTCTAAGCCGTTCCAGCGCTGGATCGGCTGTTGATATTTCATCTTATCCTTTTCCGCTTAAAGTTTTAACGTTTTGGTTCCGCCCGGCATTATTTGATGTCAGAAATATCAACGGTTTGATTGCCGCTGTAGAAAATTTAATCTTGTTGATTGTATTTATTAAAGCGATGCGCACAAGACCATTGATGGCGTTCAAAGCAGCACCATTTGTAATTAAAGGATTGGTGTTATTTTTAATTGTGGGTACATTGGCTTTCTCACAATCTATGGGTAATATGGGGATTATGATTCGTATGCGTAATATGTTTCTTCCGGGACTCATTATTAACATTATGTGGATATTTTCTTATGAACAACAAGTGATTAGAAATCGAAGACAGCAGTCTGGTAATCAAAGGAAATAAGAGTCTAACTTCTCATAATCAATTACCACCCCGTTACTTTGGCTTGCTGGTAAAGAAAATAAGATAATCGCTCATGAAAATAAAATGCCTGGGATTTCCCATTTTTCTTCTGCTCTATCATCTAGCCTTCTCTTGTATTTCTTGGCAATATAGCCAACAGAATATGGGTGATGCCTATTTGTATTGGCATCTTGAAAAATCTTGGGGAGACTATCTGGGAGTGGGACCGGAAATTATTAGACTAATCAATTATCCTTTATCTAATATTTTACAGCTGCCATTCTGGAGCGGTTTCCTGCTTTATAGTCTGATAGGTATTTATCCTATTATTTTGCTATACCAATTTGCATTGGATTATATCAGTCCCTCAAATAATTGGAGAAAATATTTTTTGATGTCTGTTTTTCTGTTGCCAAATCTGCATTTCTGGACTTCCATGCTTGGGAAAGAGCCTGTAGTTTTCTTGGCGATCGTCTGGATCATCATCAACCAGATAAAATGTAAATACCTGCATTTCCAATACCTTTTTGGGTGGATCTTATTGATATTGATTCGCCCACACGTTGCAATGTTTCTTTTGCTGGCTGTTTCTTTTGCATTTTTAGTCAGAGATAGAAGTTTCTCAATGAAAAAAGTTATGGTTATAGTAACAACATTTATTTTTTCTTTGGGATTGTACCTTATGACTATGTATTTGTTACACAGAAATCCATTCGATTTGCAGTTGATTCTGGAGAGAAATGATGCTTCGTTATTAGCATTCAGGAGAGCCGGGTCTTATGTTCCAATGATCAACTATAATGGGATGCAAAGATTTTTTGCACTCAACTTCAGACCACTGTTTTTTGATTCAGAGAGCTTTTATTATTTTGTTTTAAGTGTGGAGAATTTCTTTGTTATCATCATATTATTTTTGGCGTTTGCGAGGTACAGCATCAATTTTAGATTGATAAAAGTTGATGTCTTCGCAAAAATTGCTTTTTCTTTTTTCATCATATCATCCTTCTTCTTTATTCAGCGTTACTCGTGCCTGGGTATTTTTGTGAGAACAAAAATAATGTACATGCCATTCCTGTTGATTGCAGCCCTCCAAATCATCACGCAAATCAAAACACCGCCTAAGGAGGGGTATAAGCGCTCTGTTCAACAATCATAGAAGATCTCCATCTCCACAGGCGCAATCTCCCAAACTCAAATTCCCTCGTACAACCCCGCACATCCCCCGTACATAATCCGTACAAGCCTCTATAGAGATCCAGCGCCAGAACGGACATTTTGTGCTCTTTTAATACAAAAGGGGTGGAGATGATACATCGTGTTGGCAATCTGGTTTTTGCGAGCATATATTTGCTCTGTCAAAGCGCAAAATGTGCGACAGTGCAGGAAAGTCCTGACATTTAAAATAACTATAAAATTTAAAATTATGCCTAGACAAAAAGGTTTATTTAAGATTGAAGGCAGTATTGATGGAGTTACGTTCTATCGCAATGCCGAGGGTCATTTTGTAAGAATGGCCGGTGGAGTGAGCAAATCCAGAATTATGAACGATCCGGCATTCGCCAGAACCCGAGAAAACATCAGCGAATTTGGAAACAATGCCAAAGCGTCAAAGCTCCTAAGGGATGCGATGGGATCTTTGGTCAAAAATGCCAAGGATGCAAGAACTTCTAACAGGCTGATGCAGCTATTCAACAAAATCAAAAATCTGGATATCGTTTCACTCAGAGGTCAAAGAAAGGTCAGTATCGGTTTGGAAGATCCTATGGGAAGAAACTTTCTTCAGAAATTCGATTTTAACAAAAAGGCGCAGTTAAGCAATGTTTTGAGAAGAACGTATGATTTGGATGTGGCGGCAGGAAACTTCCAAGTATCTGGATTTGTACCGGCGCAGGATCTTCTGAAACCCGAAGGGGCTACCCATGCAACGATAACCTATGCAGCGCTGGGCTTGGATTTTGACACTGCAGATTCAGCATTGGTGCAGGCTGTCCCGCTCAATTTCGGATTGGACAATGTAGCTCAGGATATCAATCTCTCGCTCTCGTTGCCGGAAACATTGCCCTCGCTCTTCCAGTTTTTGCTCATTGAGTTTTTCCAGGAAGTAAACACGGTCCAATATCCTTTGAACAATGGAGCTTTTAATGTGCTCAATATTTTAAATTTGAGTTGATGTGGTCATCAAATCCAAAATCCCTTGGCAACCAATAATAGCTAAGGGATTTTTTTATAAGCCAGATTTTTCAGCCATTCCATAATTATAACCTGTCATCCTGCACCCTGCATCCCGCACCCAAAACCCCGCACATCCCAATCCAATCCAAAATTGTCCTGCGTAAACTTATAAAACACCAGAAAAATATTGCAAACCCTCCAACTCCGTCACTCCACTATTGTTCTATTAAAAAATTCTTCATACATTTGTTTTGGAAGAAAAAAGATCATTGAATTTTCAGTTATTGCGGAATGCCTACACTTGACGAACGCCGGTTTGTTGAGTGATGCAAATCATTTCTTGAAAAGTTATAACGTCACTGTACAGCTATTTTACAGACAATCATACCGTTTTTTTAATACCCTTTTATAACGTCACTACACAGCTATTTTACAGACAATCATACCGTTTTTTTTAATACTCTTTTTATAACGTCATTACCACAGCTATTTTACAGACAATTATACCGTTTTTAATACCCTTTATATAACGTTCTAATCAGCCATTTTTCATTGACAAGCTGATAATTTATCACTATCGTAGAGAAATGATATTAACCACATCTGAAAAAGGTCTTCCTTGATTAATAAATTGATTTCTGGCATATCGGATGTTACAATGATCGGCATTGCTGATTGCTGCTAATCGGACTGTGAAAACCACTCAAAATCTTGGTGGTATAGTGGAGGTCACAGCCTTAATATTAAAAAAATGAGAATTTGTATCTACCCAAAAGATGTGGCGACACTCTTGGGCTATTCAGAAGGGCATGCGCGAAGAGTATTGAGAAAAATCAAAGAAGAACTTCAGAAAGAAAAAAAGGATAAGCTGAGCATATCAGAATTTTGTAACTATATGAAGCTCTCTGAGCTTGAGGTTTGCAAATCCCTGAATCTTATCTCTCGTAAATAGACCCGTAAAAGCCGTCCTAAATAAAAGGGACGGTTTTTTTTATATTATACACATATCACAAATCCCTCAAGCAATCTAATAAAAACCTCAAAATCCAGATCTCGCAAGTCTCTTACAATTGTTCCACTATCACAACCAAAGTCCTGAAACCTCCGTCCCTTTTTTTATCTTTGTAAAAATTTTCCTTAATGGCAAAACTCTTCCGTATCACAACCGTTCCTATTTCTGTAGAAAAACTCTTGGGCAAACAACTGACTTTTATGAATCAGTTTTATGATGTCACAGCAATTTCTTCTGACAAAGATTATCTGGAAAGAGTGGGGCAGGAGCTTGGTGTGAAAACCAAAGTTATAGAAATGACGCGGAAAATTACCCCAATACGGGATTTGAAATCGCTTTGGGAGATGTACAACTACCTGAAGAAGGAAAAACCGGAAATCGTACACACTCATACGCCAAAAGCCGGACTAATCGGGATGATAGCAGCAAAACTTGCGGGAATCAAAGTGAGACTTCATACCGTCGCGGGATTACCTTTGATGGAAACATCCGGAGTTAAAAGAATGGTGTTGAACCAAGTCGAAAAATTAACATACAGCTGCGCTACCAACGTATATCCGAATTCCAGAGGTCTTTATGATTTTATTTTGAAAGAAAAATTGGGTAAGGCAAACAAATTACAGGTAATTGGAAATGGCAGCACCAATGGAATAGATATCAATTATTTTGATCCCGCGCTAATGTCTTCTCAAGCGAGAGCCGAATTAAAAATGAATCTTGGTATCGCCGAAGATCATTTTGTTTTCGTCTTTGTAGGTCGATTGGTGAAGGATAAAGGAATCAACGAATTGATCAAAGCATTCAGACGTTTACAAAATGATAAGTCAAGCAAACTGAAGCTTCTATTAGTCGGACCATTGGAACAGGATCTGGATCCATTATCTCAGGAAGTTCTGGATGAGATAGAAAGCAACCCTGATATCATTTCTGTCGGTTTTCAAAAAGATGTAAGACCATATTTTGCGGTAAGCAACGCCTTGGCATTTCCAAGTTATCGAGAGGGTTTTCCTAATGTGGTGCTACAGGCCCTGGCAATGGGTTTACCAGCAATTGTTTCTGATATAAACGGTTGTAATGAAATCATTACCAATGATTACGACGGTTTTATCTTTCCTCCCAAAGATGAAAACGCTGTTTACAAAGCCATGCAATTGATTATGAACAAGGATGTGTATGGAAAACTACAGTCTAATTCGCGCGTGAGTGTTATGAAATACAAACAAGAATTCATTTGGGAATTATTGAAGAAAAATTATGAACAACAATTGATTAAATAGCAATATCTTACTCATACTGATCTACCAAGAGCCAACCCTAATAAGTTTGGCTCTTGTAGTTTATGGGATATTGGTGTATGATTATAATCATATTTTAACATTCGAAAACGATAATAATAGTAATGGCACAGCCTTTGTAAATTGTTAAAAATATAATTATAAACGAAAAATTTAACAATATGAAAAAATTATTATTAGGAGCATTTGTAGCAGGAGCAGGTTTATTATCAACAGCTAATGCACAAATTCAAGAAGGCAACTGGATGGTTGGAAGTAGTATTTTAGCTAGTAATTTTGGCTTGAACACTGGAGGTGGATACCAAATCGGTATACAGCCTAAAGCGGCATATTTTATTAAAGATAATGTAGCGTTGGGAGGCTATGTTGATTTAAATTTCAATAAAGTAACTAATGGTACTCCTACAGAATTTAAATATGGAGTTGGTGCTTTGGGAAGATATTTTATATCTCCAGGAGAAGCGGGAGTTGATAATCTTTTAAATCACGGACGTTGGTTTTTTGAAGGTAATTTAGGAATAGGCGGTAGATCAGTTGAAAATGGAAATTCAACTACAGGTCTTGATTTTAGAGTTGGACCTGGTTATTCTTATTTCATTACTCCGAATATTGGAATTGAAGGGCTTGTGAAATACGAAGGTAGAGCTGGATTTGGTAATGAAGGGTTAAATTCCAATATTACATTCAATGTAGGTCTAAGTATTTATTTACCAGGATCACAAGCAAAAAGAATTGCTAACGAAGCAAAATAAAATTTTATTTTAAATACAATAAAACCGGCTTTTGTCGGTTTTTTTTATTAATTATACATCATGGAATACTTTGAAACCGTTTATGCCGTCTTGCAACGCTGGTATATCAGCTTGGCAGAAATTACACCTAGATTAATTGTTGGAGTTATAGTCTTTCTATTTTTCCTGATGACCAGTACCTATCTCAGTAAATGGTCTGTAAAACTTTTCCACAAATTATTTCCCAAAACCAAAAGTGACTCTGTGGTAACATTGATCACGGTTTTCAGATTTTTGATTATTCTGATGGGAACTTTCATTGCATTGGAAATAATGGGTTTCAGCGGATTTTTTATTAAGTTCTTGGGAAGTCTGGGAGTTGCCGGGGTGATTGCGGGTGTCGCACTCAAAGATTTAGTGTCAAGCATATTTTCTGGAATGCTGGTAAGCGTAGACAAAGCCTTTAAAATTGGAGATTACATCACTATCGGCGGTAACTCCGGAACAGTTCAGGATATTGGCTTATTGACCACAAAGATAATTACAGATGACGGGAAAAAAGTATATGTTCCCAATCAGGTCATTTTCAATTCGCCCTTTTTTAACATCACGGCATCTCCGCAACGCCGGATCATTTTAGACTTCGAGATTCCAGTTGGTGAGGATATTACGAAAGCTAAACAAGCAATACTAGACGAGATTCAGCATTTGGAACACGTTGATAAAGCGGATACAACAGATGTGATTTTTACCAACGTAAAACAAGGAGTCTTTATGTTGCAGGTCAAGTTTTGGCTGGAAATCGGAGCGAATTTCGGCAAAGTGAAAAGTGACGCAATTATGAAAATCAATGACAGGTTGATGAAAGAAAACATCAATCTTGTGACGCCAACCAGCATCAATATTACGAATGTAGACCAAAACTCGGAAGACAGTAAAGGACACGATGTGAATTAGTTTTAAATCTCAGCTATCAATAAAAAAACCCGACTCATACTGAATCGGGTTTGTCTTTTATGTTTAATCTCAGCTTAAGCTAAAACTTCTTTTACCTTGTTTGCAGCTTCTTCCAAAGTAATTGCAGAGTGAATTGGCAATCCAGCCTCGTCAATCAGCTTTTTAGCTTCTACAGCATTAGTTCCTTGTAATCTTACGATCAATGGAACAGGAAGACTGCCCATAGCGTTATAAGCATCTACAACACCTTGCGCAACTCTGTCACATCTAACAATTCCTCCAAAAATGTTGATTAGGATTGCTTTTACATTCGGATCTCTCAAGATGATTCCAAAAGCAGTCTGAACTCTTTGTGCATCAGCAGTTCCACCAACATCCAGGAAGTTAGCAGGATTTCCACCAGATAATTTGATAATATCCATCGTTGCCATTGCAAGACCAGCACCATTTACCATACAAGCAACGTTACCGTCCAATTTTACGAAGTTAAGACCAGCTTCTCCAGCTTCAACATCCAATGGATCTTCTTCTCTAGTATCTCTCAGCTCAGCAAGATCTTTGTGACGGAACAAGGAGTTGCCATCCAAAGTTACTTTAGCGTCTACAGCGATGATTTTGTTATCAGAAGTTTTCAAAACCGGGTTGATTTCAAAAAGAGAAGCATCGATACCAACGTAAGCATTATATAATGAAGTGATGAATTTGGTAAATTCTTTGAAAGCGTTCCCTTCCAATCCAAGTCCGAAAGCAATTTTTCTAGCCTGGAAACCCTGAAGTCCGTAAGCTGGGTCAATTACTTCTTTGTGGATCAAATGAGGCGTTACTTCTGCAACGTGCTCAATGTCCATCCCACCTTCTGTAGAATATACAATAGTGTTTTTACCTAAGGCTCTATCCAAAAGTATAGAAACGTAGAACTCGCTGGTTTCAGTTTCTCCAGGATAATATACATCTTCAGCTACCAAAACAGAATGTACTTTTTTACCTTCAGCAGAAGTCTGAGGGGTGATAAGTTGCATTCCGATGATGTTTCCAGCGTTTTCTTTAAGTTTATCCATATTTGGAGAGAACTTAACACCGCCACCTTTTCCACGTCCACCAGCGTGGATTTGTGCTTTAACTACCCAAGCTTGCGCTCCGGTTTCAGCAGTCAGTTTTTCGGCAGCCGCCACAGCTTCGTCCACATTGTTTGCAACAAAACCACGTTGGATGTTAACCCCGTATTTTGCTAAAATCTCTTTTGATTGATACTCGTGAAGATTCATAATATATTATTGATTAATTTTTAAATTTTATAAGATTGACAAATTTAAGAAAAATGAATCACGCCAAAAAGAAAATCCCGTAACTTTTAATGACTTAAATCAGATTCTGATAATAATTCTTTCATATTAAAATCGCAATTGAATTTTCTAATCACATTTTAATACTATTTTAATGTATAGTAATACTATCATTGGCACGGTTTTTATACTTTTGTACTGAGAATTTATTTTAATTAAATATGAACTTTCAGTTAAAATTTGCAGTCAATGATCACCTTTTTCTAAAAAATCCGGACAACACCGAGATTGGAAAAGCCATTGTAAAAAGTGCAATAGAGTTGATTTTTGAGACTGGATTTGAGAGTTTCACCTTCAAAAAACTGGCGCATAAAATAGGCTCTACGGAAGCTACGGTGTATAGGTATTTTCAATCTAAACATAAGTTGCTCACATATATTCTCAATTGGTATTGGTCTTATATAGAACTGATTTCGAAACTGACATTGAATGAGATTAATGATCCTTACAAAAAGGTCGAAAAGATTCTCGAAATTATTACGCACAATTCTGATAATGAGCATCATATTGAAGATTATGATCTTGCCAAACTTCACAGTATAGTTGTCGCCGAAAGCAGCAAATCTTATCTGGTGAAAGAAGTAGATGAGATCAATAAAGAAATGGTTTTCAGTCCGCTGAAAAGCTTGTGTAATTTTTTGGGTGAAGTATTTGTTGAAGCAAAACCAGATTTTCCATACCCGAAATCTTTGGCAAGCACTCTTCTGGAAACTGCACATAATCAGCAGTTTTTCAGTGAGCATCTGCCCAAACTGACAGATAACCATATTCGTAAAACGGAGCATAAACTTTACGTCTTAGATTATTTAAGATTTTTGACTTTTAATCTGATTAATAAAAATTAAATGATGGAAACTTCTCCTAAACAGCACGGCTACAACCTCTTCCAATACGTTACCAAAGAGAAGAAAGATGTGACCAATATTTATTTCTACGCGATTCTGAATGGTCTTGTGCAGCTGAGTGTTCCGCTGGGCATTCAGTCAATTGTGAGTTTTGTGATGGGCGCTACGATGGCGACTTCCATTTACATCTTAATCGGTTTTGTTGTATTAGGGACTTGGTTGGTCGGCTATTTTAGACTGAAAGTGATGCAAATCATTGAAAAAATTCAGCAGAAAATTTTTGTGGAGTTTTCTATCGCTTTTGCCGAGAAGCTTCCGAAAGTCAACCTTTCTGCAACCAGAAAATATTATCTGCCAGAATTGGTAAACCGTTTTTTTGACACACAAAATCTCCAGAAGGGAATTTCGAAAATTTTACTTGAGATCCCAACTGCTTTGATACAGATTATTTTCGGTATTTTGCTGTTGTCTTTTTATCATCCCTGGTTTTTGGTTTTTGGAGCATTGGTAATTATTTGTGTTGTGATTATTTTCCGTTTTACAATGGAAAGTGGTATTCAATCCAGTTTGGAGGAAAGTGATAAAAAGTATGAGGTTGCTTCGTGGCTGGAGGATATTGCAGCATCAATCAAAATTTTCAAACTCAATTCCAAAACCGATATTCATCTGGCGGGAACCGATGAAAGAGTCGTGCAATACCTTGATGATCGGACTTCACATTTCCGGGTTCTGGTGGTTCAGTATAAAACCATTATCGCATTCAAGGTTATTATTACGCTGGTTATGTTAGTAATCGGAACTTATCTTTTGGTCAATCAGCAGTTGAATATCGGCGCCTTCATTGCCACAGAAATCGTTGTCTTGAGTATAATGACCGCTGTAGAGAAATTGATTGTCAGCCTGGAAAGTTACTATGATGTGATTGCTGCATTGGCCAAATTGAACAAAGTAACAGAATTGCCTGAGGAAAAAATGGGCGAAATTCTCTTTGAAGAAGAAAAAGCTGGATTTGAAATTGAGTTTAAGAATGTAAATTTCGCTTTCAATGACTATCAAAAAATTCTTGAAAATGTAAATTTTAAAATCAGAGAAAATACGATGAATGTAATCTCTGGCAAGCTCGGCTCTGGAAAATCGCTGCTTCTTAATATGATGACAGGTTTCTATGAAGCAACATCAGGAAGCATTCTCTTTGATAAAATCCCGCTGAAAAATATTGACAAAATAGCTCTGAGAAACCAGATCGGAATGTATCTGGACGATATGACCATCATCAAAGGAACTGTTTTCGACAATATTATTCTGGGTCATAATGAAACTACCGCAGAACATATTCTGGAAATCTCGGACGAGATAGGCATCGAGAATTTTTCCAGCCAATTCAGCAACGGGTTTTTTACCAACATCAGCGAGACAGATACTGAGATTTCATTCAGTTCTAAGAAAAAAATTCTTTTGCTAAGAGCAATGGTCGGTACAAGGCGATTACTGATTCTGGAAGATCCGCTGGACGGAATGAATGACGAGTTTAAAATCAAAATGACAGAATATCTTCTAAAATTGAAAGAAACAGTGACGGTTATTATTGTTTCAGAAGATGAAAAGCTGATCAATGAAGCAGATCAGCACCTCAGCATTGAGGAAGGTTCTGTAAAATCGTTGTTCAATAAAAATTAATTAACACAATTACTACAAAGATGGAATTGCAATCAGTTAATAAAATATACCTTATCAATAAAAAATCGAGAGTGAAAAGATGGTTTCTGTTCATTTTTCTCGGTGGTATCATTGTTTTGTTTCTGCCTTGGACGCAGAATATCAAGGTAATGGGAAATGTCAGTAGTTTGTATCAGGAACAGCGTCCGCAACAGTTGAACTCACCAATACCAGGACGGATTATCAAATGGTATGTGAAAAACGGTGATTATGTAAAAAAAGGCGATACCCTTTTGCAGCTTTCCGAGGTGAAAGAAGATTATATGGATCCACTTTTGGTGAAGCGAACAGAACAGCAGGTAGATGCAAAAAAAGGATTACAAAAATATTACGAAGCAAAAGTAGGAACCACTAATAGTCAATTGCAGGCACTTAACTCTGGCAGAGATTTGAAACTCAGTCAGCTCAAAGTGAAAATAAGCCAGCTGAATAATAAATTGGCAGGCGAAGAAGCAGAATTGGTCGCAGCCAACAATGAGCTCAGAATGTCTTCTGACCAATACGAAAGACAAAAGAAAATGTATGACGAGGGTTTGGTTTCTCTCACTCAGTTCCAGCAAAGAAGCGTTTCTTATCAAAATGCACTAGCCAAAAAGACGGCTACAGAAAACAAACTGGCACAGACCAGGCAGGAAATTGTAAATGTGAGCATAGAGCAAAATGCAACCATCCAGGATTATAACGAGAAACTAAGCAAAACTGAAGGCGAGCGTTTCCAAAGTTTGGGACAGATCGAAGGAAGTGATGGCGATATTGCCAAACTGGAAAATCAAGTGGCAAATTATAAAGTGAGACAAGGTTTATATTTTGTTATTGCCTCTCAAGACGGGCAGGTTGTACAAATCAACAAAGCAGGAATTGGCGAAATTCTGAAAGATGGAGAAAGTATTGGGGTAATCGTACCGGAAAAGGTAGATTATGCCGTGGAGATTTATATCAAACCTGTTGATTTACCACTTGTAAAAGAAGGACAGCGCGTGATGTGTATTTTCGATGGTTTTCCAGCGATTGTGTTCTCTGGATGGCCCAATTCCAGCTACGGAACTTTTGCGGGAAAAGTGATTGCCGTAGAAAACAACATCAGTGCAAACGGAATGTTCAAAGCTTTGGTAATACAGGATAAAAATGAAAAACAATGGCCACCAAAAATTAAAATGGGAACCGGCGTTCAGGGTATTGCGATTCTGAATGATGTTCCTATCTGGTATGAACTATGGCGAAACATCAACGGATTCCCGCCGGATTATTACGAAGTGAAAACTGAAAAAAATACAAAAGATGAAAAGTCTAAAAAATAAGTTTTCGGCACTTCTCATTTTGTGGTTTGTTCAGTTTTCATTTGCACAGGATTCCCTCAAACTTTCTCATCAGGAATTTCTGAATATTGTAAAAAATTATCATCCGCTGGCTTTCAGGTATCAGCTTCAGAATAAAATCGCAAATGCCGAAATTACGAAAGCGAGAGGGAATTTCGACCCCGTTATTGAAGGTAAAATCGGTGAAAAAGTCATTGACGGAACCAGATATTATGAGCAGAAAAACATAGGATTGGGCATCCCGACGTGGTACGGAATAGATATCACGGGAAGTTATAACCACATCCAGGGCGAGAAGCTCAATACGAGTGAAACGCCAGGTGGGCTTTACCAATTTGGAATCACTGTTCCCTTAGCCAAAAATCTTTTGTATGATAAGCGAAGAGCGATGTTGGACCAGGCAAGATTTGGTCTGAAAATGACCGAAGCGGAACAACTTGTCTTGACCAACGAACTGTTGTTGGATGCTGAAAATACGTTTTGGGAGTGGGTCAAAAATTATGAAATCTATAAGCTTCAAAAGTTTGCAGTCGACATCAACAGAAAACGTCTGGAACTGACCATAAAAACCTACGAATATGGAGAAAGACCAGCCATTGATACTGTAGAAGCGTCATCACAACTTCAAAGTTTTCAACTACAGGAGCGTGAGGCTTATCTTAATTTTGTGAAAAGTACGCAGGAACTGCAGATGTTTCTTTGGAAAGACAATCAGGAACTTTTTGAGATTTCGCAGTTGATTTTTCCGTCCTCAGACTTGAATGAACATTCTGGCTACACAGATTATGAATTTTTGGTACAGGAAGTGCAATCCAAACAATTGGAAAATCACGCCTCGCTGGAATATTATTTTCAGAAACAAAATATCCTGGAAAGCGAGCGCAGGCTGAAGTGGCAGAGTTTTCTCCCGAAGGTAGATTTCACTTATAATTTCTTCAACAAAGAAAATTATAAATCTGATTTTCTGCCTTTGTTTGACAATAATTTTCAGTATGGACTGAAGCTGGAAATCCCGATTTTCCTCAGACAGGCAAGAGCAGATTATGAAATTGCCAAGCTTAAGATTTCTCAAAACCAGCAGGATTCTCAACTGAAATTTAGAGAAGTAAGCACCAAAATAGAGACTTATAAAAATGAGGTCAATAATTATTTTACCCAAATTGATATTTCAACCAAAAATCTAAACAATTATCAAAGACTTCTGAATGCAGAAGAGACGAGGTTTAGCAATGGTGAGAGTTCCTTGTTCCTTATCAATTCCAGGGAGAATAAATTGCTGGAAGCGCAGGAAAAGAACCTGGAGCTAAAAACCAAATTCCTGAAAAGCTACAACAAGCTGAAATGGCTGAATGAAAATTTTTTGAGGTAAAATTTTCAAACCTTCAAGGTTTTCGAAACCTTGAAGGTTTATTTTTTCACAAAATAAAAAATCAGCAAAGTCCAGCTTAGGATCATCAATAATCCTCCAAGCGGAGTGATGGGTCCAAGAAACTTCAAATTAACGCCCCAAACATCCTGAAAAGCCAGACAATAAATGCTCAGAGAAAATATAAAAGTTCCGGCAATCATCAAGATAGAAATCCATTTTTCAGAAGTCGTTTCGAATTTCAATATATAACCGACAATCAAAAGAAAAAAAGCGGCATACATCTGATAACGAACACCCGTTTCGAAGCTTTCCAGTCTTTCGATTGATAATATTTTTTTGAAGGCGTGCGCACCAAATGCGCCAAGAATCACGGATAATAAACCGTAGATTCCGCCGATGATTAGAGTGATATTTTTCATTTTTTATAATTCTGCTTTTTGATTTAAAATGATAATTTTTCCTATCAAGGTGATCATTCCCAAAGCGATAAACAACCAAGAAAACTTTTTTGAACTTGCGAATCCTGGATTATTGGTAGTTTTCAAAAATATACCGAAAACCAGAATAAATACTGATAAAGCTAATCCAAACATAATCCTATTTACCTCTCAACCTCTCCAACTCCACAATCACTTCGTGGTGGCTCACTGTTTTGTCTTTGAAGTAGGTTACAAAATGCTGTTTTTCTTCCTCGGTTGCTCCCATTTGATTCAGAATATTAAACAAATGCATTTTCATATGTCCTTTTTGGATTCCAGTGGTTACCAATGAGCGAAGTGCTCCAAAATTCTGAGCCAAACCCGAAACTGCCAAAATACTCATCAATTCCTGAGCCGATGGTTTCCCAAGCAACGCCAAAGAAAATTTCACCAACGGATGAAGATTCGTCAAACCGCCAACAACGCCTACCGAAATAGGCAAATCTATCCAAAATCTGAAAATTCCGTTGTCGGTTGTGCAATGCGTGAGCGAAGCATACCGCCCGTTTCTTGCCGCATAAGCGTGTGCACAAGCTTCCGTTGCTCGGAAATCGTTTCCGGTGGCAATCACAACGGCATCTACACCGTTCATAATGCCTTTGTTGTGCGTGGTTGCACGGTAAGGCTCAATTTCTGCAATTGTCACCGCACGTTTGAATTTCCAGGCAAATTCTTCATTAGAAATTCCGCTATCGTCATTCAGATCTTCAATTTTGCAAGAAACTTCGGCTCTCACGATGCAATCTGGCGTGAAATTCGATAAAATATTCATTACAATTTGCAACGATTTTTTTTCTTCGTCCGAGAAGCTTTCTTCCATCTGAATTTCCTCTTTCAAGGTCTTGCCAAACTGTTCCAAACAAGAATTGATGAAATTGGCACCCATAGAATCTACGGTGTCAAAACTGGCTTTCAGCTGAAAATAATGCTCCAGTTCGGAGGTTTTGTCGATGAGTTTGATGTCCAAAATTCCACCACCACGTTTTCTCATATTGGCAGTGATGTCTTCGGTGGCTTCCAAGAGTTTTTTCTTCAGCTTAAAATTGAAAAAATGAAGCAATTTGTGCGGTTCTACATCCAAAATAAAATGAGTGTGACCCAGTTTTTCGGTATTGATGATGGTGGTTTTGAAACCGCCTTTGTCCAACCAAAATTTTGCCGCTTTGCTTGCCGCTGCAACCACCGAACTTTCTTCCACTGCCATTGGAAGGGCAAATAATTTCCCGTCGATGAGGAAATTCGGGGCAATTCCGTAAGGCATATAAAAATTGGAGATGGTATTTTCCGAAAACTCGTCGTGAAGTTTCTGAAGAGCATCATCATTATTCCAATATTGTTGTAAAATTTGTTCATAACTTCGGTCATTGCTCAAATATTCCGAAATAAGCCAATCGATTTTTCTTTGTTTCGTAAGTTTGGAAAATCCTTCAACGGGTTTGTGATTCATAGTGCAATTTTATGCTTGTAAAGATAGGGATTTTAAAGGATTTGATTGAATTGGTTTGTATATTTGTTTAGTTAATTATATGATTAATTAAAAAATAAATGATGAAAACATTGATTTGTTCGATTTTGTTTTTCTTACTTTTTCAAAGATTTAATGCTCAGGAAAAAATAGAATTAAAGTTTGATGGTTTATATCAAACTAAATGTATTTTTGAAAAAGATGAAGTTGAAGGAACTAATTATTTTATTAGATTTTATCCTAATGGAAATGTAATAGAAGTAGGAACAGAATGTGACGCTACACCACAAGATTTGGAAAGTTGGTTTACTTTAAATTCGAAAAATATTTCGATTGGAAAGTATAAATTGAAAAATAAAAAAATCAGTTTTCAAACAAAAGTATTGCAGGTGAAGTAAATTATAAAGGAAAGATTCTGGATGAAAATACAATCATTCTAAAATCTCATAGTTTAATTAATGGAAATAGGCATAGAAATAATTATTATTTTATTAATTAAATATTTGAAAATTTTCTGTTAGTAACTAAATCTTAAAATCCTTGACTTTCTTCATTTATGGAATTTTGACATTAATTTTTGCATTAATTCCACTCAAAAAAATAGCTTTTGAATCCGAATCTAAAAATTATTAATCATTATTTTTTGTAAATTTGATACAAATAGAAACAAATGAGCACAGCGGAATTAAAATCAGACATCATCAACAGAATCCAAAATCTCAAGGATTCTTATATTATTGATGAGATAAATCAACTTCTTGATTTTGAGTTGGATAATGGTATTTATAAATTAAGTGCTGCGCAAAAACAACGATTGACTGAAGCTGAATCCGACAATGTTTTAAGTGAAGAAGAAGCCAACAATGATATTGAGAAATGGCTAAACGAAAAATAAACTGGACAGAAAAAGCCAATCTTGAAAGGAAAGAAATTCTCCAATACTGGATTAACCGAAATAAATCCAAACGATATAGCATCAAACTCAATAAACTCTTTGTTGAAACCATAAAAAAGACTGCTGAAAATCCGATGATTGGAAGAAAAACGGATTTTGATGAAAACATTCGTGTCAAAATTGTTCGTGCTTATCTTCTATTTTACAAGTTTGATGACAAACAATTAAAAGTTCTATCAATCTGGGATGGAAACCGTGACGATAACAAACTTGAAATTGAATAAATTAAAATTTTCTGTTAATAACTAAATCTTAAAATCCTTGAATTTCTTCATTTATGGAATTATTTTTGACATTCAATTCTGAATCAATTCCACTTTAAAAATAAATTTAAATTATGAATTTCGACCGCATCAAAGAAAAACTAGAAATATTGGCAGATGCTGCCAAGTACGATGTTTCGTGTTCTTCCAGCGGTGGCAAACGAAAAAACAATGGCGGCTTGGGAGACAGCTCAGCAAGCGGAATTTGCCATACTTATACAGAAGACGGACGGTGTGTTTCGCTTCTGAAAATCTTATTGACCAACCATTGCATCTACGATTGTATCTATTGCGTTTCCCGAAAATCCAACGACATCAAACGTGCCGCTTTCACCGTTGAAGAAGTAGTGGATTTGACGATTAGCTTTTACCGCAGAAATTACATTGAGGGTTTGTTTCTGAGTTCAGGGATTTTCAAAGATGCCGATACCACGATGGAACGCTTGGTTCGGGTGGCAAAAAAACTACGAACCGAGCATCAATTCAATGGTTATATTCATCTAAAATCGATTCCTGGAGCGAGTGACGATTTGATGAATGAAGCGGCTCTGTATGCAGACCGACTGTCTGTCAATCTTGAAATTCCAACAGAATCTGGGTTGAAATTGTTGGCTCCCGATAAAAATCGTGAAGATATGTTGCAACCAATGAGGATTGTCCAAAAAGGAATTCAGCAATATAAAGATGAAAAGAAAATTATCCGGAGTGCTCCGAAGTTTGCGCCTGCCGGACAGTCCACGCAAATGATTGTGGGAGCAACTAACGAAAATGATCTGCAAATCATCAAAGTGGCCGACTATTTCTACAAAAATTATGGGATGAAACGGGTTTACTATTCGGGATATATTCCGGTAACGGTGGACAATCGTTTGCCTGCAATCACTGCAGAAGTTCCTGTTTTAAGGGAAAACCGTCTTTACCAATCGGATTGGTTGATGAGGTTTTATGGTTTCAAAGCCGATGAAATTTTAGATTTCAATATGCCTTTTTTGGATTTGGAAGTAGACCCGAAATTAAGTTGGGCGTTGCGACATTTGGATCAATTTCCGGTAAATATTCAAACGGCAGACTACAAAATGATTCTAAGAATCCCCGGAATTGGGGTGAAAACAGCAATGAAAATTTTGAATGCAAGACAATTTCAGGTTTTGAGCATTGACCATCTTAAAAAACTGGGAGCAGCCGTAAACCGAGCCAAATATTTTATAGATTTTACTTACGGAAACCCATTTTTAAAGCATTTGACAGACTTGAATTTGAGAAAATTAATCATTGGTGGAAGTCAATCCAAATTTCAGAATCAGTTTTCTCAGCAACTGACTTTGTTTTAAGGCTTCGACTTTGCTCTGCCTGACAACGCTAAATCTTTCGTACACTCAAACGCTCCAACCCAAAAACTCTGCGACCAAAAAAAATGACAACCCTACTCTACGACGGCAGTTTCGACGGACTTTTCACCGCAATATTCGAGGTTTTTGAGTATCGTTTTCGCAATGTGGAAATCCGTAACCGAGAAAAATTTGTGCAGGAAAATATGTTTGCAGAAATACACGAAGTTATAACGCAGCAAGAAAAATCGGAAAGAGTGCTGAACAAGTTGGAAAAAAGTATCGGAAAATCGGGTATTAATGATTTGCTGAGGGTTTATCTTTCGGAAGATGATGAATTGGAACAGTTGATTTTATCAGTTGTGAGACAATCTGTTAAGTTTCCGGAAGAAAATGTTCTGAAAAATTTTGCTAATGATGATATTCTGAAAATCGCTAAAATCTGCAAATCTGTGAGCCGAGAAAGGCACAGAATGACTGCTTTTGTGAGGTTTGAAAAAATGCAGGATGATATTTATTTCGCAAAAATTGACCCAGATTTTAATGTTTTGCCTTTAATCAGAAAACATTTCAAAGACCGATATGCGGACCAAAAATGGATGATTTATGACTTGCGGCGACATTATGGTTTGTTCTACGATTTGGAAAACTGCGAACTTTTTTATCCAGATGAAAAATTAGATTTAAACCAATATCAACAGAAATTCCACGAGGAAGAAAAAAAATATCAGACCCTTTGGCAAAGCTATTTCACGAAAACCAACATCAAGGAACGGAAAAATACCAAGCTCCACATTCAGCACGTTCCGAAGCGGTACTGGAAATATCTGACCGAGAAATACAATTCTTAACTTACATCAATGTGAGATAACTTCCACCACCATAAATTTGCCCTATAATTAAACAACAAAATATTTAAAATTATGGCAACTAAATGGTTATTAGACCCAACTCATAGCGAAATCACTTTCAAAGTAAAACACTTGATGATTTCTAATGTAAAAGGAGAATTCACGACTTTCAATGCAGAGATCGATGCAGAAGACGATACATTCGCCAATGCAAAAGTTTCAGCTTTTGTGGATACAGATTCAATTTTTACCAATAACGCAGACCGCGACAATCACTTGAAATCTGCAGATTTCTTCAATGCAGAAGCCAACCCGAAAATCACCTTCGAAGCTTCAACTTTGAACGGCGACGTAACAGGAAATCTAACATTGAACGGCATTACCAAAGAAATAACATTAGACGTAGACTTTGGCGGCATCAATTCTGACCCTTGGGGAAACACCAAAGCAGGTTTCTCTTTCGAAGGCAAAATCAAAAGAAGCGACTTCGGATTGACTTGGAACGCAGCCTTGGAAACAGGCGGTGTAATGGTGAGTGAAGAAGTTAAAATTGCAGGCGAGCTACAGTTTGTAAAGCAATAAGAAAATAATACATAGTAGTATTTTATAGTTTGAGTTTTTAAAGTGTGAACAAGGGCAACTTTGTTCACACTTTTTGATATCAATAACACTTTTTTATGATTTAGGTGGTTTTTGTTTCCGTCCAAACCTATTTAATATTATTTTTTATGGCAGCTTTTCCGCCTTCCACTCCCGCTATTTTTTGCTACAAATTTTCAGTACAATAGAAACTTCCGCATCCGCAAAAAATGAGCTACGTTCAAGTCGGGCTGCGGGTTTCTGTCGTCGAATCCAGGTTTGTTACCAAAACACCATATTTTCCGCAGCAATCTAGCTAAACAAAATTATTTCGGAATAATAAAACTTCGGCCAAATAATTACTAATTCATAGATTTGTATTAGTAAAAAAATCAATGAAGATTTCAAAACAGAATTCAGAACATTATATTTGGGGAGAAAACTGTGATAGCTGGATTTTGCTGAACTTAGAGAGTCTTTCCATTAAACAAGAAATCATTCCTCCAAATTCACAAGAAGAATTTCATTTTCATAAAACCGCGCAACAGTTTTTCTTCATTATAAAAGGAACAGCAACATTCGTTATCGATGAAAAAACTTTTGAAGTAGAAGAAAAATCAGGATTTTATATTGCCCCAGAGCAGGTTCATTTGATAGAAAACAGATCCAATGTTGATTTGGAATTTCTAGTGATTTCCAATCCTTCAACAAATAATGATAGATTTGTAACAAGAAAATAAAGCTAAAACCAATGAAAATCGTTTCCATTTTTTCAATTACAATTTCCTGTCTGATCTTAATTTTCATCTGGATTTTTACGATTATTAATTATCAAAAACTTCCAGAAATCATTCCTACACATTTTGATTTCAATGGTAAACCAGATGATTTTGGAACGAGAAAAACAGTTTGGTTTTTAGTTGTTGTTGCAACAATTTGCTTTGCAGTAATGTTATATTTTTCCAAAAACCCAAAATCCAGATTCTTAAATATCCCTCGAAACCTTAAAGAAAATCCAGAAACAGGAAAGTTTATTGTCAATATTTTGAATGTAATTTTAATGCTTATTTTTGCTGATGCTATTTATGAAAGCTTTTCTATTGCATTGGGAAAAACCAAAGAATTAAGTGCTGTAATTAATTATTTGTTAGGATCAATATTCATTTTAATTATAGGAATGATGATTTATTCAGCTAAAAATCAGGCACTCAAAAATCTTAAATAAAATGAAATCTATATACAATCTTTTCGTTCACTTAATGATTTTCGGGATGAAAGTCTTTTCGCTCTTCGATTCCAAAACCAAAAAAGGAATCCGTGGAAGAAAGCAATCTTTAGAAATAGTGAGAAATGCCTTCTCTCCCGAGGAAAAGGTTTTATGGATGCACGCTTCCAGCTTAGGCGAATACGAGCAAGGACTTCCCGTTCTTGAAAAACTGAAAGAGCAATTTCCCGAACATAAATCTTTGGTCACTTTTTTCTCGCCTTCCGGTTACGAAAATGTCAAGAAAAGAAAACAGATTGCCGATGCGATTTGCTATCTGCCATTTGATACAAAAAAAAATGTTAAAGAATTTGTTTCCAGCTTTGAAACTGAGATTTTTTTCACTGTAAAATATGATTATTGGTACAATCTTCTACAAGAACTGAAAAATCAAGGATCGAAAGTTTATGTGATTTCCGCATTGTTCTATGAGCATCAGGTTTTCTTTGAAAACTATGGAAAGTGGTTTGTAAAACAGCTCAAAGAAAACGTCGATTGGTTTTTTCATCAAACCATTAAGTCTTCTGCACTGGCAAAAAATATCGGATTGATTAATTCAACAGTCTCTGGTGATACAAGATTTGACCGAGTGAAACAGTTTCTGGACCGCGACAATCATCTTGATTTTATAGAAGAATTCAAAGCCACTCAAAAGCTGATTGTTTTTGGAAGCAGTTGGCAAGCGGAAGAAGATATTGCTCAGATTTTGGTGAAAAAGCTTCCTGAAACCAAGATGATTATTGCACCGCACGATTTGCAGAGAGTTCCGCATTTGCAAAAATTATTTCCCAATGCGATTCTTTACAGTTCGCTCTACAACGCTCCATCTGTAGAACTTTCTAATTTTCAAACTCTTATCATAGATTCCATAGGAAAATTGTCCAAACTATATTCTTACGCAGATTTGGCGATTGTCGGTGGCGGATTTCATTCTGCTGGTTTACACAATATTCTGGAAGCAGCTGTCTATGGTGTACCAGTTGTTTTTGGAAATCAATACAAGAAAAACCCAGAAGCTGATGATCTGGTTAAAGCAAAAGGCGCAAAAAGTTTTGAAGATTTTGTACTGGCTTCAGCTTTTATTACAGAGATTATAAAAGATGATTCCAAAGTTGAACCAGGAGAAAAATCGTTGTTGAAAGAAATGGCGAAAAATGCTGGTGCTTTTGTGACATCTCAGCCAGATTCTACAGAGATTATTATGAGGAAAATTTTAAATCTATAGATTGATTCTCGCAGATTTTGCAGATTTAATGATACAAAAAACAGCAAAATTTGCAGAATCTGCGATAGTGTTGTCTAGAAAGTATCGCTCCTTTTGAGCTTTATCCACTTCTTTCCTTGTATTTCTGCAAACATATCGCCCTTTCTGAGCTTCAGTTTACTTGTGAAAATTCTGCATTACCGCAAAAATCCTTGACTTTTTATCTCTTTAATAATCAATTCAAAATGATCAGGAATGTTTTCGCATTTCAGCCAAGTGAAATCGAAACCGTTGTTGATGCAAAGTTTTTCCAGATAAAGTGTTTCGTGGATTTGGAATTCGATGTCGGTAAGAAGTTCGTCAAATTCCATCCAATAATCTTCGTCCAGTTTTTTGATTTGAATTAAGGCTTTGATGATTTTATTGATGAGATAAATGTAAAGTTTGTAAACCGCATCGAATCTCTGTCTTCCCAGTTTTTCGTTGTGTTCAAGGATTTTATTGACTAAAAATAAATTCAGATAGACATCTCCAAATTTATCCGTTGTAATTTTGACGTGTTCCGTAATTTCTGCGCTCAGTTTTCTGACTAAAACCAAAAAATATTTCTGATTGGCAACGTATCTGGAAATCTCAGCAACCCTTTCGCTGATGATTTCTTCCATCGCATTTCGTTTGTCATCTGTCGTTTCCGGATCGATGAGTTCGAAATACAGTTTCTTGGAAAGCAATTTATCTTTCTTCAACAATCGGAAAATCAATCGGTCTTTCTCAATCGGAGAAAATTCGCTCAAGGCTTGTTTGAATTCTTTTGAATATTCCATTAATTAAAAATTTTAGAATATTTTAAAAATCCGTTGAATGCCCAGTTGGAAGTGTAATAGAGAGATTTCAATGTAGAAAATTTCATGTAATCTTTGTAAACCAGATATTGGTCTTTCATAATATTCGTTTTTTTTCGGGACACGCTGTTTGGAAGCATTCTGTATTTTGACAAAGTCTTTTTCAGGGGTTTTCCTTGCGGGATTTTCTTCAGAAGTTCCAGCCACATCACGTGGTCTTCACGTTTTGTACCTTCCGGAAAATAGAATTTGCCGACTCTTTTGGAATCGTACATCGATGCTAAAAGTGATAATCTGCAAGTTTTCAGAAGATTATTAAACGTTACAATTTTATCCGCTTCGAAATCTCCAATTTTTGTCGGATTGAGATTTTCATCACAACGGGAATAAGTGGAGTAGGCCAATTCTGCATTTTCAGATTTCATAAAATTGACCATTTCTTCTAGGAAATTCGGTTCCCAAAAATCGTCGGCATCCAGAAAAGTGATGAATCTTCCTGTGGCATTTTTCAATGAAATGTTTCTTGCTGCTCCAGCACCGCCATTTTTCTCAGCTTTAAAAACTTTGATTCGTGGGTTGTTTTGTTTTTTCAGAATCTCCACCGAATGATCTGTTGAACAATCATCTGTAATCAGCCATTCCCAATCTTGGAAAGTTTGATTAAGGACGGAATCAATGGTTTCGTTCAGGTATTTTGAAGAATTGTAACAAGGTGTGATGATTGAGATTTCCGGCACTTGTGAATTTTTTACAAAGATAAAGATTTTGCATATTCAAAAGGCGAGTGGATGTATTGCCAAAACATTAAACTCCTACGTAGCTCTGTTTCGTCAAGGTTTATTATAGCTACAAACATTTTGCTCCGATGGAGCAACCCTGAATATTTTCAGAATAGATTTTTAATAATCGCTTTGATTTTATAGGATATCAAAAAAAGCTACGTAGTAGCGAAATGTTTGTAGTAAAGAACCGTAATTGTTTTTTAAGCTCCGTAGGAGTGATACTTTTTTTATATAAAACTATTCTCATTTCGTTAATTCTAAATGACAAAACTTGTTTCGAAGCTGTAACCTGCGCCCCGGCCTGAACGGAGCTCTTTTTGTGAGGAGGGACGACGAGCAAAAAAGCGGGAGTGGAGGACGGATAAAGGCGCCCAAATTACTATCATTCTATTAAAATATGAACACGAAAATTTAAGATTGTCAGTTTGCCTCAAAATCTTAACTTTGTGAATCTTTAAAAAAATTATTCATTATTAATTCCTTATTCAGAGAATGTTTTACGACCATCAGCAGATAGAAAAAAAGTGGCAGAAATACTGGGAAGACAATCAAACTTACAAGACTTCCGACTCAACCGATAAACCTAAATTTTACGTCCTCGATATGTTTCCGTATCCTTCCGGAGCTGGACTTCACGTGGGACATCCGCTCGGTTATATTGCTTCTGATATCTATGCGCGATACAAAAGACATCAGGGTTTCAACGTTTTGCATCCGGTTGGTTATGACAGTTTTGGACTTCCTGCTGAGCAATATGCGATACAAACCGGAACGCATCCTGCAATTACAACGGAGCAAAATATCACGAGATACGAGGAGCAATTAAGAAAAATCGGTTTCTCATTCGACTGGAGCAGGGAAGTGAGAACTTCGGATCCTTCTTATTATAAATGGACGCAATGGATTTTTATTCAGTTGTTTCATTCGTGGTATAATAAAAATACGGATAAGGCAGAATCTATCGAAACTTTAATCAAACATTTTGAAGAAAAAGGAACAGAAGGTTTTGATGCGAATCAAAATGAAGAATTGAATTTCACTTCAGAAGAATGGAAATCTTATTCTGAAACTAAAAAAGAAGAGATATTACTAAATTACCGTTTGGCTTTCCGTGCGGAAACGACTGTGAACTGGTGTCCGGCTCTTGGAACGGTTTTGGCAAACGACGAAATCAAAGACGGAAAATCTGAACGAGGTGGTTTTCCTGTTTTCCAAAAGAAAATGATGCAGTGGAGTATGAGGATTTCTGCATACTCGGAAAGATTGTTGCAAGGTTTGAAAACTTTGGATTGGCCACAACCTTTGAAAGATGCTCAGGAATATTGGATTGGAAAATCTCAAGGCGCTCAGGTAAGATTCGCAACTGAAAGCGGAGAGATAATTGAAGTTTTCACGACAAGACCTGACACCATTTTCGGAGCAACCTTTATGGTTTTGGCACCGGAAAATCCTTTGGTTCAAAATCTGACAAGTGCAGAACAAAAAGCTGAGGTTGACCAATATATATTAGAAACTTCCAAAAAAACAGAACGTGATAGAATGGCTGATGTGAAAAATGTGAGTGGTGCTTTCACGGGAAGTTATGCTATTAATCCATTTACAGGAAAAAATATTCCGGTTTATATTTCGGATTACGTGTTGATGGGTTACGGAACTGGTGCTGTGATGGCGGTTCCTGCACACGACGAGCGTGACCATAGATTCGCAAAGAAATTCGGGTTGGAAATCATCAAGGTTGTAGAATCTGATGTGAATGTTCAGGAAGAAGCTTACGATTCTAAGGATTCGGTTTGCGTGAATTCTGATTTCCTTAACGGTCTTAATTATAATGATGCAAAATCAAAAATCATTGCTGAAATTGAAAACCTGGGAATTGGCCACGGAACGACGAATTACAGACAGCGTGATGCGATTTTCTCCAGACAAAGATATTGGGGCGAACCGGTTCCTATCTATTATAAGGAAGGAATGCCTTACACATTACCAACTTCCGCTTTGCCTTTGGAATTGCCTGAGGTTGAAAAATATTTACCAACAGAAGACGGCGACCCACCATTAGGAAATGCAAAAACATTTGCTTGGGACGAGGCCAATCAAAAAGTGGTTGACACGGATTTGATTGATGATAAAACCATTTTCCCATTAGAATTATCTACAATGCCTGGCTGGGCCGGAAGTTCCTGGTATTTCCTACGATATATGGACCCGAATGATGACGAAGTTTTTGCTAAAAAAGAATTGACCGATTATTGGGGACAAGTTGATTTGTACATCGGAGGAAGCGAACACGCCACCGGACATTTGTTGTATTCCCGTTTTTGGAATATGTTTTTGAAGGACAGAAATTACATTGAACAAAATGAGCCTTTCCAAAAGTTGATTAATCAAGGGATGATTTTGGGGATGAGTGCTTTTGTTTATAAAGTTATTCCGTATATCAAAATTAATGACAATTTCGTTTCATATGAGCCTTTAATGAATGTTTTAGATCCAATATTTACATCTAAAAGTATAAAAACTGAAGAGTTTTTTGAAAACGAAAAATTTAAAGATATTGTAATTAATAACTTGATTAAAAAACTCCCAATTTTATTTAATCCAAGTCTCGGTAATTTTTTTGGTACACTAACTAGTTTGAAAATTAATAAACAGAATTTTACCGATAGAAAAGAATTAATCGATTTTTTAAGTGATAAAATTGTTTTTGGAGTTCAACAGATTCACGTTGTTGTATCTTTATTAAAAGGAACAACAAATGAATTAGATACTGAAGCATTTAAGACTTGGCGACCAGATTATGCAAATGCAGATTTTATTTTGGATGATGATGGTAAATACATCACGGACCGTGAAGTGGAAAAAATGTCCAAATCAAAATACAATGTCGTCAACCCTGATGATATCTGTAACGAATACGGAGCGGACGGTTTAAGATTGTATGAAATGTTCCTTGGTCCATTAGAACAATCCAAACCTTGGAACACGCAAGGTCTTAGCGGCGTTTATGGTTTCCTGAAAAAATTCTGGAATCTTTATTTCGATGGTGATACGTTCTCAGTTTCTGATGACGAGCCAACGAAAGAAGAATATAAGATCCTTCATACCTTAATAAAGAAAGTTAATTTTGATATTGAGAATTTTTCTTTCAATACTTCCGTGTCCTCATTTATGATTGCTGTCAATGAGTTACAAAAATTAAAATGCAATAAACGCAATATTTTGCAACCTTTAGCTGTTATTATTTCACCATATGCGCCCCATATTTGTGAGGAGGTATGGAATTTGTTAGGAAGTAATGTGTCCATTGAATTTGAACCATTTCCGAAATTGGATGAAAGTTATCTTGTAGAAGATGAGATAGATTATCCAGTAAGTTTCAATGGAAAGATGAAATTTAAAATTAAATTGTCTGCAGATTTGGGCAAAGAAGAAGTGCAGGAATTAATGATGAATAATGAGGATGTAAAACGCTTCTTAGGCGACAATTCGGTAAAGAATTTTATTTTCGTACCTAAAAAAATCATCAATATTGTCGTATGATTTAGTAATACATTGGGAAACATTAAGAAAAATTATTATTTTTTGCACTGCAATTCTTTGAAATTAAAATCACAATTTATGTATGCGAAATTTAAATATCTTCCACTAATGTTTCCAAAAGAGATAATGAATTCATAAAAACAAGGTTTGTATTTAATTAATAATTGAATAAAGCAGTTTTAGTAGATAAAAAAATTAGAAGTCAAAGCAAAAATAATTTTGCATTTTTAAAATATTTGACTTTATTTTACAAGATAAAATTTAACAATTATAATTTAGTTTTAATATGGAAATGAATGTTTCAAACACGGATGAGCAAGTAGTTGCTAAGAAAAAAGGAGGTCTTAATCCTGCTGTAGTTATTCCTATTTTATTAGTAATAGGTGTTGCTATTTATTTATTTGTTTGTGGTAACCCATCAAACTTTACTGCTGACCCACGTATCGATGGAGTAGCTTCTGTAGCTTTTGCTGATATAGAAAGTAAAGAATTACATCCACACGGTCTTGGGATGGTTTACATGGGAGGATTTATCGTTCCTATTCTTATTACATTTATGATCGTTGTGATTGTATTTGCAATAGAGAGATCATTCGTTTTGAGCAAAGCAGCTGGAAATGGAAGCGTTGATAATTTCGTTTTGAAAATCAGAAGCTTGCTAAACCAGAACAAAGTTGATGAGGCTCTAGAAGAGTGCGACAGACAACAAGGATCTGTAGGTAATGTTGTGAAAGAAGGTCTTACTACTTACAAAGCATTAGCTAAAGATACTACTTTAGACAAAGAACAAAAAATGGCAGCGCTTACAAAAGCAATCGAAGAAGCTACGACGCTTGAGATGCCAATGTTAGAGAAAAACATGATGATTCTTTCTACACTGGGTACAGTTGCTACATTGGTTGCACTACTTGGAACAGTAATCGGGATGATCAAGGCGTTCGCTGCTTTAGGTGGTGGAGGCGGAACTCCAGATGCTAGCGCATTATCAATCGGTATTTCTGAGGCACTTATCAACACTGCATTAGGAATTGGTACATCTGCAGTAGCGATTATTCTTTATAACTTCTTTACGTCTAAAATTGATGGATTGACTTACAAGATCGATGAGATCTCAATGAGCATCCAGCAGTCTTTTGCTGAATTTCATTAAGAAATAAGGCAATATCGGAACTTGTAAAATTTGCAGTTCCAAATTCATAAATTAGTTAACAAAGACATTTATAATAATGGCGAGAATTAAACCAAAAAGACATGGAATAATTACGGACATGACCGCAATGTGTGATGTAGCGTTCTTACTTCTTACATTCTTTATATTAACCACACAGTTCAAAAAACCTGATGTGGAGCAGATAAAACCGCCTTCTTCTATATCAGAAAAATTACTTCCTGATGCAAGTCTTATGACAATAAATGTTACTGAAGCTGGTAAATTCTATTTCCAACCTGTTGAAAACGGGACAGAGAGAATTCAACTTCTTGATAAAATGGGTCAGAAATACGGAATGAGTTTTTCAAACCCAGAGAAAGTAGCGTTTACTAAAGTACAAGCGGTAGGAGTGCCAATGACACAGCTGAAAAGTTATTTGAATCTTCCTGAAGATAAGCAAAAAGCTTTCAAAGCAAAAGAAGGCATCCCAATGGACAGTACAAACAAACAACTAATAGACTGGGTACAGCAAAGTTTAGCAGTTAATCCTAATTACAAACTTGCGATTAAAGGCGATGTAACTACAAAATACCCAAAAGTAAAAAGTTTGTTTGAAGGTTTAAGAGATATTGATTTTCTTAAATTTTGGTTGATCACATCACAAGAAAAATCTAATTAATACTATTAGAAATGGCAGAAGTTCAAGTAAAAGACGATAGCGGGAAAGGTGGCAAGGTCCGCTCGAAGAAGCAGAATACCCGTGTAGATATGACGCCGATGGTAGATTTAGGTTTTCTTTTGATTACATTCTTTATGTTTACAACAACATTTAGTAAACCTAACGTAATGGATCTTGGTCTTCCGGCGAAACCAAAGGAAAACCAAAAACCACCTGATACAGAAATCAAATTGAATAATTCAATTTCTATCATCATAGGTAAGGATAATAAGATTTTTTATCATCAACAAGATCAAGCTGGTCTCAATGACCAAACATTGGTTGAAACTAACTTCGATAGAGAAGGTATTACGAAAGTAATTGAGAGAGCAAAAGCTGGAGCATCTGATAAAGACAAATTTACGGTCATTATCAAGCCAACGGACGATGCGGTATATAAAAACTTTGTAGACATTCTGGATGAAATGGCTGTTACCAAAAACGAAAGATATGGTGTTACCGATATCAAACCGTGGGAAGAAGCTGTTTACAAAAAGAAAGTTGGAGAATAATCCACTACAAGTATCATTTTTAAAAAATAATAATGGCAGAAGATAATTTGAATTACAATCCAACTTTGGATGAGATTGTATTCGAAAATAGAAATAAGGAATATGGTGCTTATGATCTAAGATCCACATATCCTAAATTGCTAACAAAGTCCTTTTTAATTGGAACGGCTTTCTTCCTTCTTCTTGCAGTTTCGCCCCTTATTTATCTTAAAATTCAGGAGATGAATGCTAGAGATGCTGTAGAGGTGAAAGCTGATTTGGTTGAAATTTTAGAAGACCAACCAATCATAGAGCAGCCTAAAGAAGAAGAACCACCGCCACCTCCTCCTCCAAAGGAAGAGGAAAAGCAAGAGGTTATTCAGAACGTTGTTCCGGAACCAAAAAAAGCGCCTAAAATTGAAACACCGCCACCTCCAATTACTAAGCAATTAGAGACTACGACGGGGCTTCAAAATCAGGAAGGTGTTAAAACTCCAGTATATGCACCACCGCCACCACCTGTTACAGGTAAAGGCGTTGCTGCGGAAGTAAAACCAGTTACAAACGAGGTGTACGAATCCGTTGATCAAGCAGCAGAATATCCAGGTGGTATCAATTCATTCAGAACAAAATTCAGTAACAATTTTGATTCTGGAAGTTTAGAAGGTGAAGGTACTTTGAAAACTGAAATTACTTTCGTTGTAGAGAAAGACGGTTCTTTGACTCAGGTTAAAGCGAATGGTCCAAATTCGGATTTCAACAGAGAAGCTGAATCTACAGTAAAAGGAATTAAAACTAAATGGACTCCAGGTAAAGTTAATGGACAGCCTGTAAGATCTAGATTTAGATTACCAGTTACAATGAATTTCCAATAAGGATTTAATTTTTAACGGATTATATAAAAGAGAAGTTATTACAACTTCTCTTTTTTTTATTAAATTTGTAGTATGTTTAATTGGCTTTCTTTGATAACGGGTATTTTCTACATTGTTTTGGGAATTGTAGTTATCGTTTATAAATTCTTCATCATTTTTTTAGAACCTAATGTCGCTTATCCATTAGGTGGATTACTGATAGCTTACGGGATCTTCCGTATTGTGCGTGCTATTTTATCATTAAAAAATAAAAATTAATAATGAAAAAAATATTTCTATTGTTAATAGCAGCTTTTGCTATAGTAATTTCGTGTACCAAAGAGAACACGAAAGAAATTGACACGCCTAATAAAGGCATAATTACTGTGGAAGCTGATGAATCTTTTAAAAGCGTTATAGAGGCGCTGTCTGAGAGATATATAGCACTCAACCCCGAAACAAAAATAAAGGTTGTCATCAAAAAAGAAGATTTGGGTTTGTTGGATCTATTAGATCGAAAAGCCAGAGTTGTGGTGATGTCCAGAGAGCTTTCTGCGCAGGAAAAGGAGGCGTATGATAAAAAAATTGATTTGCCGTGGTTGCCAGGTAAATTTGCTGCAGATGCTGTTCTTTTCGTTGTTCCGAAAGATTCTCCACTTGAATCCATTTCTACCGATGATATTTTCAAAGAGCTGATGTCAGATCAAAAGAAATTAATTTTTGACGGCACAAACTCTAGTAATTTAAATTTTGTTGCTCAAACATTTAGAAAGAATCCCGCAGACCTTAAGTTCTCAATTATCAACGGTAATGAGAATGTGGTTGAACAGTTGAAAAATTATCCGGATAAAATTGGCGTTATTAGCTATAACACGATTAGCAGGCCTTTTGGAGAGGAAGCAACCAAATTGAGAAACGAGTTGAAGGTTCTAAAAGTTATCAAGGATGATAAGACTTACGATGTTTCTTCTGAGAATTTGAAAAATATGACATATCCATTCACAAGGGTGTTGTATTTCCTTACAAATGAACCTTACTACGGTTTAGGAAATGGTTTTATTCGTTTTTCCTGCCAGCAGCTCGGTCAAATTGTTGTTGAAAAAGAAGGATTACAACCTTACAATATCTTTAGAAGAGAAGTACAGATGAAATGACAATATTTTTAATATTTCTTTAACAGAAGAATTAATTTTATTTGTCTATTTTGGTCTAAATATTGACGGTCAAACCAAAAATTTATATAGTTACGAAAAATGAAAAAAGAGAATATAATGAATTTATCAAAAAAAATTGCTGTAACTGCAGCGGTAGGTTTTTTCACAAGTTTTAGTTTTGCACAATCTGTACAAGACGGTATCAATTTCGTGGATAGCCAAAAATATGCGAAAGCAAAACAAAATTATACAGATTTAATCAATCAAAATCCTAAAGAAGCTAGTAATTATTTCTATTTAGGTAACACATATTTAACTCAATTTGATCCTAATTTTGATTTGGCTCAAGAAAGTTTCAATAAAGGTATTGCAGCTGATCCGAAAAGCTATCTCAACAAACTAGGATTGGCATCAGTAAAATTGGGTAAAGGAGATAAATCTGCAATCACAGAAATTCAGCAAATCGTAAAAGACTCGAGAGAAAAAGATGCAGAAGTCCTTTTCAGAGCGGGAGAAGCATTAACTTTGTTTGAAAAATACAGCGCGCCAGATTTAGCAATTACATTTCTGAATAAAGCAGTGGAAAGAGCTCAAAAAGCTGGTGTTCCTGCGAATTACTACTATTCGTTAGGTGATGCCTACAGAATCAAAAAAGACCCGGGAAATGCAATGACTGCTTATGATAAAGCAGAAGCCGTTGCTAAAAATAAAGCTTCGGTTTATACTAGAAAAGGAACTCTTTGGATTGCTGCTCAGCAATGGCAACAAGCAAAAACTAATATTGATAAAGCTATCGCTGTAGATCCAACATACGCGCCTGCTTACAAAGCATTAGCGGGCTTCAATATCAAATATCAAAAAAATGCAGAAGCTACTCAGAATTTGATTAATTATACAAAGTATGCTGATGAAGATCCTTATACTCAGTTGGAAATAGCAAAGCTTTATTTCTCAAATGATGATTATGCGAATGCAAAATCAACTTTAGACTCAGTTTTTGACAAGGTTACAGATCCTATCAAATATAAGTTGAGAGCTTATATCCAATATGGCGAGGCAAAGTATGCTGATGCTCAACAAAGTATTAAAACATTTTTATCTCAGGCTGACAAATCAAGAGTTCAGGCTTCCGATGAAGGTTTGCAAGGTCTAATTGCTGCAGGATTAGCAAAAGATGAGAAAGATGCTGCTAAAAAGGCACAATTAGAAGCTACCGCTCAACAAAAGGTTGCCATTGCTAAAAATGCTAAGGATGAGACGATGAATTGGGACGAAGAGTTAGCCAAAATAAAAGGTGGTCTAGTTGGCATTTCCGCAGACGCGGGAGGAACTTCTCCAGAAATTGAGGCTTTGAAAGCTAAAGTTGCAGCAAACGCTCAGGATACCGATGCGATTTACAAACTAGCGCAAGCTTATCAGGATATTAAAAACTGGAATGGTGCTATCCTAACTTGGCAAAAAATGATAACTTTACTTCCAACTTGGGAACCAGCTTATTATAGCCAAGGTTATGCTTATCAGCAAGCTGGAAGCCAAGAATTAGCCTCTGCCGCTTATCAAAAGTACATTGATACTTTGATGGCTAAACCTGCTGCGGATCAAGAAGCTAACAAGGAAACAATGTCTTATGCTTATTTTGCAATTGCATTTATAGCAAAAGATACTGACAAAGAAAAAGCTAAAATGAATGTTGCTAAATCACTAGCTTTGAATCCCACTTATGCAGACGCCTTGGCTCTGCAAAAATCGCTAGGTCAGTAGACATTACAAAATAAATCTAAACTTCCCAGTCGAAAGATTGGGAAGTTTTGTTTTTAGTAATTTTGCAAAAATATTTAATATTATGAAATGTGATTTCTTGGCAATTGGAGCGCATCCGGACGATGTAGAATTGGGTTGTGGCGGAACAATTATAAAATTGATCTCTGAAGGGAAAACAGTCAGTGTGATTGATTTGACAGAGGGCGAGTTGGGTACAAGAGGAACGGCTGAAACCAGAGCTCATGAGGCCGCTGAATCTGCTAAAATATTAGGAATAAGCTCAAGAGAAAATCTTCGGCTAAAAGATGGATTTCTAAGTAATTCGGAAGAATATCAACTAAAAATTGTCGAAAAAATAAGAAAATACAGACCAGAAATTGTTTTAGCCAACGCCATTGATGACCGACATCCAGATCATGCGAAAGCAGCCAAACTTGTATCGGATTCATGTTTTTTAGCGGGACTTAAAAAAATTGAAACTTTTGAGAATGGGAAACCTCAAGAGGTATGGAGGCCCAAACATATTTTCCACTATATCCAATGGAAAAATGTAGTTCCCGAGTTTGTGATTGATATTTCAGGATTTATGGAGCAAAAAATTGAAGCTTGTTTAGCATATAAGACGCAATTTTACAATCCGGATTCTAAAGAACCAATTACACCAATTGCAACCAAAGATTTCTTAGAGAGCTTGACATACAGAGCGCAAGACCTGGGAAGACTTTCTGGTGTGGAGTATGCAGAGGGCTTTACAACCGAAAAATTGATTGCTTTGAAAAATTTCGATGGAATTATTTGTGATTAACAAAGAAAATATTATATATTTGCACACGCAAAAACGGTGATTGTAGCTCAGTTGGTTAGAGCGCCGGATTGTGGTTCCGGAGGTCGGGGGTTCGAGACCCCTCATTCACCCACAGATTAAAAGCATCCTATATTTGGGATGCTTTTTTGTTTAAATGACTCGATTTGTACGGAATCAAAAGTTCCTCGTACTTTGCAGACTTTTAATTACTACGTTCACACTGTGTAAAAAGGTTATCAAGATTACGCAGGAGATACCAGTTGAAAGTATGATAAATAAAGAAATGATAAATATTTTAGAAGTTTACAGCTGCTAAAGTAATTATAGTTTGATGAAAAATTCCATCAAGTAATCGTCCATTACATAACCGTTTCCTATATCAAAAATAGCTTCGTCATAGACTCTGAAACCTAGCGATTCATAGAATTTCTGAGCTGTATTATTTTTATTAACGGTTAAGATTATCCTTTTATCGTCTACTTTTTTGGCCTCGTTGATGGCAAAATAGATTGCTTTTTTTCCAAAACCTTTTCCTTGAGCTTCTTTTAGAAAATAGATGCGATGTAGTTTGGTAGTCTGTGGTTCTTGATGAAACTCGAAGCCTATAAAACCTAATGCTTCGTCATTTTCCTGAATCAAATAATATTGATAATTCGGATTTTCAAAATGCTGATTGAGTGTTTTTTCGCAATACATCAGATCCAACATATATGCAATTTGTTCCTGCGTAATGATGTTGGCGTAGGCAAAGTTCCACGAATTTTCAGCTAAGTTTTGAATGGTGGCGATGTCACTTTTTGTTGCTTTTTTTATCATGAGTTTTGCTATAGACAGTATTAATTATTTTTAAGTTAAGACATATTCTGCTATTGACAGGAAATGTATTAAGGTTTCAAAATTCCAAACATTCATTAATTAAAACAAAAAAGAATTTAATATCAAAAAATTTCCTTAAGTATTTCCAGCGATCTGGGTTCGCGAAAATCGGTAAAATGATAGTGATAATAAACTAAAATAGAATCCAAAAAATTCTGTTTCCCGTATCGAGTTAGCTTGATATTATAAGGGTTAGACGAAACAATCAATTCTTTCCAGATGGCAGAAATCTCTTTATCAAAAAAATGATGCGACTCGTTATCTTCAAAGTTTCCAGATTCTGGATTGAGATAAGTTTTTTCAGAAAACAAAGGTTGTAAACCCTGCTGTTTCAAAAGCCTGAAGATAAATATCAGATGCGACTGAAAATTATCCATCTGCAATTGACTTAGAAAAAGAGAAATCTCAGAATAAATATTTCGATTTTGATTTTCATTCCTCAAAACCTGATTCAGCAGATCTGAAATAAAAAATAAGATCGAATTTTTACGAATATCCGAAGTGAAAAGCTCTGTATTTTTTTGTTCAATTTTTATCACATTTTGGATACTTTTCTTTTTGTCAGAAGTGAAAATCAGAAGTTCATTCAATGGAAAAAGAAAAGCTTTTTTTTTATTTTTTGGCGCGTAAATCCCTTTTGCAAAAAAACTTTCGAAACCATTTTCCCTGCAAAAACAATGGAGAACAGCATCGTGATCTCCATATTTTGTATAAGACAATAAAAAAACTTCCTGGGTCATTTATTAATTGACGACTGCGATTTTTGCCGTTGCCGTGTCAGTTCCATCTTCATTGGTCATCAAAACATAATAGATTCCGGAAGCGACTCTCACGCCTCTTTGATTATTGAGATTCCATTCAAAGTAACCACCATTGGCTACCGCAGAATGAACCAGATTGCCTGCTGCATCAGTAATTCTAATGTTAGTTTTTTGTGCCAGACCTTTTATTCTCACATTGCCTCTGTACTGTGCATAAACTACAGGATTGGGATATACCAATACATTGCCGAAATTAGAAGTAACTTCTGTCACGTCGCCTTGATAGACCATGATGCCATCCAAAGTTGCGAAGTAGACTTTACCTGTTTTGTCATCGATTTTAATATCGGTCACACTATTATTGGGCAGTGGGGAATTGGATTTTGTAAAATGATAGATGGTCTTGTCTCCAGAAGGGCTTAAATAAAATACGCCTCCACCATTAGCTGAAATCCATTTTTGATTTCCAGAATCTACCGCAATCTGCAAAATTTCTGAATCTCTGAAAAGTTCTTCGGCCAAACCATTTTCCTCTATAATAATGGGATCTACCTGAGGATTATCCTCTAAAATAGCTGATTTTGGATTTGATATAATTCTGACACCTTCCCGAGAGCCAATCCAGACATCATCATTATTATCAACAGCAACACTGGATGTACCATTCACAGGGAGATTATTTTCTTTTTTTAGAAGCGTGTAAGAATCGTCTGCTAGTGAATCTGTATTATTGTAATTGTACATTAAAAGACCTCCATCGCTGGAGAAAGGTCCTGCAATATATATGATGCCATCTTTACTAACTGGAACTTGTGCGCCACCAACGTTAGCAATGGAATTTAAGACAAAGTTGTCTGCTGAATTGTTATACATATAATATCCCATCGTCCCTTTCCCGATGTTTAAGATCATTACACTGCAAAACAATCGATTCTGCTCGTCGAAGACCAATCCTACTGGACGATTATAATCTGGAGTAGGATCATTGATCAGATAAGCTTTTGAAAACTCATCATTGACCATTTTATAAATACCTTTTTTAGAATTTTGAAGATAATTTGTGAAAAAAACTTCAGAAGTATTAGCTGGATTAGGAACCACGCTTAAGATGTTGAAGCCTAAATTCGTTTTGAAATAATCTGGATAAATCCATTTGCTGCCATTATAATAATAATATCCCAGATCTCTGATAACGGGTGAATTATAACTGTCACGTCCGCCAGATGACACCCAAATTTTATCATCTAGAAGTGATATTTTATAGGATGCACTGTTATACGGCCCATCTGGTTTGAAACTATTTTTCTGTTCATTAAACAGTCCGGAAAGCTTTGTTCCTGCGTACAATGTAGTATTTGAAATCAATGCAGTATTGATTTCTTCAGCAACATCAAAAACTTTTTGTTGATTTCCATTGATGTTGTAGACATACACTTGTGTCTTATCAGAAACTACAATCTGTGTGTCAGTGACCTTTAAATCCTTGATGTCAACGAATTGTCTATTGATTGTAGAAAAAGAATTTCCTACTTTATATTTGACTTGGTAGTAGAATGACGTTGATCCAATTTTTTGGGAGTATGCAGTTGTACCTGCAACATCCACCTTATTAAAGTTCCCAGATTCTATGATGTTAGATGGTAAATTCCATTCGGAATAGAGGGCAAAAGTAGCATTGATTTCGTGAAATTTAATTCCTTTATCTGTTGCAACATAAACAACATTATCTTTTATAACAGCAGAATTAACAACTTCAGCATTGGTACCTATTGAAGGAAAAAATACAGTATCTGCAAATTCCCTTCTGGTAATATTAAAAATAGAAACACCATAACCAGTAGCAATAACGGCTTTATCTCCATTAATGGCTATATGATTGATTTTTTTATTGCTCGTTCCGGTTGCCAAAGGTATATCTACAATTAAAAAAATACCGCTTGGGGTTATGATATCTAAAGATCCGTTTTGGTAACCAATTATTCCTGTTTGCGTCGCGGCATTATAATCGAAAGCAGATATTTTGACCTCGTGAAGTCCGTTGGCTTTAGATAATTTTTTGATTTCGCCAGTTCCCGGATAATAATAAAAAATCCCGTTTTCTGTGGCCGCAATCAGTCGGTCACCGTCTTCCCGGATTTTCAGCACATTGTTGTAGGAGAAAAGATCGCTCCATTTGCTGGTTTGTGCCTGAAAAACAATTGCTGTAACAATTGATAGCAATAATAAAATTTTCTTCATTCTAAACAATTATGTTTTCATCTATAAACTGATTATTCCACGAAATATTTTTTACATTTTTATTTTTATCGAAATAAAAATCTAACCTTCCTAATAAAATCCCTGCCCAACCTACTTGATTGACAATGACGTTTTTACCATCTTTGTTCTGTAAACCCACAGGTTCCTTCAGAAAAGTATGTGTGTGACCACCTAAAATCAAATCTATTCCTGATGTTTTTTTTGCCAGATGCTGGTCAGACATTTTCTTCGGGTCATCTTTGTAATCGAATCCAATATGAGAAAGGCAAATCACCAAATCACATTTTTTCGCAGTTCTCAAAAAATCTGCATAATGTTGGGCAATCTCTATCGGATCCTGATAAACCGTTTCGCCATAATTTTTCTTTCCTACAAGACCGTTTAGCTCAATTCCCACTGCAAAAATCCCTATTTTGATTCCATCTTTGTTGAAAATTTTATAAGGTTCGGTTTTTCCGTCAAGAATTGTATTTCTGAAATCATAATTGGAGCAAATGAAAGGAAATTTTGCATTGGGAAGCACTTTTAGAAAACCTTCCAGACCATTATCAAAATCGTGATTTCCCATTGTAGAAGCATCATACTTCATCATACTCATCAACCGGAATTCTAGTTCGCCTCCAAAAAAATTAAAATAAGGCGTACCTTGGAAGATATCTCCAGAATCCAGAAGCAAAACATTTTTCTCTTCACTCCGGATTTTACTGACTAATGCAGCTCTTCTTGCAAATCCACCCTGATTCGGATTTTTGGTGTAAGAGGCATCGAATGGCTCGATCCTGCTGTGCTGATCATTCGTGTGAAGGATAGTGAGCTTATGAGCCGATTCTTTTGCTAGAATATCGAGTGGTTCTGCCAGTAAAAAATTAGGAGTCAAAGTCAAAGCAAGACTGCCGCCGCCAATATATTTTAGAAACTCTTTTCTTTTCATTATTCCTGCACTTTTTTGTTTTTGAAAATCAATCTCACATCATCTGGCGTAGAGATTTCCGGATTTTGTTTGAATTTTTCTAAGAAAAGGTCACGCATTTTTAATCCTGTCGAAATCATTTGACCTTTGCTGAAAAAGAACATATTATCACCTCCCAGAGCTAGATAGTCGGATGTTGCGATGTAATAGATTTTGTTATAATCAAGTGCTTTTCCATTGATTAGTTTCCTGGAAATAGAATTGTTTTCGTCCGTTTCTATCAACAGATGAGAAACCGGATTATTTTTTTGAGTTTTCAAATAATAGTCAAATAATCCCTCCAAATCTTTTCCGTTCATTTTGATGATGACGATTTCGTTTTCAAAAGGCATCACTTCATAAATCTGCTTTGTAAAAATATCACCTGCCGGAATAATCGTTCGGATGCCACCAATATTAATAACCGCAGCATCAATTGGTGGGATATTATTCTTTTTTGCCCATTCATCTGCACCTTCGAAGGTGTAATCTGCTAAAAGATTTCCAAGATTGCTGTTGTCTCCAGTTTTATTAAGTTCTGTATTGGTATGAGAAATTTTGGCGTTCATTTTACCTTCCAGTTCTTCTTTGTAAGGCTCTATGATTGCCGCTATTGCCTTATCTTCTTTTAGGTCGCTGGTAATGTAAATATTCTTCTCGGTGTTGATTTTGGCAATGCTGAGTGGCGCTTTGCAGCCAATCATCAACAAAGTAATAATACCAAATCCTAATAATTTATTTTTACTCATCTATTTTTATCTTAATTTTTGAAATCTGATTCCTCGATTTCGTCTAAAACTAATATGGATACAAATCTAATGATTTTTGGGTTTGAAAACTAACTAAATAATTGTATGCTAACCCAAAAGGAAAGCTCGTTTTTTGGTGAAATCAAAATAATTTTCACGAGCCAATAAAGCAAAAGATAATCTTGGCGGATTCTTAAAATAAAATTAACTTTGAGAAATTTAATTTTTAAATAAAAATGGGTCAGTTAAAAGGCGTAGGTGTGGCTTTGGTAACACCTTTCAACGAAGATCTTTCAGTAGATTTTGATGCTCTCACGAGATTAATCGATTATAATATAGACAACGGAACCAGTTTCTTAGTTGTTTTGGGAACTACAGCTGAGGCTGCAACACTTTCCAAGGAAGAAAAGGACAGAGTTGTGGCTCACATCACCAAAATTAATAATAACAGATTGCCTCTAGTTTTAGGGATTGGCGGCAACAATACGGCAGAAGTGGTACAGCAAATCAAGGATACGGATTTGTCTGATTTTGAAGCTGTTCTCTCGGTATCTCCATATTACAACAAGCCAAATCAAGAAGGACTTTACCAACATTATAAAGCCTTGGCGGCAACTGGCGAGAAAATCATCATTTATAATGTTCCAGGAAGAACTGGCCAAAATGTGGAAGCTTCTACCACTTTGAGATTGGCGAAAGAATTCCCGAATCTTTTTATGATAAAGGAAGCTGCTCCTAACATTCTCCAATATTTTGATATTCTGAGACAAAAAACGGAAAACTTTTCATTAATGTCAGGTGATGATGAGTATACTTTGCCGGTAACTTTAGCTGGTGGAGACGGAGTAATCTCTGTAATTGCACAAGCTTATCCAAAGGAATTTTCGACGATGGTAAAATTAGCTTTGAAGAGAGAAGTGGATGAGGCCTATAAAATCCACAACTCTTTGGTAGAAATTACAAGATTGATTTTTGCAGAAGGCAATCCTTGTGGTGTGAAAACTATTTTGGCTGAGAAAGGCTTGATTAAGAATTACTTGAGACTCCCGCTTGTTGTGGCTTCAGAAAGTCTTCAGGAAAAGATAAAAGAAGAAATGCAGAAGCTTTCTTAGATAAAGAAAAAAGGTTCAGAAATCTCTCTGAACCTTTTTTATATGATAATTCTGTAAATATCAGAAGAGTTTCTTATAATGCCTTCCTCAAAAAATCCACCACTTTGAGGAATCAATTCTATAAAATCAAATACTTTACAGTCATCTGGCAATCCGGAAAACACCAGTGTGAACCAATATTCTTTTGCGACGGGAACGTCTGTCCAAGTCGGGAAAAGACTGATGTTCTCAAAATGAATCAGTTTTGAAATATGATCAGAACCTCTATCCATCAAGTAAGTAGAAGACCAAATTCTGATTTTCTCTTCCGTAATAAAATCCGATTTGAAACAGCAATGCAAAATCACCTGTTTCTCCTCTTTCATTTTGGACTTGAGCTCCAGAAGAATCTCTTCTGCAATTTTTGGTTTTACAATTGTTTCGCTCATTTTAAATGCTTTGTTAGTAGATGTTGCCATCCTTTGCTCATTTCTCTCGTTTTACCGTCATCTTCAAAACCACATTTCAAATACAAATCGTAAGCAGTTTTGTTATTGAAATTAACTGCTAAAACAACTTCTTCGCATTCTGGAAATTCAGTTTTCAAAAAGTCAGATAAAAATATCATTGCCGCTTTGCCAATTCCTTTTCCTTGATATTCAGGATTCATAGATAATGACCTTAGCAAAGTCGAATTCTTATTGTCTGTCAATTCAAATTTATCTTGTCCAAAATCGAGAACAAAGAAGCCAACTGCCTGATTATTATAAAAGATAGAAATTGGAAACTTGTCGCTGGTGTTTTTTTCTTTTATCAATTCCAAAGTTACTTTCGGCATTGCTGTAAAATGCTTTTGTTGCTCATCCAAATCGTAGCTGGTGAGGTCATTATAATCTTTGGATTTGTAAAAAGCTAAACGTACCATTTTAATATTCCAATTCTAATTTTTCTTTAGAGTACGCTCTGATTTCGTTAATCAACTCTGGATGTTCGGCCAGTTTTTTTCCATAGCTCGGCACCATTTCTACCAATTTGTCTTTCCAATCAGTTTTCAATTTATCCGCAAAACAGTTTTCAAGAACCATAATCATTGCAAATGCAGACGTGCTTGCGCCAGGAGAAGCGCCCAAAAGGGAAGCAATATTTTTATCTTTATTCACTACCACTTCTGTCCCAAACTCCAATCTTCCACCTTCAAAACGGTCTCTCTTGATGATCTGAACTCGCTGTCCGGCTGTTCTCAGTTCCCAATCTTCTTCCTTGGCATCGGTCACAAAATCTCTCAGGTGCGACATTCTTTGTGATTTGTTCATTGTGACTTGCTGGATCAGATAACGTGTCAAAGGCATATTGTGCCACCAAACGCCAAACAGGGAACGGATGTTTTTAAAATTAACACTTTCCGGCAAATCCAGATAACTCCCTTCTCTCAAAAATTTGGTTGAAAATCCGGCGAATGGACCGAATAGAAGCGCTTTTTCTCCATCAATAATTCTCAGATCCAAGTGTGGAACAGACATCGGTGGCGCACCGACGGTTGCTTGAGTATAAACTTTTGCCTGATGTTTGGCAACCAAATCCTGATTGGTAGAGACCAGCCATTGTCCGCTGATAGGAAAACCGCCATAACCTTTGCTTTCCTCGATTCCTGAACTGTCCAAAAGCGGCAAAGCATAACCACCTGCGCCAATGAATACAAAATCTGCATTGACGGTCTGTTTGTGGAGATTTTTTCTGTCGTTGACCTGCAGGTTCCAACTTCCTTTGCCGTCCGCATCAATTTCCTTGACTTCGTGGTAGGTAAAAACTTCTACAGACTCAGTTTTCTCAAGATGTTCGATGAGTTTAACCGTCAATTTGCCAAAATCTACATCGGTTCCGAGGTCCATTTTGGTTGCTGCCAGCTGGTCGGTTGCCATTCTTTTCTGCATCATCAAAGGGATCCATTCTGCGAGTTTTTTGTGGTCGTCAGAATATTCCATTCCTTGGAATAATGGAGATTTTATCAATGCTTCGTGTCTTTTCTTAAGGAAATTCACATCTTTTTCTCCGAAAACAAAACTCATATGCGGACAGGAATTGATAAATTCCTTAGGATTGTCAATGATACCTTTATTAATAAGATATGACCAGAATTGCTTGGAAACTTCGAATTGTTCTGCAATATATTCTGCCTTTTTGATGTCGATTTGGCCTTCTTTTTCTGGCGTGTAATTCAGCTCACAGAAAGCAGAATGTCCTGTTCCGGCATTGTTCCAGGCAGATGAACTTTCTTTGGCCACTTTTTCCAGTCTTTCGAAGATGGCGATTTCCAAATTAGGATCAAACTCGTGTAACATCGTTGCCAGTGTCGCACTCATGATGCCGCCGCCAATCAGCACGACATCATATTTAGGTTTTGGATTCATTTTTAATGATTTTTCGAGTACAAAATTAGCGATAAATGTCAATTTCTATGCCTCATCCATTTTCAAATATCTTATCAATTGTTAATAAATTCCAAATTACGCTGCAAAAGCTTTTCTGAAATTTTAAATCATTAATTTTGCACAGACTTTGGAAAATCGAAGTGTAAAAAATGAAAGCTTTAAAAACACTGAATCCTTACTTCTGGAAACACCGCGTCTTACTTTTTTGGGGATTTCTATTCATCATTCTGAGTAACTTTTTTGCGATTTACAAGATTCAATATATCGGGCAAACCATCAATATTATTGAGAAAAATTATTCTACGCTCAAATTGTCTCCTAACCTCAATATCATTGATAATGTGAAGAGTAACTGGGCATATTTCAGAATTATTTTTATCAATTCGGGAATCTTAATTGGATGCTCACTTCTTTCGGGTTTCTTCACTTTCATGATGAGGCAAACCATAATTGTTGCCTCCAGACGCATCGAATATGAATTGAAGAACAAAATCTACCGCCACTATCAGGAACTGTCTGCTACAGATTACAAAAAAACAACAATTGGAGATCTGATGAACCGATTGAGCGAAGATGTTGTCGCCATCAGAATGTATCTTGGTCCAGGCGTGATGTACGTCGTGAATTTAATTATATTGTTGATTATCACAAGTACTTATATGTTTATGACGGATTTGCAGATGACGCTTTGGACTTTGGTTCCGTTACCGATTTTATCATTCGGAATTTATAAGGTGAGTGACATCATCAACAAAAAATCTAAGGTAATGCAGAAAAGCCAATCTGGTATTTCGACATTTGTGCAGGACAGTTTCTCAGGAATCCGCGTGGTGAAGTTCTTTAGCAAAGAAAGATATATTGAGAAAAATTATGGAATCAAAGTCAAAGATTATCAAGACAAAGCGCTTGATTTGGCAAGAACTGAAGCTTACTTTTTCACCATCATTATCTTCGTTATAGGTCTTCTGAATGTTGCTATTCTTTACATTGGCGGGCAGAAGTACATCGCAGGAGAAATGAGTGTTGGAACAATCGCCGATTTCTTTATGTACATTAATATGTTGATTTTTCCTTTTTCGATGTTGGGTTGGGTCACATCTGTGAATCAAAGAGCGGATGCGAGTATGCAGCGTGTGAATGAATTCATGGATATAAAATCGGACATCATCAATATTAATAACGAAGTTTATCCTATTCACGGTGATATCGAGTTCCGAAATGTGAGTTATACTTATCCGAATACAGGAATCAAAGCGGTTGAAAATTTAAGCTTCAAAGTTTCAGCAGGAAAATCTCTTGCGATAATGGGAAAAACCGGAAGCGGAAAATCTACCATTGCACAACTTCTTTGCCGATTGATTGATCCAGATGAAGGCGATATTTTGATTGATGGAAAAAATCTGAAAACGCACAATCTTAAACTATATAGAGATCAAATTGGTTACACGCCACAGGAAAGTTATCTCTTTTCTGATACTATTGAGAATAATATTGGATTTGCCGTTGACAGTCCGAATCACGCTTTGGTAGTAGAAATGGCGAAAAAAGCAGACGTTCACCATAATATTGAAGAGTTCAAAGAACAATACGAAACAATGGTTGGCGAACGTGGCGTAATGCTTTCTGGCGGGCAGAAACAGAGGATTTGTATTGCACGGGCGATGATAAAATCACCCAATATTTTGATTTTCGATGATTGTCTTTCTGCGCTGGATACGGAGACTGAAGAAAACATTTTGCAAAACATCGACAAAGACCTAAAATCTACAACATCCATCATAATAACTCACAGAGAATCAAGTGCAAAACGTGCAGATGAAATTTTATATTTGAATTAATTATCATAATAAATCAGTTAAAAATTTGTCAAAAATTTAAGAAAATCGGGCTATTTTGAGTTTTTTTTAACAAAAAATTTTGAAATTCCGAGAAATCTGTTATATTTGTTAAAACAGATTCTATAAAATTTTGAACAATGAGTGATTATAAGGAAAGACATGAGAATGAGATTTTCACTAAAGTGTTGAAAGCAGGCAGAAGAACGTATTTCTTTGATGTGCGGGAGACTAAGGCAGGTGATTATTATTTGACCATAACCGAGAGCAAGAAAAACTTTGGGGAAAATGGTGAAGCAACTTTTGAAAAACATAAAATCTATCTTTATAAAGAGGATTTTAAAAGTTTCCAGGAATTATTTAATGAATCTACAGATTTTATCATCCAGCAAAAAGGTGAAGATGTGATCTCCGAAAGACACGATAAAGACTTCAAAGCAAAAACTTTTACTATAGAGTCTGACGAAGAAGTTTAAAGATATGAGCGCATTTTAGGATGCGCTTTTTTTACGTTTAAAATTAAAAAAGTTCTTGAAAGAAATAATGAATTGATCATGACAACTGAAGTTGTTTTCCAGGCAATAATTAATATTTAGGTAATAATCTAACTAATCTGCGACCATTTATTTTTTCCCTTATATTGTCTGATGTAATATTGTTTGATGATTTGATTATCAGGATGATTCAGCAGAGAATCTTGCTCCAGAATCTTTTCCACAGTCAGTTTCGAAGCTTTGATGATTGCCGAATCTTCTACCAAACTTAACTTTTTAAAATCTACAACGCCACTTTGTTGTGTGCCGAGAATATCGCCAGGACCACGCAATTCCATATCCACTTCAGAGATTTTGAAACCGTCATTGGTTGCGACCATCGTTTTGATTCTCGTCCGGCTTTCTTTGCTCATTTTATCGTCCGTCATCAGGATGCAATAACTTTGTTCTGCGCCTCTTCCCACGCGTCCGCGCAGCTGATGAAGCTGTGACAACCCGAATCTCTCCGCGCTTTCTATGACCATCACAGAAGCGTTTGGAACATTCACGCCAACCTCTATTACGGTTGTTGCGACCATAATCTGAGCATTTCCAGAAGCAAAATATTGCATATTCACATCTTTATCCGCAGGTTTCATCCGGCCGTGAACCATTGTCACATTGTAATCCGAAAAATAATTCATCACGTGTTCCAGGCCTTCCATCAGATTTTTATAATCCAAAGTTTCAGATTCTTCGATGAGCGGATAAACATAATAGATCTGTCGCCCCTTTTCAATTTCTTCTTTGCAGAATTTATAAACGGATAATCGGTCTTTTTCCCGTCTGTGAGCCGTGATAATCGGTTTTCTGTTAGCAGGCAATTCATCAATCACCGAGACATCCAGATCGGAATAAAAACTCATCGCCAAAGTCCTAGGAATCGGCGTTGCGGTCATTACCAAAATATGTGGCGGAATATTATTTTTTGCCCAAAGTTTTGCGCGCTGTGCGACCCCAAATCTATGTTGCTCATCAATAATTGCTAAACCGAGGTTTTGAAATTTGACTTTATCTTCCAAAAGTGCGTGCGTACCGATTAATATAGAAAGTTCGCCATTTTCCAATTCCTCGTGGATGATTCTTCTTTCCTTGGTTTTGGATGAACCTGTCAGCAACCGAACTTTGATTTCCGTATCTTCTAATAATTCCTGAATTGAATTAAAATGTTGTTGCGCCAAAATCTCCGTCGGAGCCATCAGACAAGATTGAAAACCGTTGTCCATCGCAATCAACATTGTTAATAATGCTACCATCGTTTTCCCCGAGCCAACGTCGCCTTGCAACAATCTGTTCATCTGGGTCGAACGTTTCATATCAGTCCGGATTTCTTTCAGAACTCGTTTTTGGGCGTTCGTTAATTCGAAAGGTAGATTGTTTTCATAAAAGCTATTGAAATGGTCGCCAACAATCGGGAACGGATTTCCGAATGATTTCGTTTTCTGATGCAGTTTTTTCAAACCATAACCCAACTGGAAAAAGAACGCCTCTTCAAATTTCAACCGGCGATTGGCTTCATCATAATGTTTTAGATCTTTTGGGAAATGAATGTTATAATAAGCATTCAATCGTCCCATCAACTTCATTGTTTTCAGAAGATAATCTGGCAAATTCTCAGAAATTAAATTGGGCAAATCCTTCAGAAGAGTGAAAGTTGCAGTCTGAAATAACTTATTGGTAATGCCTCGTTTGGATAATTTCTCACTTCCTGGATAAACGGGCAAAAGTGTTCCAGACAAGGCTTTCTTTTCATCAACCTCAATTTCTGGATGTGGCATCGAAAAATAACCGTTGAAAAGATTCACTTTTCCGAAGATGAAAATCTCTTTGTTCAAAGGAATCGCCTCTTTCATCCAATTCGTATATCGAAACCAAACCAAATCCATCGTCCCGGTTTCGTCCCGAAATTTCGCAGATAATCGTTTCCCCTTTTCGTAAACCACTTCCTGCAAATCCGTAATTTTTCCCTTAAACTGAATGTCAGAATCTGGCTCTCCGGTCAAATCGCCGACTTTGTAAATCTTACTTTTATCGATGTATCGAATCGGGAAAAATGTGAGCAAATCTTCCACAGTCGATATTCCCAACACGTTTTTGATGAGTTTTGCACGTTCGGGTCCGATGTTTTTGAGAAATTCTATGGAAGTTTCTAAAGTCAAGAAGGAAAAATTTGTTCGCACGAATTTCGGGAAATTTCTTAGGACTGGCAATAATACTGGTAATACAAATGTATTTCAATACAATAATCTGTACGTTTTTTTGTACAAAATTAAATACAAATAACTATGTTGATTGCCAGTGTTTCAGATTTCAGAAAAGATATAAAATCTTATTTGGACAAAGTTTCAAAAAATTTCGAGACTTTATTGATTAACAGGGGAAAAGATTCAGGAATCGTCGTGATGTCTCTTGAAGAATATAATTCGCTAATGGCGACCAATCACGAATTGTCATCCAGAACTAATGAGAAACGTTTGGATCCTGCTATCGAAAAATTGAAAAGCGAAACTTCTTTTGTACAGCAATTAATCGAAAAATAATATGCAATATATTTTCGTAGATGAATCTTGGGAAGATTATTTGTATTGGCAGAAAACGGATAAAAAGAAATTGAAAAGAATCAACGATTTGTTGATAGATATTTCCAGAAATCCATTTGACGGCATTGGAAAACCTGAGCTGTTGAAACATACATATTCAGGCTTTTGGTCGAGACGAATTGATGATGATTACCGATTGATTTATAAATATGAAGAAGAAAAAATCTTAATTGCTAAATGTAGATTTCATTATGACTAAAAAAACATCCGATTTTGGATGTTTTATTCTTTAATCTTTGACTTAAATTTCTTCTGATAAGCTTCCCATTCCTTTCTGGATTTTATGTTTTTATATTCGTTTGAAGCAATCATTGTGAAATAGGGCTCGACTTCTTTGGCTTTCAGCACTCCAGAAAGACTGGTAATTGGATCTGATTTTTCATCAAGGAAAACCATTGTCGGAATCATATTGATGTTCATATACTTAGAAAATTGATGAAGGGATGATTTTCCCTTCTTTCCTTTATAATCTGGATTTGTGAATTTGTGTCCCGCAAAATTGATGGTTTCGTTGCCATCACTTTCGAATTTTACCGCATAGAAATTATCATTGATGATTTTTGAAATTTCAGGATGATTGTAGGTTTTCTTTTCCATCTCTTTGCACGGCTCGCACCAGTCTGCGTAGAAATCTATAATGATTTTTTTTGGTTCTTTTTTCTGAGCTTCCAAAGCTTGCGAGATTTTCAGCCAATGAACTTGAGCGAAGCCAGAAACTTGAATCAGGAATAATGTAAATAATAATATTTTTTTCATCTGTGTGTTTTTTTTGTTCTGTTTAGATTTTCATTATAGTAGACGTTTTGGTTATTGAAATTACTTTACACCGTGCATCAGTTTTTTCACAAAGGGCGAAATCAAAATTAGAATTACTCCGGCAATCAATCCATACAAACCCAATTGTTTGTATCCATCGGTGTAAGTGATGAGAGCGTCGTAATTGTTTGCTCCCGGTTTTACCTCTGCCATTCCTGCTCCAATTTGACCGGCAACGTATTGTCCGTAGGCAGATGCCAGAAACCACATTCCCATCATCATTCCCTGCAGTTTATCCGTGGATAGTTTCGTCATAATAGACAGTCCGATGGGCGAGAGACACATTTCGCCAAGAGTAATCACGAAAAGTGCCAAAGTGAAAATGTTAAGCGAAGTAATTCCGGTTTGTAAATTGGCAAAGAATTTTGTTGCGAAAATTACATAATATCCTAAACCAAGAAATATAAATCCCAAACCAAATTTGACAATCGTATTAGGTTCCATTTTTTTTGAACTGAGCCACATCCAAATCAATCCAATTGGTACTGCAATCAATAAAATGAAAAATGCGCCTCCGGAATTGTTCACGCCATTAGGATCTAAACCAAAAAGATCTTGGTTAAGGTTCTTCGCTGCGAAAATACTCAGGGAACCACCACTTTGCTCGTAAATTCCCCAAAATAAAATTGAGAAAATAATGAAAATCAAAGCCGCCCAAAGCTTATTTCTTTCGGTGGATGTCACCTTAGTCATTTCGTAAAAAAGGTAAAGCAAGGTCAATGGTCCAACTGTCCACATAAAATAATCTGTGTATTGTGGCACTGAAACCATTATCATAATCAGTGGGATGAAAACTAATGATAAAATATAAACGCCGTATTCATTCCATTTTGCTAATGGAGAGAGAGTTCCGTCTTTGTTTGTTTTTTGAGGTTGAAGTCCGATGGGACCTAATTGTCTCTGAGTAAAAATAAAGTTAACCAAACTGATGACCATCACAATCGCTGCCAATCCGAAGGCGACGTTCCATCTTTTAGATTCTGGTATTAGATTCGATAACATTTCGCCTTTTCCAATTGCGATACATAGATAACCGCCCAGAAGTGCTCCGAGATTAATTCCGGCATAGAAAAGTGAAAAACCTGCATCGGTTCTGGAATCGTCTGCTTTGTATAATTTTCCCACCATTGTAGAAATGTTTGGTTTGAAAAAGCCAGTGCCAACAACTGTGAATGCAATACCTAAAAAGAAATAATCGTGCGGATTTGCGGACAGAATAAGACTCCCGATAATCATCAAAATACCACCCCAGAATAGAGATTTTCTGAATCCCAGAATCTTATCCGCAAACAAACCACCAACAAATGTGAATGCGTAAACAAAAGCTTGCGTTGCGCCGTATTGTAAATTCGCTTTTTCATCATCAAATTGTAATTGAGAAATCATAAAGAAAACGAGCATTCCGCGCATTCCATAGAAGCAGAATCTTTCCCACATTTCGGAGAAAAAAAGTGACCAGATTTGTTTCGGATATTTTCCTTTGAAATTTTGAATTTCTTCTAGGGTAAGATTCATAAGTGATAGATGATAACTGATAAAGAATAAATAATTAGATTGTTAAGATTATTCCAGCAATTTAATTTTATATAATACGAATTTAACAAAAAACCACCGAATAAAATCCGGTGGTTGTAAAAAATATATTTTCGGAGACTAGCTTACGCCGTGCATCATTTTCTTCAATCTTGGAGATAAGATAGCCAAAATAACTGCCGCAATTCCGCAAAGAACCACGAACACCATAAAGAACTCAAACAAGTTGTGGATTTCGACACCTGCAAAAGAAGTGTTCGCCGTCGGGATTTGTTCTTTCTCAAATAATGCAACCTGTTCAGGATTCAAGGTTACTTTTTTGTCTAAAACATCTTGAAGGTTGATACCTAATTTTTCAGCTTTTGCAAACTTGTCGCCGGTTGCCGGGATGATTGCACCCAAAGAACCTGCCAGCGCGTAACCAGCTGCATTCGAAATGAAGAAAACGCCATATAACAAAGAAGCAAATCTTTTTGGTGCTAATTTCCCTACCAAAGATAATCCGATTGGAGACAAGCAAAGTTCTCCCATTGTTTGGATTAGGTATAGCAGAATTAACCATTTAATAGCCAATAATCCAGAATTTCCTAAGTCTTTTACGTTGTAAGCGATGATTAAATATGATAAAGCAATCAATCCTAAACCGATAGCTTGTTTTAATGGAGAAACCGGCTCTTTACCTTCCGCTCTCAATTTGTCCCAAAGTAAGCTGAAAGGTAATGCTAATAGAACTACAAACATTCCATTGAAAATCTGAACCATTGATGGTGGCATATCCCAACCGAAAATATTTCTGTCCGTTTGATTATCTGCAATGAAAGTCAATGATGAACCAGCTTGTTCAAAAGCTGCCCAGAAGAAAATGATAAAGAAAGAAACGATGTAGATCACCCAGATTCTTTGTCTTTCCACTTTATTCTCGGCAGAACTCATAATCAAAAATGCTAATGAAATTCCCGCTGCGTAGATGAATGGATAAATCAAACCTTTAATCAATTGCCCCATCCCCACAGAACTGAAGCCAATCTCGCTTACCAAAATATATCTGAAAACAAAGAAAAGTGCTACAAACAATAACGCTGCGATTCCCATATTCGAACCTGCGAATTTCGCCGTTTGCGTTTCACCTTCTTCAAAATCTTCGCTGGTGTTATTTTTCGGTAAACCACCAATCGGTCTTCCTTCTGGCGTTACAACGTATTTGTTTTTAAGGATAAAGAAAGTTACCGTTCCAATCAGCATAGCGATAGAAGCTGCCAAGAATCCCCATTTGAAGGCAAAAATATCTCTCACGCCAGCGGCGTCTTTCACATCACCTAAATAAGGACAAATGAACTGGCCTAAAAATGCTCCGATGTTGATTCCCATATAGAAAATCGTAAAAGCAGAATCCAGTTTAGATTTTTCTTGTTTTGGATAGAGACTTCCCACCATAGATGAAATGTTGGGTTTGAAGAATCCGTTTCCGAAAATAATGATGAAAAGTGCCAGCCACATCAAGCCTTTTGCACTGCCAAGGTCTGTAGAAAATGTAGAAGCACTGAAGAATAATAGTAACTGCCCCAGCGCCATCAAAGAACCTCCAGCTAAAATCGCATTTCTGTTTCCAATATATTTATCAGCAATGAAACCGCCTAAAAGTGGTGTCAAGTAACACAAAGCTAAAAAGCCACCATAAATAATCGCTGCATCTGCTTCTTTAATTAGGAGAGAATTTACCATAAAGAGCGTCAGCAAGGCCCTCATTCCGTAAAAATTAAAACGCTCCCACATTTCAGTCCCGAATAATACCCAAAGACCTTTCGGATGCTTTTGCTTAGCTTGTACTGCTGTATCCATATCAATTAATTGTTAAATTTTCTTAAAGGTAACAAATATAGTTTTTTTTCATAAATGCGAAAGTTAAATTGCACCCGATACGCAAACTTTTATCACTTATCATTCATCGCTTATCATTTATTAATACGTTATGGAAATCAGAAAATCAAAGCTGCAAGACATTGACCAAATTATGAGCTGCATCAATACTGCAAGACATCTAATGCGTGATAGCGGAAACACTATTCAATGGATCAATGGTTATCCTTCTAAAGAATTGATGTTGGAAAGCATAGAGAAAGGCTTCAATTATTTGATTGTCAATAATGAAGAAATCTTGGCGACGTTTGATTTCATCATTGATGATGACCCAAACTATGCAGTTATCGAAAATGGAAATTGGCTGAATGATGATCAATACGGCGTTATTCATCGTCTTGCTTCCAACGGAAAAGCGAAAGGTGTGGCGCAATTCTGCTTCGAGTGGTGTTTTTCCCAGCATCCAAACATCAGGATTGATACACACGAATCCAATATCGCTATGCAAAAAGTTCTACAAAAACTTGGCTATAGACAGTGCGGAATCATTTATGTTTCCGATGGAACACCGAGATTAGCATTTCAGAAAATTTAATAATTTGGGCAGCTATTTCCGCCTTCCGCTCCCGCTATTTTTGCCTTTGCTTTACCAGCCACAAAAAATGAGCTCCGCTCCAGTCGGGCTGCAAGGATTCGAAAAAAAAATGATTGACAATATTTAATCATCAATCATTTTTATCATTTATAGGAACATCAATTAAAAATTAATGACCGCTTTCTTTCATTATTTTGTTCAATCTCTTCAGCATCATTAATCCTAATAATGTTGCGAAAATCAGTAATCCAAAATTGACCAGGAAATAATTGGCCTTATTCTCATAATTGTACCAAGTGCTGGCAAGGATTCCGGACAGTTTGTTCCCAACGGAGTTAGCAAGGAAAAATCCGCCCATCATCAACGCGGTTAATCTGGCCGGAGATAGTTTGGAAACGAATGACAATCCCATTGGCGAAAGGCAAAGTTCCCCAATGGTGACCACACCATAACCTGCCACCAGCCAAAGTGCCGAAACTTTTTCTGCGCCATTGTTTCCTGCATAAACTGCTGCAACCATTACCAGACAAGACAGGCTGGTGATGAACAATCCCAAAACAATTTTTGTAGGAGTCAGAGGTTCTTTTCCCCTTTTTCTCAGCATTGCCCAAAAAGCGACTATTACAGGCGTTAAAGCAATGACCCAAAACGGATTGATGGACTGAAAGAGTTCTGTGTTGTAAAGCGTAACTTCCTGATTTGGATTTTTTGTTAATTGTTTTTTTTGACTTTCTGAAATATTTTTAAAATAAACATTTTTTCCTATTTCTTTAATAGGTTTTCCATCTTTATCTTTTTGTACACGGAATTGATTATCATATACATTCAATTCTTTATCAGTATAATAAATTCCCTTTGTTCCTCTGTCTTTTTTCTCTCCATCTATAAGGTTAATTGCTCTCAAAGGCTCAACTAAAGGTTTTGGAATGCTCCTTTCCGTGTAATAATTCGCCCATCTTGTGAGTGCAGTTCCATTTTGTTTGAAAACCGCCCAAAAAAACATACTAATCAGAAATATCGACAGCAATGCGCCAATCGCGGGTTTCTCTAACGGATTGGATTTGAAATAGAGCGAAACGTAAAAGTAAATCACGGGGACACAAGCGAAAATAAAGGCATCTGTATTGGTGCTTCCAAAGAGATTGGTTCCGAAAATCAGCGATGGAACAAACCAACCGATAGTGCCGGCAAGAATAGCCGGTGCAAAAACTTTCAAAAGAATTTCGGACAGTTTGGTGTCGCCTTCTTGGCTAGGTTTCATCACCGCTGCGTGTCTGTAATGTTTCATCCCAACAGTGAAAATCACCAAACCAAGTAACATTCCGACGCCTGCTGTGATGAAAGCCTCGCCCCAGCCAAATTTATTGCGCATAAATGCCGCGATAATATTACAAATAAACGCACCAATGTTGATGCCCATATAGAAAATATTGTAGCCAGAATCTTTGTTGTCTTTGTATGGTTCTTCGGAATAAAGATTTCCTAAAAGTGTAGAAATGGTGGGTTTGAAGAATCCATTGCCGATAATAATCAATGCCAATGATCCGTAAAACAAAGGCAAATCTTTGAAAATCCCAACACCAATGTAGCCAGCGGCCATCAAAACACCGCCGAGATAAATGGATTTGATGTAGCCCAAAACCCTGTCGGCCAAGAACCCGCCAAGAAAAGGCGTGAGATAGGTGAGCGCAATAAAAGTCCCAAAAATATCATCGGCATCTTTGTCGGGGATTCCCAGTCCGCCATTCAAGCCTTGCGGTTCTATGAGATAAAGGACGAAAATCCCAAGAATCAGATAATAGCCGAAACGTTCCCACATCTCGGTAAAAAATAAAAAAGGCAAACCTTTTGGGTGTTTGGTTTTCATAAAATTAATTTGTTGAGTCGTAAAAATAGAATTTTAAAACGAAACCTCATCACTTTTGCAAAAGTATAATCAGTTGCGGTGGCTATTTAGGATTTTGTCAGTCTTATCTGAAGTCTGATTTACCGCTATGAATGTTTTCTTTGATTCTATTTGCTCCAAACTATCTTCTTCGTCATCACATCACTTGAATTGGTTCCAACCATTATTTCAAATTCGCCGGCTTCCCAATCGTAGTTCAATTCGTCATCATAGAATTTCAAATCTTCCGGTGTTAATTTGAATGTCACAGTCTTGTTTTCACCTTTTTTCAAAGATATTTTTTGAAAACCTTTCAATTCTTTTATTGGTCTCACGACTTTACCAAAAAGATCTCGGATATAAAGCTGAACGACTTCTTCGCCATCAAAATTTCCTGTATTGGCAACATTCACATTGATGGTTAAAGTTTGATTGCCTTTAAGATGATCAGAACTCAAGCTGAAATCGGAGTATTTGAAATCGGTATAACTTAACCCAAATCCAAATGGAAATTTTGGGTCATTGTCCAAATCGATGTAAGCGGAAACATAGTTTCTGTCGGTGGATTTTTCAGCAGGTCTTCCCGTATTGTAATGGTTGTAGTAAACTGGTATTTGACCTTCTGTTCTTGGGAAAGTCATCGGGAGTTTTCCGCCAGGATTTACGTTTCCGAAAATGATATCTGCGATAGAATTTCCAGCTTCAGTTCCCAGCCACCAACTGTAAACGATGGTGGAGATATGGTCCGCGGCCCAATCAAATACCAATGGTCTTCCGGCGTTAATCAACAGTACAATTGGTTTTCCTGTTTTGGCAATTTCTTTCAATAATTCTTCCTGCACACCTGAAAAATGCAGGTTACTTCGGCTTTTTGCTTCGCCACTCATCGCGTGACCTTCGCCCAGAGTCATGATCACAAAATCTGCTTTTTTCGCAGTTGCAATTGCTTCTGCAAACATAGATTGGTCTGCGTCATTTTCATTGCAGCCTTTGGCGTACAATAGGGTTGAGTTTTTGTCTAATTGATTTTTGATGCCCTCAAACTGAGTCACGATTCTTTGCGCATCATCCTGGAATGGAACCGACCAGAATCCATGCATCGCCACCGCTTCTTTCCCGAATGGTCCAATCAAAGCTACTGTCTTGGTTGATTTTGACAATGGAAGTAATTTCTTTTCGTTCTTCAATAGAACAACACTTTTTGCCCCGAATTCTCTCCCGAATTTTCTGTGCTCAAGATTGTTTGTCTGTTGTTTCTGTCTTTCAGGGTTTGAAAATCTGTATGGGTCATCAAATAGGCCTAATTCAAATTTCTTGATCAAAATCCTTCTCACCGCATCATCTACAAATTTAATGTCGACTTTTCCTTCTTTGACCAACTTCGGGAGTTGTTCCATGTAGATTCTGCTTTCCATATCCATATCGGAGCCTGCAAGAATGGCTTTTTCTCCGGCCTCCTCATTATCTTTGGCGTATCCGTGTTTTATCATTTCGCCAATACTTCCCCAGTCAGAAACCACGAAACCTTTGAAGTTCCACTTATCCTTTAATAAATTTCTCAAAATATATTTATTAGCAGTTGCGGGAATTCCGTTAATATCATTAAAAGAATTCATAAATGTAGCAACACCCGCTTCAGCCGCTACTTTGAATGGTGGTAAGTAGGTTTCGTGTAATTGTCTCAAACTCATATCCACAGAGTTGTAATCTCTACCGCCAACCGCTGCGCCGTAAGCTGCGAAGTGTTTTGCACACGCCATGATTGCGTCAATATTTCCTAAACCTTTGCCTTGAAAACCTTTGATTCTCGCTAATCCGATTTTGGTGCCAAGATATGTATCTTCTCCGGAACCTTCCATCACACGTCCCCATCTTGGGTCTCTGGCGATGTCCACCATTGGTGCAAATGTCCATTGGATACCGAATGCAGAAGCTTCTGTTGCGGCGATTCTTTCTGATTTTTCTATCATTTCCAAATCCCAGCTTGCAGCCTGCCCAAGGTTGATTGGGAAAGTGGTCCGGAAACCGTGGATCACATCTTGTCCGAATATTAATGGGATTTTCAGTCTGGATTCTAAGGCTAATTTCTGAAACGCCTTGGTCTCTTCTGCGCCAGTGACGTTCAGCATAGAGCCAACTTTGCCTTGCTTTATTTCTTCCAGCACTTTTTTGGAGTTGGAGTTTTGTGGTCCTGTCGCATATTCGAAGCCACTGTATTGGACGAGTTGTCCGGCTTTTTCTTCCAAAGTCATTTTAGAGATTAAATCACTGACTTTTTGGTCGATGTTTTTCTGAGCGAAAATACTGATTCCAAAAATTAATAGAAGGAATGAAAGGCTATGTTTTATCATAATTTTCTTTTGTCTCTAATTGAGATATTAATATTTGTAAAAGTAATATTTAATTCATTAATAATGGTGTTTAAAACAAAAAAGCTGCTTTTACAAGAAGTAAAAACAGCTAGATATAGTTGATTTGGTGATTAATATACTCTTAATCCGGATCTTGCTCCATTAGAAGCAAGAACAGATTGAGCTCTTGTTTTTTGACCCGCAGAGAACATAAACATTGCTGCATCATCCACATAATCCATATAGTTCATAAACATTACAGACCGTGATGTTCCGCTGCACTTGTTATATAACGGATATGTTGGTTTTCCATAGTTTGCACCAGTCTGAGTTGGTGTGTCGGATACCAAATCATTACCACAAGCTGCGTCTCCCCAGATATGTCTCAAGTTAAGATAATGGCCCACTTCATGTGTGGCAGTTCTTCCAAGATTGTAAGGTGATGTAGCTCCGGTTTTTCCAAAATATGGCGCTGCAATCACAACGCCGTCATTCCAAAGTCCAGATGATTCCGGGAATGTTGCGTATCCAAGGATTCCTCCCATATTTCCAACTACCCACAAGTTGAAGTAGCTACTTGGAGTTGTAGCATCAATTCCTCCAGTTGAGGCTTTTTTCATCGCATCATTGGTTCCCCATTTGGTTTTGGTTGTCGCTTTTCTAACAGTTTTTACCAGATGGAATCTAACTTTGGTATCACCAGCTTTCAAAGCAGAAAACTCAGTTGGGATTTTTGAAGCATCGGTATTCGTTCCTGCAAAGTCAGCGTTAAGAATAGCAATTTGTTCAGCAATTCTTGCATCAGAAATATTTTCTGCAGAAGTTTTATAAAGTACATTGACAACAACAGGAATATCTACAGTCCCATCTGCTAGAACTTTACCTTGAAAAGCAGTGGCGGATGATTCAATATTTGCAAATCGCTGTCTTGCTCCTGCATCATTTTTCAAAAGTTCTGCTCTTATCTCTTCAGATGGGCAAGACCTTCTTGCAGATACAGATGTAGTGCTGTTATCCTCAGACAAATTTTCTGTTTCAGAATTCTGGCTACAAGCAGATAACATAACTACAGTAGCTAAATAAAAAAATGTTTTCTTCATAAAAATTATATTTTTAATTAATTTTTCAAATGTATAAATATTTGTCAATAAAAATGATATTAGATTAAATAATGTGTAAATAATTACGCTATGTAGTAAATAATATTTAATCAACTGTTTGTTTAAATTGATTCTATTTCCTGATAATTATATACTTGCATCGTTTCTTTGAGTGATTATAAATTAGTGTTTTAATATATTTCAATACTTTTGATCTATAAAATTTCGAAAATGAGAGAACTATTATTTGGATTATTACTGACGGGAACTGTGATTTCTGCACAAGAACTCTATATGCCAAGGAATATCAAGAAAGCTTATGCCAATGGGACACGAGATATGACAGGCAAGCCCGGAAAAAACTACTGGCAAAACAAGGGTGTTTATGATGTTAATGTAAAAGTAGATGCTGAAACGAAGGTTGTTTCCGGTTCTGAGCTCATTCAATATTCTAATAACAGTCCGGATGAGCTGAAGACTTTGGCAATCCGATTCGTAAACAATATGACGAAACCTCAATCTGGCAGAGCTGGATATTCTTCGAAAGATGCGTTGACGGATGGTCTCAAGATAAAATCTTTATTCATCAATGGGGAAAAATATAATATCAACAGTGATGATTGGTCTACGGTAGAGGCTGTGAAATTGACCAAACCACTGCCTGCAAAATCTAAGACCGAAATCAGGATCGAGTGGGAGTATCCCTTGGCTAAAGAAAGTGGGAGAGAGGGACAGATAGATCCTGAGACTTTTTATGTGGCTTATTCTTTTCCGAGGGTTTCTGTTTATGATGATTATAACGGTTGGGATATGTTGCAGCACAATGGCAGACAGGAGTTTTATAATGATTTCAATGATTATAGTTTTTCTATTTCTGCACCAAAGAATTTTGTGGTTTGGTCCACGGGAGATTTTCAGAATCCGGAAGAAGTTCTTCAACCTGAATATCTGAAACGTTTCAAGGAATCTTTGGAATCAGATAAAATCATCCACGTTGCGACTGCGGAGGAAATGAAATCTGGTAAGGTAACGAAGCAAAAAGACTGGAATGTATGGAAGTTCAAAGCCAATCATATTGTTGATTTCTGCTTTGCACTAAGCAATCATTATATTTGGGATGCATCTAGTGTTCAGTTAAAGACTAAGAGAGCGAGTGTGCAATCTGCATACAAAGTGGGCGCAAAAGATTTTGAAAAATACACAGAATGGATGCGTTACAATTTGAAATGGTTTACCGATAACTGGCCGGGTGTAGAATATCCTTTTCCGGTAATGACTGCCATCCAAGGTTACGCAGATATGGAATATCCGATGATGATTAATGACACCAGTATCCCGGATGATCTGCAGGACGCTAGACTCACCGCAGATCACGAGATTGCACATACCTATTTTCCTTTCTATATGGGTATCAATGAAACCAGATATGCATATATGGACGAAGGCTGGGCGACCGTGCTGGAATACTTGATTGGCATCGATGAAAACGGAAAGGAAGCGGCGGACAAATTTATGAAGAACTTCCGTGTGAAGCGTTGGATCAATGATGCTTCTGCAGAGCAGGATCAACCGGTAATTACAATGAGTTCTCAGCTTTCCGGCGCAGGTTATGGCAATAATGCTTATGTAAAACCGGCGTTGAGTTACCTAGCGTTGAAAGATTATTTGGGAGATGGATTATTTAAAAAGGCGCTTCATCATTATATGGATAACTGGAATGGGAAACATCCTATTCCGTGGGATTATTTCAATTCTATGAATACAGGTTCCGGTAAAAATCTGAATTGGTTTTTCAATAATTGGTTTTATACGAATAATTATATTGATTTGAAAATCAGCTCTGTCTCTCAGGATAAAAATCAACTTAACTTAAATATTGAAAATGTAGGAGGATTTGCAATTCCGTTTGATATGGTTTTGACCTATGATGATGGAACGACGGAGAAAAGTCATTTTACACCAATTGTTTGGGAGAAAGACCAGAAATCAACAACTTTGAATATTCCGGTTAAGAAGAATATTAAATCTGTAAATCTTGATGGCGGGATTTTTATGGATTATGTTCCTGAAGATAACTTAAAAAATTTGTAATATAAAAACTTTTTACAGCAGGAAAGTTTCTTTATTTAATGATAGATTTGCAACCAATTATTTTAATCATTAATTACAAATAAAATTATAAAATGAAAAGACAGACTATCGCATTATTTTGCGTAGCTACACTTAGTATTATTTCTTGTGCTAAGGATGGAGATAAAAAAGCAGACAGCAAATTTACAGATGAACAAAAAGCGTCTTATTACATAGGAATGAACATCGCTCAAAATATGAAACAAGAAGGTTTCAAGGTAGATGCAGAACTTCTGGCGCAAGGCATCCAAGAGGAAATGGACAGCACGAAGAAAAAAATGTTACCAGCTGAAGAGATGAACAGCTTTATGCAGGATTTTATGATGAAGCAACATCAGAAAAAACAATCACAAGCAAGCTCACAAGCCGTTGGGAACAAGAAAAAAGGTCTGGAGTTTCTTGCGAAAAACAAGACGAACCCAAAAGTAAAAACTACAGCTTCTGGTCTGCAGTACGAGGTTTTGCAGGAAGGCGATGGTAAAACAATGCCTAAGGCAACAGATGTAGTACAGGTAAAATATACAGGTAAATTGTTGGACGGAACTGTTTTCGATTCTACGGATAAAAATGGAGGAGCGCCAGCAGATATTAATCTTGGGGCGGTAATCCAAGGATGGACAGAAGGAATCCAACTGATGAGTAAGGGTTCTAAATACAGATTTTATATTCCATCGGATTTGGCTTACGGAGATCAAGGTGCTGGAGGTGCAATCCCAGGTGGTTCGGTAATTATTTTCGATGTCGAATTGATCGCAATAAAATAGTTTATCATGTTAATATAATATAAACCTCAGCTAAATAATTTTTGGCTGAGGTTTTTTTATTTTTTGATGGTCGCTAGAAGATATTATATCCAAGAATAAAAGATATCCTGCTGAGTTGCGCATTCCAATAACCTCTTTCATACAATTCTTTACCAGTAGAAATCTTAAACTCACCACTAAATTTATTATTGTATTTGTACCCGATTCCAAAATTGAAATAGGAGCTGTTGGTGTCAAAATAGGAACCACCATTTAAGTAACCTGGTTTCAGGCTGGTGTAGCTGATGAGAGCATCTTTTGTCATATATAAATTTACAGCAATCCCGGCATTAATGAAAATTTTAGATCGGTCACTGAGAAACATATAATGTCTCAAACCAATTTCTAAGTCCAAAAGGTCAAAATCGGTTTCGAATCTATAGGTTCCATCTTTTGATATGCTTTCGTTTTTATAACTGTAAAAGGTTGGCTCTGCAATGATTGACCATTTATTTTTGTTAAAAGGCAGAACCAGTTCAGTTTCTATACCAACTGTATAGCCTGTTTTATTAGAGAAATCTACATCTTGATAAAGACTGTGGAGGTCAATATTCAGTTTATTGGAAATAAGACCTGCGCGAATGCTTAAATTGAAATCCAGCTTGTTGTTTCTTGTTTCATTTTTTTGGCCATTATATTCCTGAAAAAAATCCACAAGATTATTTTTTTCATATTTTATTTTTGAAACTCTCAGATTTAGAGAGGTGTTGTCTGAGATGAGAGTCGAAAGTTGCTCTTTGTACTGGTTGTTTTCAGCAATTTTATAAGTGTCACCTTCAGGATTGTATTTTTTATATATCAAAGGTTTGATTTCTCCATTCTCGGTTGAGTAGAAGTATTGCTCAATATTCCTGCTTTTATATTGATATAAGTTAAGTTTTCCAATGACCAGTTGATTCAGGAAAATTGTTCGCTCCGCCCAGTCTGGATTTGAAAGGTGTGATAGATCATCAATATTATTAGAAGAAACATCTATTTTCCCTGAGTATTTTACGAATTTAAAATAATTGGGAACTGCAAATTCTTTTACATTGGCAAATTGACCGGTTTTTTGCTCGTCGTTTTCACTGAATTTATAGACGAACGTCTCGGGATTATCTTGCCAATCTAAATTTCTGATGAACGCATCTTTCTTTTCGTTATTTTGAGTGATGATATAGCCTTTTTCAAATCGGATTTGACCATTCGCTAAAAAGGATAATAACACAAACAAGAGGTATTGAATTTTCATAGCGTAATCAATTTTGGTGCAAATTAAATTAATTTTTCAGTATATCATTATCGTTTGTCATAAAATGTAAAAATCCTCTCTGGGATTGCCAGAAAGGATTTGGTTTAAAATAGTATTTAATATGAAGAAAATTTACTTTTTATTCCACCGGTCGGAAAACCAAACCTGTCTCTTCGAAATAATCCAGCGTTATTCTGTCGCCGTCTTCCACGGTTCCGGCAAGGATTTCTCGGGACAATTTGTTAAGAACTTCCTGCTGAATCACCCTTTTCAGAGGTCTCGCTCCGAAAACCGGGTCGTAACCTTTGTTGGTGAGATAGTCTAAAGCGTCTTGAGTCGCAGTCATTATGATGTTGCGTTTCAGAAGCATATCGTTGAAGCCTCTCAACTGATACGTTACAATTTTCCCAATTTCTTTCTTTCGCAATGGCTGGAACAGTACGGTTTCATCAATTCTATTCAGAAATTCTGGCCGCAAAGTTTGTTTCAACAAATCGAAAACTTCAATTTTGGTTTTATCAACAATTTCGTCCTGATTTTCCTCCGTAATGTTCTCAAAATTTTCCTGAATGATATGTGAACCCAAATTGGAAGTCATAATGATAATCGAGTTTTTGAAGTTCACCATTCTGCCTTTATTATCCGTCAATCTTCCATCGTCCAAAACCTGCAAAAGCGTGTTGAAAACATCGGGGTGAGCTTTTTCAATTTCGTCCAAAAGCACCACAGAATAAGGTCTTCTTCGCACGGCTTCGGTCAGTTGTCCGCCTTCATCATAGCCCACATATCCAGGAGGCGCTCCTACCAAACGAGAAACCGAATGTCTTTCCTGATATTCGCTCATATCAATTCTCGTCATATTGTTTTCATCATCAAAGAGAAACTCTGCCAAAGCTTTTGCCAGCTCGGTTTTTCCCACTCCTGTTGTTCCCAAAAACAGGAAACTTCCGATGGGTTTTTTCTCGTCGCTCAAGCCAGCTCTGTTTCTGCGAATGGCATCTGCAACTGCACGAATTGCTTCGTCTTGACCCACAACTCTGTGGTGAATTTCGGCTTCAAGATTCAAAAGTTTTTCTCTTTCCGATTGAAGCAATTTGGTAACAGGAATTCCGGTCCATTTGGCAATGACTTCCGAGATATTTTCGGAGGTTACTTCTTCTTTAATCAATTCATTTTGATGATTTTGCATTTCCAATTCCAACTTCTGCAACGCATCTTCTTTTTCTTTGATTTTTCCGTACTGAATTTCGGCTACCTTTGCATAATCTCCCGCTCTAGATGCTCTTTCGGCTTCCAGTTTCAAGGATTCAATATCTTTTTTGATGGACGTTAGATCCTCAGATTTTTGTTTCTCTTTGAGCCACTTGGCGTTGATTTCGTTTCTTTCCTCAGAAATTTTGGCAATATCTTCCTTCAGATGGTCTATTTTCGTCTGATTGCCTTCTCTTGAAATGGCGGCCAATTCTATCTCCAATTGCATTAGTTTTCTATCGAGAACATCCAATTCTTCGGGTTTAGAATTGATTTCCATTCTCAGTTTTGCCGAAGCTTCATCAATCAAATCGATGGCTTTGTCGGGTAAAAATCGGTCCGAAATATAACGTTGAGACATTTCTACCGCCGCAATAATTGCCTCATCTTTGATTCTTACTTTGTGATGGGCTTCGTATTTATCTTTAATTCCTCGAAGGATGGAAATTGCCGATTCGGTATCGGGTTCTTCTACCATCACTTTCTGGAAACGTCTTTCCAAAGCTTTATCTTTTTCAAAATATTTTTGATACTCATTCAGAGTTGTTGCACCAATGGCTCGCAATTCTCCTCTCGCCAAAGCAGGTTTCAGGATATTGGCTGCATCCATCGCGCCTTCGCCACCTCCAGCTCCCACCAACGTATGGATTTCATCTATGAAAAGAATAATCTGTCCGTCGGATTTTATGACTTCGTTCACCACAGATTTCAAACGCTCTTCAAACTCACCTTTGTATTTTGCACCGGCAATCAGAGCACCCATATCCAATGAATAAAGGGTTTTATCTTGCAGATTTTCAGGAATATCGCCACTGATGATTCTGTGGGCAATTCCTTCGGCAATGGCGGTTTTTCCAACGCCTGGTTCACCAATCAAAATCGGATTATTTTTGGTTCTTCTGGAAAGAATTTGCAGTACTCTTCGGATTTCCTCATCACGCCCAATTACTGGATCCAATTTTCCTTCGGCCGCCAATTCGTTGAAGTTTTTGGCATATTTATTCAAGGCTTGATAGGTTTCTTCCGAGCTTGCAGAATTGGCTTTGCTGCCTTTTCTGAGTTCTTTGATGCCGCCTTCCAAAAGACTTTTGGTAACGCCCAAATCTTTCAATATTTTGGATACTTCCGAATTGGTTTCCAAGAGTGAAAGCCAAAGATGTTCGATGGTTACAAACTCGTCGCCCATTTTTTTGGCGATATTGGGAGCATCTAGCAAGACTTTGTTGGCGGCTTGCGAAAGGTAAATATTTCCGCCCTGAACTTTCGGGAGTTTTTCCAGATTTTCACGGTTTCTATTTCTCACCAAATCGACATCCGCTTCGGCTTTTTTCAGTAAAAAGGGCGAAATATTTTCATCTGTTTGAAAAATACCTTCCAAAAGATGTTGCGGTTCTATTTGTTGGTTGCCCAATTCCATCGCCACTTGTTGAGCGGCCTGAATGGCTTCCTGAGATTTTACGGTATATTGATTGAGGTTCATATTTTTTTTAGTTGATTGTTATTGGTTGATATTTGATAGATTTTCAGCAATTTTTATACAATTCTGAATTCTGATTTTTCTTATAAAAACATTAAGACTAAAGTGGTTAGTTCTAATCTTAATGTTCAATCATTTAATTCTGAAACCTTAATCGCAAAAAGTGTTCTTTTGTAGAATTTTTAAAAATTAAAGACAAAATTTCCGAATTTGTGAAATTTGCATAATTTTAAACAGACAAAATTTCCGAATTTTAATATTGGAACAGAAAAATTATTGACAATTTGTAATAAGTTTTGAAAGCAAAATTCATAGTTAAACCCGAAATTGATTCAAAAGTAAAAACACCATTTATTTCTGCAGTCTTTTAGTAAACAAGTATTTTTGTAAAAATAGAGGCATTAAAGTCAACGAATTTACTAGTCCAAAATTAATTGTGGCAAGTTTGGCGGTTATTTTTGAAAACAATTATTTTTCAGAAATAGTAAAAAGAATAGAAAGAAAAATTTTAATCAATACTTGAAACATCTTGCCTTCAGTTTTATGATAATATATAAGGCAGAGTTTGGATGAGTACAAAATCTGATTGATTCTGATTTCAATTCTAAAGTGGGAATTTATCCAAATCCGGCTCAGGATTATTATGAATTCAGAGGTTTGAGCGGGACTAAAATCGTTTCAACCCATATCTATTCTACCAATGGTAGTTTGGTAAAAACGATAAGCTCCGATGTGACAATGATAAATGTAAGTCATTTAAAATCAGGTGTTTATATCCTTCAAACCAAAATTGTCAATGGAAATACTTTTACCAACAAATTGATAAAAAAATAAGTTCATACGTTTAGGATGATAATTAATATAAAGCCGGTAATTTTTATCCGGATTTTTTTGGTTTATTAATCTATTTTCAGGAATTGTTCACTTATTTGCTCTTATATTTTGATTTTATAATGATTTTTTAATATTGGCGCTCTGTTTTAGTTACAAATTCGTATTTTGCAACCAAAATATTTTAAAATGAAGAAATATCTATTATTGTCTGTTTTGGCTTTACCGGTTTTGGGCTACTCGCAATGGTCCAAACTGCAAAAGCCTTCTGACAAACAAAAAATCAATGAGAGCGTTGCTCATATTAAAGCAAATCAATTATTTAGCTTAAATATAGAGAGTCTGCAGTCGACGCTCGGAAATGTTACATCGAAGCTTGCCGGGAAGCAAGGTGTGATTGTTAGTTTGCCAAATGCTGTTGGTAAAATTGAAAATTTTCAGGTTTGGGAATATTCTAATATGGCGCCGGATTTACAAGCCAAATATCCCAATATCAAATCTTATGTTGGTACCAGTTTGGAAGATCCGACTGCTTACCTGAGGTTCAGCGTATCACCACAAGGATTGTCATCTATCGTTATCAGATCCAATGGTTCCGAATATATCGAGCCTTTTACAGCAGATAATAAGACCTATGTTGTTTATGATGCGAATAGCAGAAAGCAAAGTAAATCTCTAGACAAAAGTTTTGAGTGTGCTGTACAAGATGAAATATCAAATTCAGAAACACCGACTGTTTTGAAAAAGACTGCAGGTACTAATGTATTTAGATTGGCGCTTTCTTGTACTGGAGAATATTCACAATACTTTCTAACCAAAGCAGGTATACCAACCACAGCTACAGATGCTGAAAAGAAAGCGGTTGTTTTAGCTGCTTTGAATGCCAGCGCAACGCGATTGAATGCACTCTACGAAAAAGATCTTTCGCTTCATTACAATTTGATTTCACAGACTGAGTCTTTGATATTTTTGAACGCAAGCACAGACCCGTATTCTACTTCCGGTGGACCTGATACAGCAAATAGTGGTATTAATTCTACCTTGGGATCAACTGCAACAACTCTCTATGACCTTGGACATCTTGTAGATAAGAAGGATGCCAATGGAGCTGCTTATGTAGGAGTTATTTGCGGTTCTAGTTTGAAAGCTGGAGGCTGGACAGCTCACAATCTTCCTGAAGGTGCCACTTTCGATATCGATTATGTAGCTCATGAAATGGGACATCAAATGGGAGCTGGACATACTTATACTTTTTACAGTGGTCAGCTTGATCAAAAAGTAGAGCCAGGCAGTGGTAGTACTGTGATGGCTTATACCGGTATTACAGGCAATCTGGATGTTCAGTACAATTCTCATGATAATTTCCACTATAACAGTGTTACTCAAATTAAAACAAAGATTAACAGTGTAACATGTGGTGTGAATGTGCCTTATTCATTACCAGCGCCAACTCTTAATGCAGGATTGGATTATACAATCCCGGCTTCTACACCTTTTGTTGTAAAAGCATCTACGACAGACAGTAATACAAGTGCATACACTTATAGCTTTGAACAAACAGATCAAGCTGCAACCGCACAGATTGGAAATAACAGTATCGCTTACTTGGCAAAACCTTCTGGTCCAAACTTTAGAGCTCTGGCTCCAACAAGTAATCCGTACAGATATTTTCCAGATTTTAATACTGTTCTTGCCGGTGTGACTACGACTCGTTGGGAGTCTGTTTCCAGTGTTTCCAGAGCGCTGAATTTTGGGGTTGTTCTTAGAAATAATAATCCTATTGAACCCAATATTGCTCAAGATGCAATGCTGGTTACTGTAAACGCAGCCGCAGGTCCATTTAAAGTAACAGCTCCAACATTTGGTCAATCTTTGACTTCCGGAGGTAACTTTGCAGTGACTTGGGATGTCGCTAATACTACAGCAGCACCAGTTAGCACGGCAAATGTCAATATCAAGATATCTAAAGACGGAGGGAAGACCTTTGTTTCTTTAAAAGACAATACGCCAAATGATGGTAGTGAAACTGTAACTATTCCCACTGGATTCTCTGCAACTAACGCTTATATTCTTGTAGAAGCTGTCAATAATATCTATTATGCTGTAAGCCCAAGTTTTGTTATCGATTATAGCAATGCTGGAGAAATTTGTAACACTTATACATACAGCGGAAGCCCAGTTACAATCAATGATGGTCCTGGTGGAGCTCAGATTTCTTCTCCTAAAGTAGAAGCTCCATTGTCTATTACCGATAATGGTGTCATTACAAAAATCAGTGTGACTCCAAATATTACGCACGCCAATGCCATTAATCTTTCTTTCGGAATCGAAAGTCCGGTTGGTACTACAGCATTGTTAATGGATCATCAGTGCAGCGGACGATCTAATATTACAGCCAAGTTTACAGATGCAGCAACCACAATTACTTGTGCTTCTCCTGTTACGGGTAACGCAAAACCGTTCCAGCCTCTAAGTGTTTTTGCAGGACACAATGCTGCAGGAACTTGGAAGCTTTTTGCATCAGATTATACACCAGGAAATGTTGGAGTAATCAACTCGTGGTCTTTAGAAGTTTGTACCAGAGATGCTCAGGTCTTGGCGGTAAACGAGAGTGCATTCAATTCCAATAATATCAAAGTTTATCCAAATCCTTCAAACGGAAACTTCTTCATCAAATCCAAAGATCTTGGAGGCAATGCAAACGTCGCTATTTATGATATGAATGGTAGAGTAGTTCATACTTCAGGGTTCAATGTTCTAAGTGAGGAATCTACAAATGAGTTCAACGTGAATTTGACTAAAGGTGTTTATCTATTAAAAGTTACATCTCCAAAAGCGAATTACACTCAGAAATTAATTATTAAATAAATCCAGTATTATTTATAAATTCAAAAGCCAGTCAGCAATGATTGGCTTTTGTTATTTGAGGAATATAATTTTCTCCCAAGTTTTCAAGAATTTATACTAAATTGCTGATGTTTAAAAAGTAAAAACTATGTATTCACAAATAGAAATCGATTCCCAATTCGACGGAAAACTCCAATTGATTTATCTGAATCAACCTGACAGTTACAACAGCCTTACTCAAGTGATGCTAGGTGAGCTGCGAAATGCCATTCACCAATTCAGTGAAGATGAGCATGTACGATGTATCGCCATTGCTGGAAAAGGAAAAGCTTTTTGCGCTGGTCAAAACCTAAAAGAAGCGCTCAGTTTTGGTTCAGAAGAAGATGATAGAGTGATCCAGAGATTCGTAATCGAATATTATAATCCCTTGGTTTTGGAAATTGTAAAATGTAAAAAACCAGTCATAGCATTGGTAAATGGGCCAGCTGTTGGAGCTGGCGCAATGTTGGCTTCTGTTTGCGATTTTACCTTGGCCACAGAAAGTGCCTATTTTTCTTTCGCTTTTGCCAATATTGGTTTGATTCCGGACACAGCTGGTACATATTATTTGCCCAAATTAGTAGGCCGGCAACTAGCAAGTTATCTTTCATTTACCGGGAAAAAAGTACCAGCAACCGAAGCGAAAAAAATAGGATTGGTTGCCGATGTTTTTGCTGATGCCGAATTTGTAGAAAAGTCTATGGAAGTTCTCACGCAATTGTCTCACGCCGCAACTTCGGCTATTTATCTCACCAAAAAAGCGTTCAATAAATCTTATGATTTCACGCTAAAAGAGCAGTTGGATTATGAATCCATCATCCAGCAAGATGCTGCCGAAACAGAAGATTTCCGAGAAGGAGTGATGGCTTTTATCGAGAAAAGATTGCCAGATTATAAAGGAAAATAAGTTTATGAGTTGCCTTTTTAGGCTTCATGCGTTGTTAGCTTCATGCCCTAACAACGCTATTTATCAACTAATATTTATCAACCATTAACCAAAAAATGAATCCACGCGAAACAGTTGAATATATGTTTGAGAAAGATCTGTTTTCTCAATGGCTCGGAATAGAACTCGTAGAAATCAAAGATAATTATTGTCTTATAAAAATGCCTGTGAAACCAGAAATGATTAATGGACTCGGAACCGTTCACGGCGGTGTAACCTTTGCTTTTGCGGATTCTGCATTGGCATTTTCTAGTAATAATTCAGGAGAAGCTGCGGTTGCGCTCAATTGTTACATCAATTTCACTAAAGCGGCCAGAACTGGCGATGTCTTGACCGCAGAGAGTATTCTTTTTGCAGACACGCGAAAAACTGCAGTTTACGATATCACCGTAAAAAATCAGAATGATGAAGCTATGGCCAGTTTCCGAGGAACAGTTTATAAAATTGGGAAAAGAGTAGAAGCGTTATAATTAGATAAAAGAAAACAGACTAAAGATAAAAGACTTAAAATCAATCGTTAAGATTTGTAAAATATAACGTTACTATTTTAAAGCATTTAAATAATAATGTAAAAAAACTTCAAAAAAACATTTTGAGGTTTTAAAATAAATAATAACTTTGCAATTCAAAGTTCTTTATATGAAATCAAAACATTATCAAGATGAGTTGGTGCATATCCGTCAAATGATGGAACGCAGTTCTAGGTTTATTTCACTCAGTGGTTTGTCTGGCGTTGTTGCTGGCATTGTGGCATTGCTTGGTTCTATTTATGTCTATTTTATTTTCCAACGGGAGGGAATTGATTATTTTGATGGCCAAAGAAATAACTATACACCAGCTTTGGCTAGGGAATTATTTTTTGTAGCTTTGATTATTTTGGCTTTAGCAGTTTCTAGCGGTTACATTTTCACAGCTAGAAAAAGTAAAATGAAAGGTCTAAAAGTTTGGGATTCTATTACCAAAAGACTGTTGTTTAATTTTGCAATTCCGTTGGTAGCAGGCGGTTTTTTTTGTTTGGCACTTTGGTATCATCAATATTTTCCACTCATTGCGCCATCTATGCTTATTTTCTATGGATTGGCTTTGATTAATGCTGAGAGATACACCCTGAGCGATGTCAAATATCTTGGAATATGCGAAGTTGTTCTCGGCATGATTGCCTTATTCTGGCTTGGTTGGGGATTGATATTTTGGGCAATTGGATTTGGGTTTCTGCATATTTTTTATGGGATTTTGATGTATAGGAAGTATGATTAATTTATGTGGTTGTTTTCTTTATTAATCTTGTTGATTCCAGTATTCATCACACTTGGTTTATGGATTTTCTACCGCTACACAAAAGTAAAATTGTTTAAAATATCAGCGTTTGGACTTTGGATTTTAATAGGTTTCTTTTTTCTCTTAGGTATTATTTTTAATTTGATTTACAGTAAAACCGAAGTTACAAATGATGATTACTACGGAACTTACATAATTGACAGAACAAAATTTAAAGGAAAAAATGCAGATTGGCAATACAATCATTATAGATTTGAAATCACCAAGAATAATGAAATATTATTATATAGTACAGACCAAAATAGAATATTAAAAATATATAAACGGAAAATTGAATTTGTAGGAGGTAGTGCTAGTCCACATTTGAGAATCATTAATAAAAATCCAAAATTTATTTTAGAATCAGAACCAACTTTATACAGAAACCCGTGGAATTTTTATCTTGTTTTTAAAACAAAGCCATATTCAAATATGTTTTTTAAAAAAGGCAGTTGGGAATCAATCAATAATTAACAAAAATGCTCAACATCAATCAACTCAACAAAGAATTCGAAAACCGCGTAAGATTGGGCATTATGTCCGTTCTTATGGTGAATGACTGGGTTGATTTTACCGAAATGAAAAACCTACTTAACGCTACCGACGGAAATCTAGCCAGCCACAGCACAGCACTCGAAAAAGCAGAATATATAGAAATCAAAAAAGAATTTGTGGGCAAAAAACCGAAAACGTCTTACCGTGTGACGCAAAAAGGAAGAGATGCCTTTACGGAGCACATCAATCAATTAGAAAAATTATTGGGTAAATAACACCCGATTTTTTTTGAATTTTTACTTTGTAATTCAAAGAACTTTACGCAATGATAAATTTTAATTATTTACTTTTTTCTAAAAGGGTTTTCACAACAACATTATGTTTTGGACTAATGATATTGATAGGATATTTTATTTTTCAAAGCTGGTTTTTTATCATTTTCGGTTATTTCTTTTTAGTTAGCGCATTTATAACCAATTCTCTTATTATCATATTTCTTTTTATAACGGCATTATTGTACAGAGATAATAGGATTGATTGTTTTCATTCCATTTTAATAATTGGACTCAATATTCCATTGGCAATTTTTTGCATAATAATCGGAACAAGTTTATAAAAATTTTTAACCTAATATTTTGAATTCAAAGCAGGTTATGACCAGAAAATCATTCATCAAAAAATCCTTACTCGCAACAGCTTGCCTATCATTGTTTTACAGTTGGCAGATTGAGCCGTTTTGCCTAGAGTTTGTGCGGCAAGATTTGCCCATCAAGAATTTGCCTTCCAAACTTCATAACAAAATCTTGATGCAGATTTCTGACTTGCACGTTGGCAATCGGTTCGATTATCAATTTCTGATTGATTCTTTCCAAAAAGCCAAACAATACAAACCCGATTTTGTGGTTTATACTGGCGATTTTGTCTGCTGGGAAAACAATCCCGAACAATTTTTACAACTCAAAACGGTGATGAAAAACGCAGTGCTAGGAACTTTGGGAACTGTCGCCATTCTTGGTAATCACGATTATGGTGCAGAATGGAAAGAAGAATACGTGGCAGATGAAATTTCAAATATTATAACCGATTCCAATATCCAAATGCTTCGAGACGAAAAAATAGATATTTCAGGTCTTAATATTTTTGGCTTCGAGGAATTATGGGGAACGCATTTTCAGCCAGAGAAATTGACAAAAACTATAGATCCGAATAATGCCAATTTGGTGCTTTGTCACAATCCGGATGTTTGCGATCTGGACGTCTGGAACGGTTATCAAGGTTGGATTTTGTCTGGCCATACACACGGTGGACAGTGCAAACCGCCATTTTTGCCACCACTTATTTTGCCTGTAAAAAACAGAAAATACACCTCTGGAATCATTGATTTGGAAGACGGAAGAATGCTTTACATCAACAGAGCATTGGGCCATTCTTACCAAGTTCGGTTCAATTGCCGGCCGGAGATTACATTGTTTACGCTTAAATCTATATAAATTTTAACCACAAAGAACACAATGGTTTTCACAATGGGCACAAATAAATTTACCAAAATCCAAAAGCGTCTAATTAAAACAGCGCTCTTTGTGCAGAATCCTTGTGCTCCTTGTGGTTAAATCAAAAAACATTTCTCAATTATGAAAAAACATCATCTCATCTTCGTCACAGTTTTTGCGATTATCATTCTTTTTTACAAAGAATATATCGCTCTAAATCTCGGTATTTTTGGACTATTTCTGAGTATTCTGACTTATGCTCAAACCAAACCCGAAATCAGAACCAGAAAATTCCTCACACTTTTCGTTTGTACTATTTTTTCCTCGTTTGCTTTCGCTTGGTTTGGCGATGCAGTTTCTTTTGCCGCAGTTTTCATTTCAGTTTTTTTGCTGAGGTTCCAAGGAACTTATCCCAAACTAAAACCTTTTCTCTATATCGAGATTTTGCTGCTCAATCTTTTCACATTTTTGGGACGGGTTTTCAATCTGGAACAATGGTATCAGAAACCCAGCAACAGTAGCAGTTTTGGGAAAAGATTGATTACATTTTTTTTGATTCCGGGCATTTTCATCACTTTGTTTCTGTGCGTTTATTCAGCTGGAAGTTCGCATTTCGATCAGTTTTTCGGCAATATAAAACTCGACTTTAGTTTTTTCCAAGTATTTCTGTTGGCCATTACTGGGTTTTACATCGGCTTTATCTTTTGGAATTTTGGAGTGGAAAGATTCATTTTCAGACAAAATCAATATCTGAATGATGATTTTTCGGGAATAATAAACATTCAGAAACCAACATTTTCTTTCCTGGATGTAGATTCTGAGAGAGTCAGCGGTTTGATTTCCTTTTCTGCGCTCAACATTATCTTGGTAATCTTCATCATCACTTATAATTATGAGCAGTTTTATCAGGTTTCCGCAACTGCAGACAGTTTAAGCGCAGAAACACACGAACGGGTGAATGTGGTGATAATGTCTATCGTGATGGCGATTTTTGTGATTATGTTCTATTTCAAAAAAGGATTTAATTTTGATAGTAAAGCCAATTATCTAAAAATTTCGGCAAAAATCTGGATTATTCTCAATGCCGTTTTATTGATTTCCGCAGCGCTCAAAAACTCGGAATATATTCTCAATTATGGACTCACATACAAGCGTTTGGGTGTTTACGGATTCTTAGCTATGGCTTTTATAGGATTGATTTTCACCTTCATCAAGATTCAGAAAAAGAAAACCAACGCTTTTCTTTTTAACCAAATGTTTTGGGCGTGTTATGGCTTAGTTTTGGTTTGTAGTTACATCAATTGGGGTTGGATTATCACGTCTAATAACATTAAAAGAAAAGACTTCGCAGTTAATTATCATTTAGTTTCCATCAATTATAACGAAAAATTATTATTAGATTTTGCTGAGAAAACTGTAAACCTGCAACTAAAAACCAAACTCGAGGAAAGAATAGAATCTTACCAGAAAGAAACTTTGTTATCAAAAATTTTATATTATGAAACGATTAATATCGAAAAGCCAAAAACTAAATAGTTTAAGATATCTGGCAATAATTCCAGTATTTCTAATGGCGTGTAAAAAAGAACCAGAAGTCAAAGACTCAAAAATAGATACAGTAACCACGATTGAAAAACCTCTGGATACGCTTTCAACTATTATAAAAACCGAAAAAGAATCGAACCAAAATATTGTCACAGTCGACGCTTCCAAAATGCCAGTCCGATTAAATCTGGAAATTACCAATTTAAATGATCAAGTGATTTTAAAATTAGAAAACCTGAATCAGCCAAAAATCAAAGGTTATTTGAAAACTGAAAAACCTATGAATTTGAGATTCAATCAAATTAGAATGCCGGACAACACTTTTGATGGACCATTTTCTCAAACCATAGAATATGAAACCAAGCAAAAAGGAGAATATTGGCTGATATTATCTAAAAGCAATATGGCTAGTGGAACGCCAGTTGGTAAATTCTTTGTCAAAGTGGACTAAGAAGAATGTTACTACAAAGGTGAATAGAAATTATCCTATATTTTTATTATAGAAAGGAGAAAATAGTAAAATTAAATTTTCTTTTTCTGTTTTTAGGATTTATCAGATATCTGTGTCTATTTGGTTAAAATCATTTCAAACTTTGGATTGCCAATTGATAACCCTTCATTCCAAAACCAGAGATTACAGCGTCGCAGCTTTCCGCAGTCACAGATTTTTTACGAAATTCCTCTCGCTTGTAAATGTTGCTGATATGAACTTCAATTTTTGGTTTCTTAATGTTCTTTAAACAATCGGAAATCGCATAAGAGTAGTGCGTAAAAGCTCCAGGATTGATTACAACAGCTTCGAAATCGTCCTTTTGGAGACGGTTAATCAATTCACCTTCTATGTTGGATTGGTAATAATCTATATGATCAGAAGGGAAATTGTTTTTCAAATCATTAAGATAATCTTCCATAGAAACTGAGCCGTAGATGTCTGGTTCCCGAGTTCCAAGGAGATTAAGATTTGGACCGTTAATAATTAGGATTTTCATAAAAGTTGTTATACTGTAAATATAAAAAAATCCTTAGAATTTTCTAAGGATTTTTTAGTAGCCCGTAGGGGAATCGAACCCCTCTTACCAGGATGAAAACCTGAGGTCCTAACCGATAGACGAACGGGCCAGGTAATTTTTCTTTTATTTAAAATCGCAAATATTCTATTCAGAACAAAGAGATTTAAAATCTTTAATAAAAAATACCTCCAGAAAAATTAGTGAAGGTATTTTAAGTAGCCCGTAGGGGAATCGAACCCCTCTTACCAGGATGAAAACCTGAGGTCCTAACCGATAGACGAACGGGCCAAGGACTTATCTTAAGCTAAGCTATTAACGTGCTTAGTTAATTTGCTTTTTAAGTTAGAAGCTTTATTCTTGTGAATAATGTTTCTTTTTGCTAACTTGTCAAGTAAAGAGATTACTCTTGGTAATTGCTCTATTGCTACCGCTTTATTTTCCTCTGTTCTAAGAGTTTTCAAAGCTGTTCTTGCAGTCTTGTGGTTATATTTGTTACGAAGTCTTCTAACTTCGTTTTGTCTGATTCTTTTAAGTGCTGATTTATGATTTGCCATATCGTTCAAATGTGGGTGCAAAGATAAAAACTATTTTTTAATTTGCAAACTTTTTTTAAAATAATTTTTGTTGCCTTATTGAAGTTAATTTATGATTCCAAAGTAATCAAGTATAGAAAAATTGTATAAGATTCCTCTTCTGCTTTAAGGCGTTGCAAAAGTATGTATATTTTTTAAAATTCAAAATTTTTTGCAAGAATTTTGTAAAATTTTTTCCAGATAGGATTAGATCGTTCCCATCACATACATATTTTCCATAGTGGGAGATTCGCTACCGCCTTGTTTTTCAAGGGTTATTGCAAAAGCTTGCGCTTTAGGAATATTAGCTAAAATTGTACGTGTATTTTTATCAGAAGTGTAAATTCCTGCGCTCACAGGTTTGCCATCGACCAGTGCCCAAAGTTGGTATTGCATGCCTTCTGGTGCTTGAGGAAGGTTTTCCGCATTCAAATAGACGTTTTTAGAATCTTGGTCCCAATAAACAACTGCCTGAGAATCCAGATGTTTTTCCACGCCTTTCAATGGGATTGTAATAATGTTAGGATTGGATAATACCGCCAGTCTTTCCTGAGAGTTTTGCAAGGCTAGATCCTGAGTTTTTTTCTGCGTAACTAATAGAGCAATCTCTTCTTTATGTTTGGAGTTATCATTCATCCAAAATAAATTTCCCGCAATGCTTACCAAAAATAGAACTGAAGCAGCAATCGCATATTTCTGCCAATTGGCCGACTTATTGGGATAGATTTTCTGAGTTATTTCTCCACTCTCTGTATCTTGCTTCTCAGAAATGTGAGGTCTGATGTCTGTAATTTTTGTTTCCTCTTGGATTTTGGTCCAGATTTTGTTTTCTAAATTTTCAGGTGGTGCAATAGCTTGTACTGTTGCCAAATCCTCCAACGTTTTTTGTGCTTCTTCGAATGCTGATTTTACTGCAGCATTATTCTTCATTACACACTCCAAAAAACCTGCTTCCTCGGGAGAAGCAAAACCTAGAATATATGATTCTATGATTCCGGATGATATGTATTCTTCTATGTTCACTATTTATAATCTTTTAATAGATCTTTCAAATTTATTAACGCATTTCGCATCTTCGTTTTTATGGTTCCTAAAGGGATTTTTAGTTTGTCAGATATCTCACTTTGAGTATAGCCTTGGTAGTAAGCAAGATCAATCATCTCACGTTTATCAGACTCCAAGTTACATAAAACATCATTAAAACCAATAAAATCTGAAGACTTATTAGTTATTGAAAGTTCCGTACTATTATATACGAAATCTGGAATAGTTTGGTTTTTAAGTTCGTTTTGAAATGATTTGGATTTCAGATAATCTATAGCCGTATTTCGGGCAATGTTTATCATCCAAGTGTAGAAGCGTCCTTTCATATTGTCATATTGGTGTATAGAGTTCCAAATTTTGACAAAGACGTCTTGTATTATTTCTTCTGTATATTCTTTGGATTGTACTATCCTAAAAATAACACCGTACAACGCACCAGAATAGTGATTGTACAGATATTTGAATCCGGCTTGGCTTTTCTTCCTAAGCAGCTCCAAAAGTTCGTCCTCAGAATATGTTGTTTTAATACTTCGTAATTTACTAGCCAAATATATAAAAATTATGCCAATATTTAGTTATTATTTCATTTTGTTGATTTTTAAATAACAATAATTGTATTGTTATTATTATGAGCAGTGTCTACTTTGTAAGATTGTTTTTTTTGGGTATTCAATTTTGTGGCAAGAATAAATACGGTTTCCGAAATTATTTGTGATTCTCTAAAATAAATTTTTTGCTCATTTATGTTCAAATTTTATCGCTATCAATTCTCAAAAAAAATATTACATTTGAGAAAAGCCAAATTAAGCAAAATGAGATACGTTCAGCTAGGGAAGATCCCACCAAAAAGACACACGATTTTCAAATCCGAAGACGACCAGTTTTATTACGAACAACTCTTTGGTACAGAAGGTTTTCACGGCATCGCGTCGTTGTTGTATCACACGCATCGCCCGACTCAAATCAAATCTATAGGCGAAGCAAAAGACGTGGCGCCGAAAATTGTGGTTGAGAAAAACGTGACGCCGAGAATGATAAAAGGTGCAAAGGTGACTGCTGAAGATGATTTTCTGGAAAGTCGGAAAGTCCTGATGCTGAATAACGACCTCAAAATGGGTCTGGCAAAACCAAGAAAATCCACCGATTACTTCTATAAGAACGCAGAATGCGATGAGTTACTTTTCGTGCACGCCGGAAAAGGTACTTTGAAAACAATGCTCGGAAATATTGAGTTTTCTGTTGGTGATTATCTCATCATTCCGAGAGGTACAATTTATCAATTGCAATTGGAAAGTGAGCAGAATGTTTTTCTTTTCATAGAAGCGCATTCCCCGATTTACACGCCCAAACGTTACCGAAATGAGTTTGGACAATTGCTGGAACACTCACCGTTTTGTGAACGAGATATTATTCCACCAACTTTTGTAGAACCGAAAAATGAGAAAGGCGATTTTCTCATCAAAGTCAAAAAAGAAAACCAGATTACCGATTTCATTTATGCCACACATCCTTTTGATGTGGTAGGCTGGGACGGTTATTTTTATCCTTATAAATTCAATATCAAAAACTTTGAACCAATTACGGGAAGAATTCATCAACCGCCTCCGGTTCATCAGAATTTTGAAGCGCATAATTTTGTAGTTTGCTCATTTGTAGCAAGAATGTACGATTATCATCCAAAGGCAATTCCTGCGCCTTACAATCATTCCAATATCGATTCAGACGAGGTTTTGTTTTATACAGAAGGTGATTTTATGAGCAGAAATCACGTCGATTTGATGGATTTTTCACTTCATCCAGGCGGAATTGTTCACGGTCCGCATCCAGGCGCAATGGAGCGAAGTATCGGTAAAAAATCTACAGACGAATATGCTGTAATGGTTGATCCGTTCCGGCCTTTTAAGCTAACAGAAGAAGCGATAAAAGTGGAAGATCCGAGTTATAAAACGAGTTGGTTGGAGTAGCAAAAATAGAAGCTAGCAAAAATGTAGCTTTTCTTATCTCATCCAACCCTCCACAATGTAATTTTTCTCAATTAATTTTTGTTCAGGTTTGTTATGTGGTTTGAAGTAAACCGAAATCTTTGAACCATAAAATTTCCCCCAATCTCCTTCATAAATTGTGAAGACTTTACGGAATAATTGTAAACTGTCGTTTGGTTCAACTTCAATTGAAGTTTTATCCTTTATCCGTTGTTCGGACAATGGAATATTATGTGTGATTTCTGATGCTTTCAAATATAATTTTCCTTTTTCTGTCGGTTTGTACCAGAAAAAGTACTCGTAAATGCCAGGTTGAGAGTCGTTTATAATTTCTAAAGTGTTTTGTTTTCTGATCGATAGTGTGTCAATTTCGTTCTTTGGTTTTTCGAATTTTATATTTTTAGGAATTTCTAAATCGTCTGCAAAAAAGTCATTAGAGTAAAACATTAAATAAGTCATCATATAAAACAAGGTGATTCCCAAAATCCCAATTTGTAAAAGGCTGTAATACCATCTGGATTTTAAAAGAATATAAATTGAAGAAACTAATATAATAACGATTGGAAAATATATCAACCAGTCAAAAATTTCGACGATTAACTTGTTCGCATATAATAATCCGGCAAGGTAGATTATGTAAATAATCACATATAGAACAATGGGTTTCCACCAAGTTTTAAGAAATTTATCAATCATCATCTTAATTCCCCGCAAAAGGACTTTCAAAAATCCCAACAGCCAATTCTGCCCAAATTAAAACCAATAAAAAAAGAATCCCAATAACCAATATCATCCGTGATTTTAAAGTTTTAAATTTCTTCAAAACAAAATTGATTGTAAAAGTTGTAATAAATAAAAGAATTCCCATTATCAGAAAATCGGAGAAAGTCCAGTTGACTTCTTTGGTAAACTGCATCGCAATCATCGGAATAATTAAGATTGCTAATGGAATTGTGTAGAGTATTTGACTTCTCTTTTGTTGTGTCATCATAATTCTGAATTTTAATTATTGTAAAGAACTTTGAATTGCAAAGTAAATAAATTTTATTTGATATTCAGAAGATTAATTCGAAAATAAATTAAAATTATTTTCTTTCTCTGGTTTATGACTTTTTACCAAGCTGATAATGCTCATTTTTTTACTTATCTTTAGAAGGTAAATTTGTAAAAAAATAACTAGTTATGGTTAATTATGTAAGCGCAGAAGAAGCGGTTTCCATCATAAAAAGTGGCGACAGGATTTTTGGACACGGCAGCGCATGTACGCCAAATATCTTATATGATGAATTAGCGAAGCAATCCTCTCGTCTCAGCAATGTGGAAATGGTTTCTATCACGCAACAAGGGAATGTAGAGATTGCAAAATCTCAATACAAAGATCACTTTCACATCAATTCATTATTCACTTCCACGCCCGTTCGTGGAGCTGTGAACGGCGAAAATGGGGATTATGTTCCTATTTTTCTTAGCGAAATCCCAATTCTTTTTAAAAACGGAATTCTGCCAATTGATGTGGCATTGATTACTGTGTCTCCGCCAGATAATCACGGATATTGTACATTAGGAACATCTGTAGATGTGGCGAGAAGCGCAATTGATACAGCAAAAACAATCATCGCAGTTGTGAATCCCAAAATGCCGAGAACGCACGGCGATGGAATGATCCACGTCAACAGAATCGAAAAAATGGTTTGGAATGAGGATGAACTTTTGACCATAGATTACGGTTCCAAAGTGGGCGCAGAAGAAATGCTGATTGGAAAGCACGTTGCAGAATTGATTGATGACAAAGCGACTTTGCAAATGGGAATAGGAACTATTCCGGATGCGGTTTTGAAATGTCTAGGAAATCATAAGGATCTCGGCGTCCATACAGAAATGTTGAGCGATGGTGTGATTGATCTGATCCAGAACGACATCATCAATAATAAATATAAAGGAACACATACCAACAGAACCATTACGAGTTTTTGCTTTGGTACAAGAAGATTGTACGATTTTGTAGATGATAATCCTTCGATTGCTTTTATGGATGTTCAGCATGTTAATTTCCCGATTAACATTATGAAAAATAAGAAAATGCACGCCATCAATTCTGCGATAGAAATCGATATTACAGGTCAGGTTTGCGCAGATTCTATCGGAACATACCAATTTAGTGGTATTGGTGGACAAATGGATTTTATGCGTGGCGCTGCACTGAGCGAAGGCGGAAAACCGATAATGGCTTTGTCTTCCCGAACCAAAAAAGGTGTTCCGAGGATTGTTCCTTTTCTTAAACAAGGCGCTGGTGTTGTTACCACTAGGGGGCATATTCATTATGTTGTAACAGAATTTGGGACTGCTTATTTGTATGGGAAAAATCTTCGCCAGAGAGCAAAAGCATTGATTGAGATTTCTCATCCAGAGGATAGAGAGATGTTGGATAGAGCGGCTTATGAGCGATTCAAATAATTTAATGTTCGAAGCATAGAAAACTGTTTTGTAGCACAGCTTTTTATGTATATTTGATTGATAAAAAAACGCTTTTGAAATCAATTTATAATTTAATAAAAGAAGATATACGACAGCATAGTAAGATAAAAGATTCTATCTTAGGAGATTCAGATCCTTGGAAAAGAAGTCATTATGTGATTCTGTCAGAGGTTATAAAGGATGAACTTTCTAAAAAAGAAGAATTACAAAATGAGCGAAAGTTTGAGCTGGGAACAAGCATTTCGCATATCACATTGCAAAGATTCTTTGAGAGTGATTATGATTACAAAACTCATAATGATCTTCGCTTTTTGAAAACATTGGACAAAATCTGTATTTTTTTAGGTTTTAGGGACTTGAGTGCGTATGTGAGCGATGTCAAAAAGAAAGATTTGTATAATGAGTCTATCTTTAGTAAGGAGTTTGCAACAGATATCGTCTATCGGTATTGCCTGACCAATTTTGATTTTTTTAAGATTTTTCCACAGCTGAAATTGGACGTATTCGATGAACTTATTTTTCCAGAATCGCCCTTTATAGAGAGAATTAGGAACTACAGCTCCAAATTATGTGAGAAGAAACTCAAACTATTTACGCATAATAATCGTTCTAATTTTGAGATTTTCGATATTGCTGTAATATCACAAGATTCAGAAAAAGTGGTTTTAAAAACCCAAGAATTCTGGAATTTGGTATTTATTATCGAAGAAAGTGGAGAAGAATATGTGGTAAATGAACTCAATACACAGATTTATTTTATAAAAAAGGTCAAAAATCAGTGGAAAATATGGGATAATTATAATCCCAATTCAGGATTACTTAATAACGTTATATACAAAAAGCCGTAGTAAATACGGCTTTTTTCTTTATTTGTGTTTTTAGAATCGGTACAATTCTTTGGCAAAAGTAACAATAGAAACCTATCAACAATAAACTTAAATGAACTTAAAAATACATATTATGTTTTTGATATTATTTTCTTCTTTTATGTGTGAATAATTAACATAGGTTAATTATTATTTATTTTAAATATAAGTTTTAGTTTGTTTTAGGGTAAAATTAGCAATCATAAGTTGTGCTATCGTTTGCACTATTTTTATAGTGTTCATTTTCTATTTTTCTAAAGAATTTCTTAATTAAAACTCTTTTCTCACTTAAAAACATTAATTAAACTAACAATTGTTAGTTCGTTTTCCAAAATTCCTTATCTTGGCATCACAGATAAAAAAGTAAAAAAGTAAAATGTCAACACTCACTTTTGCCGAGAAAATCGCACAAGCCGAGAATTTTCTCCCAATCAACGGAACAGATTATTTAGAATTTTATGTGGGAAATGCCAAGCAAGCTGCTCATTTTTACAAAACGGCGTTCGGTTTTCAGTCGGTTGCCTACGCAGGTCCGGAAACCGGCGTTCGGGACAGATCGTCCTACGTTCTTCAACAAGGAAAGATCCGGCTGGTTCTGACTTCTGGATTGAAATCAGATTCGCCAATTTGCGAACATCAGAAAAAACATGGCGACGGTGTGAAAGTTCTTGCGCTTTGGGTAGATGATGCAGAAAAAGCTTTCGAAGAAACTACAAAACGTGGTGGGAAACCTTATTTAGAGCCGAAAACTTTGACGGATGAATTCGGGGAAGTGAAAATGTCTGGTATTTACACTTATGGCGAAACCGTTCATATGTTCATCGAGCGAAAAAATTACACAGGCGCATTTATGCCCGGCTACGAAGTTTGGAAAAGTGACTATAATCCTTCTGATGTTGGATTGTTATATGTTGACCATTGCGTAGGAAACGTTGGATGGGACAGGATGATCCCAACTGTGGAATGGTATGAAAAAGTGATGGGATTTGTAAACATTCTGTCGTTTGACGATAAGCAAATCAATACAGAATATTCTGCGTTGATGTCCAAAGTAATGTCCAACGGAAATGGTTTTGCCAAATTTCCAATCAACGAACCAGCAGAAGGGCAGAGAAAATCCCAGGTAGAGGAATATCTGGATTTCTACGAAGGAGAAGGCGTTCAGCACATTGCAGTTGCCACAAAAGACATCGTCAAAACCGTTACCGAATTGAAAAACAGAGGCGTAGAATTCCTCTCGCCACCGCCAGAAGCCTATTATGATATGATTCCGGAAAGAGTAGGAAACATTGATGAAGACATCAAAAAACTTCAAAGTCTGGGAATTTTGGTAGATTGTGACGAAGAAGGTTATTTACTTCAAATTTTTACAAAACCAGTGGAAGACAGACCAACTTTGTTCTACGAGATCATCGAGAGGCACGGCGCTCAAAGTTTCGGAGCTGGAAATTTCAAAGCACTTTTTGAAGCTTTGGAAAGAGAGCAGGAGAAAAGAGGAAACCTTTAAACCAAATTTATTTTCTATATTTTTACAATTAAAGCATTAATTTTTTTTGATGCTTTAGTTTTTTATGGCAACTTTTCCGCCTTCCACTCCCGCTATTTTTTGCTACAGAGTTTCAGTTCAGTAGAAATTTCCATATCCGCAAAAAATGAGCTACGTTCAAGTCGGGTTGCGCTTCGCAGAGTTGAACCATCCAGTATTTTATTCAAATTAAACCTAATTTTGACCTTTGGTAGTTTTACGTCTCTGCAAGAAGAAAATATTTTCAATAATGAAAAAAAAAATTTCCGAGCCTTGCGTAAAATTTCAGAAAGAGCAGATAATCAAATCTTAAATTAAAAAAAAATGAAATCATTCATAGAATATCCTTCAGACTCAGATTTTTCAATCTATAATATTCCGTTCGGCGTTTGTGTTTTTAATAAAGAATTCATCGCTTGCGCTACGAGAATTGGCGACATAGTCATTGACCTTGCCACGTTATACGACCTTGGGTATTTTGAAGAAATCACTGAGCTTTCAGAAAACATTTTCGAAGCTTACACGATTAATGAATTCATAGAACTCGGCAAACCTGTTACCAGTAAAGTTCGTAAGAAGATTCAGCAGCTTTTGTTGGAAGATTCACTTTTGTCAAAAGACGAAAGAACAATTACGGATTGTTTCTATAATCTGGACGAAATCCAAATGATGATGCCTCTACACATCCCAAACTACACCGATTTTTATAGCAGCATCCAACACGCGACCAATGTCGGGATGATGTTCCGCGACCCGGCCAATGCGCTTCTTCCAAATTGGAAACATTTGCCGGTTGGTTATCACGGTCGTGCCTCTTCCATCGTTTTATCAGGAATCGACATCATCAGACCTTGCGGACAAATCAAACCTGTAGATTCGGACAAACCAGTTTTCAGTGCTTCAAGACAACTCGATTTCGAATTGGAAATGGCTTTTGTCGTGAATAAAAATACAGATCTGGGCGACAGGATCTCTGTCACAGAAGCAGAAGATGCGATTTTTGGAATGATGATTTTCAATGACTGGTCGGCAAGAGATATCCAGAGTTGGGAATATGTTCCATTGGGCCCGTTTCTAGGAAAGAATTTCGGTTCGTCTATTTCGCCTTGGATTGTGACTTTAGAAGCGTTAGAACCTTTCAAAACCGAATCGCCTAAACAAGAACCGGAGGTTTTAGATTATTTGAAATTTGATGGCGATAAAAATTATGACATCAATCTTCAAGTTTATTTGAAGCCGGAAAATTCAGAAGACAATCTGATTTCCGAGAGTAACTACAAATTTATGTATTGGAATATGTTCCAGCAATTGGCACATCACACCGTGAATGGTTGCAATGTAGAAGTTGGCGATGTGTACGCTAGTGGAACCATTTCCGGCGAGGATGAAAAATCCTATGGTTCTATGCTGGAATTATCTTGGAAAGGCACAAAACCGCTGCAGCTCAAAAACGGCATCGAGAGAAAATTTATAGAAGACGGCGACACCATCACGATGAAAGCCTGGTCAGAGAAAGACGGAATCCGTGTGGGATTTGGCGAAGTTTCTGGGAAGATTTTGCCTGCAATTCCATTTAATTAATTAACTACAAGAACACAAAGATTTTCATAAGGTTCGCAAAGAATCAACTTTGTGAGCTTTTTGAAAAGCTTGTTTTTTTGTGTTTAAAAGAAAACTTATGAAAACAATAATCCCATCAGATATTTCCGCCATTCAGCTTCAACAAGTAATGCAAACAGCAATTGCACCAAGACCGATTGCTTTAGCAAGTACAATTAATAGTAAAGGAGAAATCAATCTTTCGCCGTTCAGCTTTTTCAATATGTTCAGCACGGTTCCGCCGGTTGTGATTATTTCGCCTTCCAGAAGAGTTCGGGATAATACCACAAAACATACTTTGGAAAACTTAAAAGAAGTTCCCGAATTGGTCATCGGAAACGTGAATTTTAATATGGTTCAGCAGGTTTCTTTGGCGAGTACAGAATATGAAGATGGCGTGAATGAGTTCATCAAATCAGGATTGACAATGAAATCTGCCGACATCGTAAAACCACCTCTGATTGCCGAGTCTCCCGTTAATTTAGAATGTAAAGTTTTGGAAATCAAATCGCTTGGAAATATTGGCGGTTCGGGTAATCTAGTGATTGCAGAAATTGTTAAAATTCATATCAATGAAAAATATCTCGATGAAGCGGGAAATCTGGATCAGAAAAAACTGGATTTGGTGGCGAGGTTAGGCGGTAATTTTTATTCCAGAAATAATGAAAATAATCTTTTTGAAGTTCCCAAACCGCTAGTTACAAAAGGAATTGGTTATGATCAACTACCCAACGAAATCAAACAAAGTGATATTTTTACAGGTAACGATTTGGGAATGCTCGCTAATGTAGAAATTTTGCCAGAGGGGAATTTTTCTTCTGAAAAAGATGTACATTTATTAGCACAAAAACTTTTGAAAGACAACGACATCGAAAATGCTTGGAATGCTTTGAAAATCTAAAATCATTAATTAACCAAAAACTAAAAACCCTAAAAACTAACCAAAAAACTATGAGAAAATCGGTGTATCAAACCATCATCAGTCTTCTGATCTTGGTTATTTTGGTCTCTGTTATTGCCATTGTAAATACGGAAATCAGCTTAAAATATGAGACAGATACCCCGAAAGAATGTATTTCGAAAATTACAGGAAAAGACCTTTGTGATTTTATAAAAAAATCAAAAATCGTAGTAATTGTTTGTTTGATATTGGTTTCCGGAATGATAAGTTTTAAATATAAGTTTATCAAAGAGTAGATTATTTTTCTCGCTCAATTTTTATCGGATTTTGTCGAGTGTCGAAAATGTCTACGATTTCAATTCGATTCTTTTCGTAATTGAGCCAATAAATGATTTTGTAATTTTTGGAAACTAAATATCTAAAATCTTCTTTTCTGTCAGAAAGTAGTTCTTCCGTTTGTCCGATTTTGCTTTGAAAATCTAAAGCATTGGTCTTATTAACAATTTCCGTAACCAAATTTTTAGCAATTCTCGGAGTTGCTTTTATTTTATAATAATCAAAAATATTTTTTAATTCTTTTTTGGCAAAAGATGTCCAAAAGATTTTCATTGCCATTGTTGGATTTCAGAAAGCAATTTATTTGATTCAGTCACATCATCGTTTTTAGAATCATTCAAAGATTCATTTAAACGGGAATTTAGTTCTTCAATTGTAAAGGGCTCGAATTTCTTGTCTTTTTTATTTGCTTTTTTTAAAAGCTTTTCGAATTGAGAAATCAATTCCTCACTTTGAAGATTCAGAAAAGCCTGGACAAATTCTATTTTTCTCGTTTCGATATTCATTTTCAAAAGGTTTTAATCAAAATTACAAATTTATTATGAATGGAAAGTGGAATAACTATTATTGATTTTTCGCTATTTCAATTTTTTGAATTTCGTTTGTTTGACTTCCTTTAATGTAAGTGATTTTTACTTTTAATCCATCATAAAAAGTTTTGGAATGGTTTCCTCCAAAATGATTGAATTGATATAAAGCATTATCCAAATAATTAAATTGGACAGAATCGACATTGAATTTTTCAACTGTTGTTTTTCCACTTCTCGGATATGCAACTATCCTTTCAAAGTTTGAGATTTCTCCTTCAACTTTTCGAACTCCATCCGAGTTTAGTAGTTGTATTAATCTTTTATCAGTATTATCTTCCAACAAAAATTTTAAATAAATGTAACCCGAAAACGACAGGACAAGAAATAGACTTACAAGGAATAAGTAAAATTTCTTTTCAAAATCTTTCTTCTTAAATTTCAAAATTAAAAGAAAAAGGCACAACGAAATGATAAAAATAACTAAAGAAACAGAGCTGGAAGAAGTAGAACTTGGAGAATCAAGTATTGACCAGTAAGTATAATATTTCATCTAATAAAGGTAAGAATTTATCTAAATCGTCTTCTCCCCATCCTCACTCACAACCTGAGCTTTATAAAGCACAGAGTAATATCCATTCTTAGCCAGAAGTTCCTGATGAGTACCTTCTTCCACAATCAGTCCGTGATCCATCACAATGATTTTGTCCGCTTTTTCGATGGTGGAAAGTCGGTGCGCAATGATGATTGACGTTCGGTTTTTCGTTATTTTTTCCGTAGCTCTTTGGATGAGTTTTTCACTTTCGTGGTCGATGGATGATGTCGCTTCGTCAAGAATCAGAATCTTCGGGTCAGAGAGATAAGCTCGTAAAAATGAAAGCAATTGTCTTTGTCCGAGCGAGATCGACGAACCTCTTTCGCTCACGACATAATCGTAACCGTTGGGTAATTTTTCTATAAATTCATCAACTTCAATATCTTTCGCCGTTTTTTTGATTTGTTCCAGCGTGATACTCTCGTCGCCCAAAGTCAGATTTTCAAAAATACTGCCGTGGAAAAGAAAAACATCTTGCAAAACCACACCTATATGACTTCTCAGATTATACAATTCATAATCTCTGATATCAACATCGTCCAGCATTATTTTTCCGGAATTGATATCATATAGCCTAGTAATCAGACTGATAATTGTCGATTTTCCGGCTCCAGTGGCGCCTACAATCGCTACGGTTTCTCCTGGATTGACTTTGAAATCAATGCCTTTCAAAACTTCCTGTTTGTCATCATAAGCAAAACGAACATTCTGAAATTCGATTTTTCCGTCGAAGTGGTCTTTGGCAACTGTTCCGTTATTCGGCATCGCCTGGTCTTCGTCCATCACGCCAAGAACTCTTTCTGCGCCAACAATTCCTCTCTGAATGTTATTAAATCTATCCGCAATCTGTCTCAATGGACGAATCAGCATATTGATAAACTGAATGAAAGCGATAATCACACCTGGCGTACTTTTGATAAAACCGCCATAAAACAAGATGAATCCTATGAAAAGTGAAGAAATCAATTCGACAACAGGAAAGAATAGTGAGAAAATGAAAACAGTTCTCAATAATGCTTTTTTCAGCTCAATATTAATTTTATCAAACTTCGCAAACTCCGCTTGTTGCCGATTAAAAACCTGAATCAAAGACATTCCCGCCAAACGTTCCTGTACAAAACTGTTTTGGGTAGAGGTCCAGCTTCTTTCCGAGCCAAAAGCAGTCTTCAGTTTTTTTTGGAATATCCTTGTGATAATCACCATTATCGGAAGAATTGCCAGGGAAATCATACTGAGATGTGTATCCACCTGAAACATCGCAAAAAGTACCATTCCGATTCTCAGAATATCGCCAAAAACCATCAGAAATCCGTCTGTGTAAACAGTCGCAATGGTTTCTACATCACCAACAGCTCTCGTTACCAAACTTCCAATCGGCGTTTTATCAAAAAAAGCCGTGCGGAAATAAATTAATTTATGATAAAGTCTTTCCCTGATGTCGCGAATCACGTTTTGAGAAATGAAATTCGAGAAATAAACCAAAAAGAAATTCAGGATCGTTTCTGCAACCACCAAACCAATTAGCAGATAAATATGCTTCATCAGCTGTGCTTTGTCCTTCAGTTGGACGATGTCAATATCCACAACATCCTTCGTCAGAATAGGTCTGTACGTGGAAACTATCGCCAGGAAAATTGAAATAATCAGGGTAAAAATAAACCACGACCGGAATTTCATTCCAATTAAAAAAAGTCGTTTTACAATGTCCCAGGTCGTTTGTTGCTTCATTTTCTTTTAGATTCCGGAAATTTTTTCTGAGTTGAAAAAACCTGTACAAAAATAAGGTTTTAAAATTTTAAATTCAGCGTTGAGGATTTAATTATCAATTAAAATCATAGCCGACATCTACCAAAAAAAGACCTTGTGCAGGCGCAGAAACACCTGCGGAATTTCGGTGTTTGTCTTCAATGATTTTCCTCAAATCGTTTGGTTTTATTTTTCCTGTTCCAATTTCAACCATTGTTCCCACGATTGCTCTTACCATATTTCTCAGGAATCTATCGGCAGAAATTGTAAATTTTAATTGATTGCCCAATTTTTCCCATTCTGCTTTATATATTTTGCAAATATTGGTCTTATTATCCGTATGAAGTTTGGCAAAACTGGTAAAGTCATCATATTCGAAAAGGATTTTGCAGGCTTCGTTCATCAAGTCGATATTCAAAGGCTTTTGACGCCAATATTGCCAAGAAGAATCATTGGTAAATGGATTTTTTTCTAACGAAATATAATATTCATAAGTCCGGAAAGTTGCACTGAAGCGCGCGTGCATATCATCCGAAACTTCAAAAATTTGTTTGATGGCAATATTTTCAGACAGAAAGGAATTGAGTTTGTAAACTAAGTTTTCATCAAGTTGTTCCTCCATTTCAAAATGTGCCAACATTTTTTTGGCGTGTACACCTGTGTCAGTTCTTCCTGCGCCAACTGTTTTGATAGGTTTGCGAAGAATCATTGATAATGCTTTTTCTAATTCTTCCTGCACAGAAATCTGATTGGGCTGAATCTGATAGCCAAAATAGGCCGAACCATTGTAGGAAAACTCTATAAAATACCTCATTGTGGCTGTAAATTTCTTGATTTTTTTTTAATTAATAAGAATTCTTAATTCGTAATTTCGTATTTCGAAAATCCTGAAAAATGAAACCACTCAAAACTAACAAACTTTCCAATCCTTCTGAATTCATCAAACTGATGGTCATTATTTTTGTTTTGGTTTCGGTTTTTCTTTTCAGTCAGAAATTAACGGAAACGCAAATCTTCGTGAATGTGGTGGTGCTGCTGATTCTCTTCATCATTTTACAATCTACTTTTGTGATCATTTATAAAAAAGGAGTGAAGACTTTGGCTTTTTGGTTTTTGATTTTACTAATATTGTCAGGCTTTTCGGTAGCAGGCGCCATTTGGTATTTTTCTACTTATGGATTGACTTTTCAGCTTTAACCGTTTAAATTTATACTAATGAAAAGGATTCTTCTACTATCTGACACACATTCCTACATCGATGAACGAATTCTGGATTACGCCAAAGATGCCGATGAAGTCTGGCATTGCGGCGATTTTGGAAATATGACTGTGATTGAGGAATTAGAAAAAATAAAACCAATCCGTGGAGTTTATGGCAATATCGACGACGCTAAAATCAGAACGATTTTCCCCGAGGTTTTGAGTTTCAAGTGTGAAGAAGTGGATGTCTTGATGATTCACATCGGAGGCTATCCCGACAGATACTCGCCTTTGGCCAAAAAAGAAATTGCAGCGAAAAAACCCAAATTATTCATTTCCGGACATTCTCACATTCTGAAAGCGATGCACGATAAAAAAAATAATCTGCTTCATCTGAATCCAGGTGCATGCGGAAAATCTGGCTGGCACAAAGTGAGAACAATGATGCGGTTCACCATCAATAAAGAAGAGATCGAAGATTTAGAAATCATAGAACTCGGTGCGAGATAGCGTTTGGGCGTTTTTGAGTTCGATATTTACAGAGTTTGAAAAATCATTTATCAATTATAAAATGAAAATAGGAGACCAAGTTTCGGTTATTGACGAAAATCTAAGTGGAAAGGTTGTCACAATTATTGCTAATCAGGTGAAAATTGAGGACGAGCACGGTTTTACCTATAATTTTTCTAAAGATAAATTAACAATTCTTGATGCCAATTTGTACGATAATTCGCCCATTATCAAGAAAAAAGAAACTCCGAAAGTCATTTCAAAAAAACATAATAAAGCTCCATTGAGATTAGATTTGCATTTCGATTTACTAGTCAAAAATCCATCTGATTATGACGCTTTCGAAAGATTGATGATTCAGCGGGAGAAATTAGAAGAAACCATAGATTTCTGCAGAAAAAATCACATCAAAAAACTACAGATCATCCACGGCATTGGCGACGGCATTTTGCAGAAAATGGTTTACGATGTTTTGGAGGGTCTCACCAATATAGAATACGACAGCGATGGTTTTTTCTATCATCAATCCGGGAATGTCGAAGTTAAATTTTTATAAAAAAATAGTTATGGTCAGAAAACAAATCAGTCTCATTTTAATTTTTGTCTTTGCCTTCAGTTTTGCGCAGACAGAGTATAAAACAGAAAACAACATCGCATATTACCCTGAAAAAATAAATAAATCCGACACTTACATCAATTCTCAATGCAAGCTAAATTTCTACTATCCGACCAACGTCAAAAATTTCCCAACGGTAATTTGGTTTCACGGAGGCGGTTTAACTGGCGGTAATAACGAATTGCCAAAAGAACTGCTCAATCAAAATATCGCTGTTGTAAGTGTAGAATATCGTCTGGCGCCGAAAGTAAAAGCGCCTGCTTACATAGAAGATGCCGCCGCTGCAACGGCGTGGGTTTTCGAGAATATTGAAAAGTATGGTGGCAATACAAACCTGATTTTCCAGTCTGGACATTCGGCAGGAGGTTATTTGGCGATGATGATCACGCTGGACAAAAAGTATCTTCAAAAATATAAAATCGATGCAGATCAGATTGCCGGATTGATTCCGTTCAGCGGACAAGCCATTACTCATTTTCAAATTAGAAAAGAACAAGGGATTTCCGAGCTACAGCCAACGATTGACCAGTACGCTCCACTATTCCACGTGAGAAAAGATGCGCCACCTATTGTTTTGATTACCGGCGACAGAGAATTGGAGTTGTTTGGACGATACGAGGAAAACGCCTATTTGGCAAGAATGTTGAAATTAGTTAATCATCCTTCAACCAAATTATTAGAAGAAGATGGGTTTGATCACGTAGCGATGGCACAGCCGGCTTTTCCTTTGTTATTAAAAGAAATCAGAGACATCTCAAAGAAAATAAAAACTCAAAAAAACCTAAATTAATGTTTACACTCGCACAGATAGAAGACGCACATTCCAGCGTAGAAAGCGGAAAAGGATTTCCACAATTTGCAAAAACCATCAGAAAATTGGGCGTAAAAAGCTTGGAAACTTTTGTAGAAGACGGCTCAACTAATTACCTCGGCGAAGACGATCACAAAGTCTCAGCAGTGCAAAAATATGCACCAATTCTAATTTACGGAATCCCGAATCCAGAAAAATTTCTGTCCGATTTACGAAATCATCAACAAGGCGGAACAGACTTTTTCCAATTCTGCAAAGACTGCGCAGACAGCGGAGTTTACAAATGGATTGTAGATATAGACGCAAAAACCTGTACTTATTATACAGAAAATGGAAGCATTATTTTCGAAGAGCAAATTCCTATTTGATTAAATTTAATTTCTCGCAGATTCCGCAGAGTGATAAATTATTGAAAAATTCTACATCATTTGCGCAATTTGCGAGAGTTTTCATCAGCATCAATTCAAACTCACATCCTCTGGCGCATTGGCCCAAAGCAAAAACTCGCCACCAAGATTTTGCATAATATTTTTCCAAAGATTCTGGTCATTAGGCAACGTGTAATCCAGATTATAGACATCCACAATCGTCCACATTTTCCGCTGAATCTCACTTTCCAACTGCATCGCAAACCAACCCGAATATCCAGAAAAAACCTTGATATCATTGATATTCGTAGAACCATCCAAAACCGATGAAACCACGGAGTCAATATCCTCCGTAATGTAGAATCCATCATTAATTTCCGAAAATTGTTCCGTGATTTTAGGACCTTTCAGAATGAAATAAACCTTATCATTTTCCACCGGTCCACCTTCATACAAATCCACCGGAAATCCGAAAATATTCAGCAACCTGGAACTCATATTTCGGTTCTTTTTATTCAAAATCAACCCAAACGCACCATTCTCGTTATGCTCAATAATCAGCACCACCGAACGCGAAAAAATGTCCCCCGAAATATCAGGCGTTGAGATTAAAATTTTACCTTTGTAAGAGTAATTCATCTATCAAATCTATAAAAAAATATTTTTTTGAAAAAGGAATTAAAGCGAAAATTAAGTTAAAATTGTGTTGTATTGACTATTTTGGGCGCCTATTTCCGCCTTCCACTCCCGCTATTTTTGCCCACGCTTTTCCAGCCACAAAAAATGAGCTCCGTTCAAGTCGGGGCGCGCTTCGCAAAGTTGAAGTCTTTTCTTTCAATTAAAATTTTTCTCGTAATTTGAAGTTTTTATCTTTGATGAGTTTCTAGTTTATGCTGAGCCTGTCGAAGTAGCTTTGTGAACTTAAAAAACAGTTAATAATTAACAGAAATCTTTGCGAACTTTACGTTTAAAATTTTAGAATTCAAATCAAATGAACCAATCAGAAAACCTCCACGATAAAAGAAAAATCTACGAAAAATCCCAGCTCATCGAAACCGAAATCAAGGAAAACCCAATCGAGCAGTTCCGCAGCTGGTTTCTGGAAGCCGAAGAAAATCCACAAGTTTCTGAAGCCAATGCAATGGCTGTTTCCACGATTGAAGAAGACGGATGCCCAAGAATTCGTATGGTTTTGCTGAAATCCTACAGCTGGGAAGGTTTCGTTTTTTACACCAATTATGACAGCCGGAAAGGAAAATCTCTGGAAAAAAACAAGAAAGCGTGTTTGCATTTTTTCTGGCCAAGTCTCGAAAGACAAATTATCATCAAAGCCAATGTTGAGCGTATTGCTGAAAATCTCAGCGATGGTTATTTCCATTCACGTCCAAAAGGAAGCCAGTTAGGCGCAGTTGTTTCGCCCCAAAGTCAGGAAATTCCAGACCGAAGTTTCCTCGAAAGCAAACTAAAAGATCTGGAAACAGAATATGAAAACAAAGAAATCCCAAGACCGGAAAATTGGGGCGGATATATCGCAAAACCCTACGAAATCGAATTCTGGCAAGGCAGACCAAACCGTCTTCACGACAGGATTTTATACACTTTGACGGAAGATTTTGATTGGAATATTTCCAGATTGGCGCCATAAATCTTAACATTTTTTATAAAAGCTTTAACTCAGAGTTTGGTTTATTTTTTCGTTATTTGTCTTAATTAACCATTTAAAAAGAACAGATTATGAAAAATTTATTGAGAATCGCATGTGTCGTTGTTTCATTCGGGATTTTACTTTCTTTCAGCTTTTCTAAAGAGAAGAAAGTAGTCGTAATTGATGCTGGTCACGGCGGATCAGATCTGGGCGCAACCAGAAACGGAATTTCTGAAAAAGAAATTGTTCTTAGCATTGCCAAGAAAATCAAGGCTCTAAACCAAAATCAAAACCTAGAAATCATCCTAACAAGGAATGATGATAGTTATCCATCATTAACAGACAGAACTGGAAAAATTAACGAAGTAAAACCTGATTTTGCAATTTCTCTCCATATCAATAATTCACCTAGAGAAACGACTGTTAGTAAAGGAATAGAAGTTTTTGTTCAGGATAATGAAGTTTCAAAAAAATTGGCAACCAAGTTTTCTGAAAAATTTCAAGATTCGAAAATCAGAACTGGAAATCTGTATATTCTACGAGAATCCAAAACACCGGCAATCCTTGTGGAATTAGGTTTTATGAATAATGAAAATGAAAGAAATTATCTTGCCAGTGAAAAAGGACAAACTGAAACTGCTGAAAAAATATTAAGCGTAATCAGCGAAAATTAAATGATCCAAAATATACAGAAAACCAGCAATTTTGCTGGTTTTTTTATTGACTTCTTGATTTCAAAACTTTTTCAACATCTTCTATTGCAAAACCTTTTGCTTTCAACAGAATCAAATAATGATAAAGCAAATCTGCAGCTTCATTCAAAAATAAGTCGTTATTATTATCTTTCGCTTCTATAACAAGTTCCACAGCTTCTTCACCCACTTTTTGAGCGACCTTGTTGATGCCTTTTTTGTAAAGTTCATTGGTGTAAGAAGTTTCATCATTGTTATCAATTTTGTCAGAAATCGTTTGCTGCAATTCATACAAAAATCCTTTGTCTGTTTCTTCTGCAAAACAAGTCGTTGTTCCGTTGTGACAAGTCGGTCCGAAGGCTTTTGCTTTGATTAGAATCGTGTCCTGGTCGCAATCGATTTTCCAATCTATCAATTCCAGAAAGTTTCCAGAAGTTTCACCTTTTGTCCAAAGTCTATTTTTGGAGCGGGAAAAAAATGTGACTCGTTTTTCATGCAAAGTTTTATCAAATGCTTCTTGATTCATATAACCAAGCATCAGGACTTTCAAGTTGAGATAATCCTGAATGATTACGGGAACCAAGCCTGAATTGTTGTCAAATTTTATAGTCATCGTATGGGTAATTTTTTAGATTTAAGATAATTTTTAAGTTCCGGAATCCCGATTTCATTAAAGTGAAAAATACTCGCGGCCAAAGCGCCGGTTGCTTTGGTTTCCGTGAAGACATCTTCAAAATGCTGCATCGTTCCTGCGCCTCCTGAAGCAATTACCGGAATATTAACCAATTCCGAAAGTGTTTTGGTAATGTCAATTGCAAATCCGGCTTTTGTTCCATCTGTATTCATTGAGGTTAATAAAATTTCTCCGGCTCCAAGATTTTCAACTTCTTTTGCCCAGGGAAACAATTCTTTATTAGTCTCAATTTTCCCACCATTGCTGAAAACTTTGTGTATATTTTCTACGAATTTTGTATCAATCGCAACAACCATACATTGTGAGCCAAACCGTTTGGCGACTTCCGTTATCAAGTTTGGATTGGTTAAGGATGCTGAATTAATCGTGACTTTATCAGCGCCATTTTTCAGAAGTTCTTCTACATTTTCCAACGCGTTGATGCCGCCGCCAACAGTGAAAGGAATATTGATGTTTTTCGCAATTTCTTTAACTAATGGAATTAAGGTTTTTCTGCGTTCGTCTGTTGCTGAAATATCCAGAAAAACCAATTCATCTGCACCTTGTTCCGAATATTTGATGGCCATTTCGACTGGATTTCCAACTTCTTTCAAATCCAGAAAATTGATACCTTTAACCGTTTCCCCATTCTTAATGTCGAGACACGGGATGATTCGTTTTGCTAACATTATAGAAATGGTTTTAAATCGTTAAATGTAATCCTGTTTTCATACAAAGCTTTCCCGATGATTGCACCTTCACAACCTAATGATTTTAATTGAACTAAATCATTAGTAGAAGTAATTCCGCCGGAAGCAATCAGTTTTATTTCCGGATTTTGCAAGATTATTTTTTTATATAACTCAAAAGAAGGACCTTCAAGCATTCCGTCTTTGTCAATGTCTGTTGAGATAACGTAATCGATTCCGGATTCTGTTTTTTCTTTGATGAAATCATAAATATTCATTTCACTTTCCTCCAGCCAACCGGAAACAGCGATTTTTTCCTGTCGTGCATCTGCACCTAAAATGATTTTTTCGGAGCCATATTTTTCAAAACTTGACTGGAATAATTCTGGATTCTTGATCGCAATACTTCCTAAAGTCACTTGATTTGCGCCACTTTCAAAAGCGATTTCAATGTCTTTTTCAGATTTCAAACCACCACCAAAATCGATGATTAAATTGGTTTCTTCGGAAATCTGTTCTAAGATTTTATAGTTGATGATTTGATTTTGTTTTGCGCCGTCCAAATCTACCAAATGCAGAAATTGGATTCCATTCGCTTCGAAGTTTTTGGCAACGTCCAAAACGTTGGAATTATAAATTGTTTTCTGACTATAATCACCTTTGGAAAGCCGTACGCATTCGCCGTTGATGATGTCTATTGCTGGGATGATTTTCATTTTCTATTTTACTTTGATGTTTGATTATTTGGTAAAGTTTCGATTTTTGCGAAGCGCGCCCCGGCCTGAACGGAGCTCTTTTTGTGAGCCTTGGAAAAGCCTTGGCACAAAAAAGCGGGAGTGGAGGACGGATAAAGGCGCCCAAACCTAACGAAGTGGTTCGACGTAGTCAAATAATTATAATTTTAAAAAGTTCTCTAATATTTTGCTTCCCAAGATTCCGCTTTTTTCAGGATGAAACTGAACGCCGAAAAAGTTGTCTTTTTGTAAAGCGGTGCTGTAAGCTTCGGAATAATCTGTGGTCGCAATTGTGTTTTCGTTTTTCGCAACGTAATAACTGTGAACGAGATACGTGTAAGTCTGTTCCGGAATTTCTTTGAACAAATCCGATTTCAAATTGTAAATCTGATTCCAGCCAATCTGCGGAACCAAAACCGAATCCGGAAATCTTCTGACCGAAACGTCGAAGATTCCCAGAGCTTTCGTATCGCTCTCCTCCGAGTCTTCGCAGAGCAACTGCATCCCGAGACAAATTCCCAAAAGTGGCTGTTTGAGCTCTGGAATCAGCAAATCGAGCTTAGTTTCTCGCAAAGAATTCATAGCGAAAGAAGCTTCGCCAACGCCCGGGAAAATGACTTTATCGGCATTTGAAATCTCGTCTGGATTATTCGTGAGTTTCGCAGAAAATCCTAATCTTTCAATTGCAAATAGAAGACTTTGAACGTTTCCGGCTTTGTAATCTATAATCACTGTTTTCATTTTTTTTTTATTTTTTTTTATTTTGAGATGATAGATAATAGACGGATAGATAATAGATAAAAGATTCAACGTCTATCATCTATCCGTCTATTATCTGTATGTCTATTACAACATTCCTTTTGTAGATGGTAAAATCATTTTGTCCGGGTCGCGTTTTACGGCGGATTTCAGACATTTTGCGAAGGCCTTGAAAATCGATTCTATTTTGTGGTGTTCGTTGTCGCCTTCCGCTTTGATATTGAGGTTTGCTCTTGCCGAATCTGAGAAGGATTTGAAGAAATGGAAGAACATTTCAGTTGGCATTTTTCCTATCATTTCGCGTTTGAAATCCGCTTCCCAAACAATCCAGTTTCGGCCGCCAAAATCCAGTGCAACCTGAGCCAGACAATCGTCCATTGGCAGAACAAAAGCGTAACGTTCGATTCCCAATTTGTTTCCTAGCGCTTTGTAAAACGCTTCTCCGAGGGCAATTCCTGTGTCCTCAATTGTGTGATGTTCGTCCACTTCCAAATCGCCATCGACCCGGATTTCCAAATCCATTTGGCCGTGTTTTGCAATCTGATCCAACATATGATTGAAAAACGGAATTCCGGTTTCAATGTTGGATTTTCCGGTTCCATCGAGGTTTAGGTTGATTTTGATTTTAGTTTCGTTGGTGTTTCTGATAATTTCCGAAGTTCTGTTCTCGAGTTTTAGGAATTCGTAGATTTCTTTCCAAGAAGTCGTTTTTAAACCAATGACGTCTTCGAGTTCATCATTTTCTAAAATTTCTTCTGCGCCAAGATTCTCATCTGTATTGATGAAAATCGCTTTTGAATTGAGGTTTTTTGCCAGTTTGACATCCGTAATTCTGTCTCCGATGACGAAAGAATTTTCTAAATCGTAAATCTCTTTATCAAAGTATTTTGTCAGTAAACCTGTGTTCGGTTTTCTGGTTGGTGCATTATCTTTGGCAAAGGTTTTATCAATGAAAATATCTTCGAATTTAATACCTTCATTTTCAAAGGTATCGATAATGAAATTTTGAACAGGCCAGAACTTTTCTTCCGGATGAGAATTTGTTCCCAAACCATCCTGATTGGTCACCATCACCAATTCGTAATCCAATTCGTTCACGATTTTTGAAAGGTAAGTGAAAACCTGCGGATAGAATTTCAGCTTTTGAAAAGAATCAACCTGATAATCTTCCGGCTCGAGAACTAAAGTTCCATCTCTATCTATAAATAATATCTTTTTCATCTTAATTGATTGATTTTAAAGTTTCTACTAATTTCAAATTTTCTTCAGGAGAACCAACTGTAACTCTTAAGCAGTTTTTGATAACGGAATTTCGATTTCTGACAATCACATTTTCTTTCACTAATTGTTGATAAACTGAATCTGCATTTTCTACTTTTATCAGAATAAAATTGGCATCGGAAGGATAGATGTTCTTGACCAGATTCAGCTTTCCCAGTTTTTGAATCAGTTGTGTTTTTTCTTCCAGAATCAGTTTGATATTTTCTGTAATTTGATTTATTTTTTCGTCTTTGAGTGTGTTTAGAATCGTGTCTTGATTGGGCTGACTGACGTTATAAGGCGGTTTTACCTTGTTGTAAAAGCTGATAATTTCCTCCGAGGCATAAGCAATTCCAACTCTTACGGAAGCCATTCCCCAAGCCTTACTGAAAGTCTGACTTACGATGAGATTCGGATAATTTTTAATCTGGTTTATGAAACTTTCTTTAGGGCTAAAATCAATGTAAGCTTCATCAATAAATACAATTCCACTGAAATTTTCAAGAACGTATTTTATATTTTTGATTGAATTTCCAGTTGGATTGTTTGGCGAACAAATGAAAATGATTTTTAGATTTTCGTCGTTTAAATAGGGTTTTAAAGTATCCAAATCGATTTGAAAATCTTCATTCAAATCAAGACTAATTAACTCCACATTATTGATGTTGGCAGAAACTTCATACATTCCATAAGTTGGTGAAAACGTTAGAACCTTATCTTTTCCAGGTTCGCAAAAGATTCTGAAAGCCAAATCAATTACTTCGTCGCTTCCATTTCCCAGGAAAATATTCTCTGTTGAAATTTGATTAAGTTCACTCAGTTTTTGCTTAATTTTTCGCTGATAAGGATCAGGATAACGGTTCAAATCTCCGAAAGGATTTTCGTTGGCATCCAGAAAAATGCCGTTCTCTCCTTCGAATTCGTCTCGTGCGGAAGAATATGGTTTGAGATTCAGGATGTTTTTTCTAACTAATTTTTTTATATCAATTTTCATTTTCTAAACATTTTAATCTGATGGAAACTGCATTTTTGTGTGCTAGCAATTCTTCGGCTTCCGCCATTAATTCGATGGTTTTTCCGATGTTTTTAATTCCACTCTTCGTAATATTTTGGAAAGTGATTTTCTTGACAAAACTGTCGAGAGAAACACCGCTGTAATTTTTCGCAAAACCATTTGTTGGCAAAGTGTGATTGGTTCCGGAAGCATAATCACCAGCGCTTTCCGGGCTATAATTTCCGAGAAAAACTGAACCTGCGTTTGTTATTTTATCAGTAAAGTTTTCAGCATTTTCGATTGCCAAAATCAAATGTTCCGGCGCATAAAAATTGGAAAATTGAATGGCTTCATCAATGGAATTAAGCAAAATTGATTTGCTGTTTTCAAGTGCGATTTCAGCGATTTCTTTTCGAGGTAATTTTTCTAATTGTTTCTCTACTTCCACATTAACTTCATTAATAACTCTTTCTGAATTACTTAATAAAATCACTTGAGAATCAGTTCCGTGTTCCGCTTGAGACAATAAATCCGATGCAACAAATGCTGGAATTGAACTTTCATCAGCAATCACCAAAACTTCACTTGGACCAGCCGGAATATCGATGGCGACATTATAATTAAGCGCCAGTTGTTTCGCAAAAGTCACATATTGATTTCCAGGGCCAAATATTTTGTCAACTTTCGGAATCGTTTCTGTTCCAAACGTCAGACCTGCAATCGATTGACTTCCACCTGCTTTATAAATGTTTTTAATCCCAACCAAGTCCGCTGTAAATAAAATCGCTGGATTTATTTTTCCATTTTTATCTGGAGGCGAACAAAGCGCAATATTTTTACAACCTGCGATGTTGGCCGGAATTCCCAGCATCAAAACCGTAGAAAACAAAGGCGCAGTTCCTCCAGGAATGTAAATCCCAATATTTTCAATCGCCCGGCTTTCTCGCCAGCAAAAAACGCCTTCTGTCGTCTCAATTATTTTTTTCTCTTCTTGTTGAGAAGAGTGAAATTTTCTGATGTTTTTGGAAGCAATTGTAATCGCTGATTTTAATTCACCGGAAACTAGATTTTTTGCTTCATTAATTTCTGATTCTGAAACTCTAAAATCATTTAAAATAACACCATCAAATTTTTCTGTAAAGAACTTCAAAGCTTTATCACCATTCATTTTAACTTCATCAAAAACCGATTTCACTTGCTCAGAAAGGTTTTCCTGATTTTGTAAAGGTCTTTCGCAAAGTGATTTCCAGTCTGTGATATTTGGATATTTGTACTGCTTCATCATAATATCATTTTTTCGATTTCTAATACTAAAATTCCCTGCGCACCTTCGTTTTTTAGCTTTTCTATCACTTCCCAAAATTGGTCTTCTTTAATGACCGAGTGGATGGATGACCAACCACTTTCCGCCAGTGGAAGAATAGTCGGCGATTTCATTCCGGGTAAAATATTTATGATTTTTTCCAAGTTCTCATTGGGAGCATTCAGAAGAATATATTTGCTTTCGGACGCTTCTTTTACAGCGTTGATTCGGAAGAGTAGTTTTTTGAGAATATCTTTTTTATCCTCAGACAAATTATTGTTTGATACCAAAACGGCTTCGCTTTCTACAACAGTTTCCACTTCCTTCAAACCGTTGGTGAGTAGAGTAGAACCGGTACTGATGATGTCGAAAATCGAATCGGAAAGCCCAATTCCGGGCGCAATTTCTACGCTTCCACCAATCTTTTCGATTTGTGCGTTGATGTTTCTTTCTTGGAAATAGTTTGAAAGAATCTCGGGATAAGACGTCGCAATCTTTTTACCTTCGAAGTATTGAATTCCGTTGTAACTTTCTTCTTTCGGAATTGCCAAAGACAATCTGCATTGCGCAAATCCCAATTTCTGAACAGTTTCGATTTGTTTTTTCTGTTCCAGAACTTCATTCAGACCAAGAATTCCAATATCGGCAACGCCTTGTTCCACATATTGCGGAATATCATCGTCGCGTAGAAAAAGGATTTCGATAGGGAAATTTGAAGAAACAGCTTTCAGTTTTCTGGTGCCGTTGGAGATTTTGATGCCACATTCTTCCAGCAGTTTCAGAGACTTCTCACTCAGTCGTCCGCTTTTTTGTAAGGCTAATTTCAGTTTACTCATTGTTAGATTTTGACATAAGTCTGAGTAAACGATAGGAGGATTTTTGGGATAAAAAAAACCGACTGATTACTCAGACGGTTAATATTATTAGAAGTTATGACATATCACTACCTTCCCGTCTGTGCGAGGAAATGGTGATGATGATGCATAAATTGTATAGACATTTCTTGTTTTTTGTTGGGACAAAGTTAGAAATTATTTTTAATATGAAAGTTTTTTTTCAAAAAAAATTATTCAAAACTGTTTTTCCATTGAGAAATCATTTCGGTGAATCTCACATTCTCAAAAGTCTTATTTCTGATTTTTGAAACTGTGTGAATGCCCTTTTCATCGGATATTCTCAGGATTTCTTCTGCTTTTTGAGATTCGAAGGCGATGATTTCTGCTTCTTCAATTTCAGCTAATTTATTTTTGTGGATAAAAGTCACAAAGTTTTCCATCAAAGGAGAAATGTATGCACCTTCCGTTTGTTTCGGAATTTTAATTACATTATCCTGAAGAAATAATAGGTTTCCGAAAATACTTCTTGCAATTTTCTTGTTTGGGTTCAAGAGAATCACATCATCCAGATCATTTTCTTTCGCATAAATCTCGGCATAGATATTCTCGGCAGAATGAACTCTGATATTGCTCAAAAGATTGGCGTTCACATTGATTTCCTTAATCAAATCCAATTCTATATTGCCTTTGATATTTAAAATATCTTCTGATTCTTCAATTTCAAAAAAGAAAGCTGTTTCAGATTTGGATAAAGGTTTTTCGTCTTGGATTCTGTAAGTCATCAATTGGACAATTCCGTTCTGGATGCCTTTGTCCAAAACTTCTCTCTGAAAAAGTTCCTGGAAAAATTCTAAAGTATAGGTCAACGGGATGTTCAACCTCATTTTTCGCATCGATGCCATCAGGAAAAAATAAGATTCCTCTGCCATTATAAGTTGCCCGTTGCGAACAAAAAATGAAACCCAAACCGAATCTCCAAAAAGAAAAGAACGGTTCAGAAGTTGTAAATTGTCTGGTGTGTAAACTATCTTCTGCATTGTAGTATCTAAAAAAAATAATGAACGATAAAAATCGTTCATCCATTTACTTTAAGCGGCGCCTAATTTTATCTGTAGATTTTCTATCAGGTTTTCCCAATAGAGTCTGTTTTCTTCTTCGTCGCCATCCTCGCAAAAATCTGTAATGTTAAGAGAGAGGTCATCAGTAATTTCATCGATTACGATAGAAAGTTCAAAGAAGTATTTCGTCCCCTCATCTTCTTCCCAACGGTATCTCACAAAACTTTCCGGCTTATAACGTATCAGTGTAGCTCTCTCAGCTGGACCACCGCCCCAGCTGAAAAAGAAATCGTCACCACGCTCTACAACGTCGTCTGCAAACCATTCTGATAATCCTTCTGCACTCGCCAAATACTCATACAAAATCTCCGAGAGACAATGCATATTGTATTCATACTGCACTTTCGTTTTCGCCATATCTTAATTCTAATTGTGGCGCAATATATAAATTAATTTCTTATTTCCAAATCAAAATCTCTATGGAAATACAAAATTTTTATAGAAATAATGTATGATTTTTATTAGCTGATTTGATATAGTTGATGAATACTATTTTTTGCATTGATTATGGCAGCTTTATCCGACTTCCGCTCCCAATCTTTTTTGTAGACATTTTTCAGTTATATTAAACTTTAAGTGTCCGCAAAAAAGGATTTTCGCTCAAGTCGGGCTGCAGATTTCAGTGTAAATTAACCTTTAATATCACTTAGAAGTTCCATTGTTTATTTAATGATAAATAACAAAATGTATAAAATTCTTCCCTATGCGAAGCGATTTTATGCGCTTAAAATCATTTAGTTGGAAGAATTTCTCTTGATTTTCGTGTTCAAAATTATTCTACCTCATTCAAAGATTCCAAAATAATCGCACAGCCTTTTCGGATTTCTTCTTCGGAAAGTGTAAGTGGAGGAGAGATTCTCAGATATTCGTTTCTGTATAGTTGCCAGAAAACAATCAAACCTTTTTCCATACATCTGGAGGCGACTTTCAAAGTATATTCTGGTGATCCGAGATTCACAGCCAGCATCAAACCTTTCCCGTTCACATTTTTGATTTTCGGATGAACCAATAATTCACGAAAGAGTTTTTCTTTTTTATCTGTCCCGTTCATCAACCCGCTTTCCAGAACCTCTTTCAAAGTAGCGTGAGAAGCTGCCGCAATCAAAGGATTCCCGCCAAACGTTGTAATATGTCCCAATTTCGGCGAATGAGAAAGACTCGTCATTATGTCCTTCGAACTCATAAAAGCGCCAACTGGAACACCGCCGCCCATTCCTTTTCCCATCACAAGGATATCCGGAACAATTCCAAAATGTTCAAACGCAAACAACTTTCCAGTTCTCCCAAACCCAGGCTGGATTTCATCCAAAATTAACAAAGCGCCCACTTCCTCACAACGTTTTTTCAACTGAATGAAATAGTTCTCTTTTGGCATAATAAAACCAGCCGCACCTTGAATTGTCTCTACAATAACGCAAGCGGTTTTCTCAGTGATTTTGTTAAAGTCGTTTTCATTATTAAACTCAATGAAGTTAACCATTGGTAACAACGGACGGAATTCTCTTTTATGAAATTCGTTCCCTGCAACGGAAAGCGCACCGTGTGTGTTTCCGTGATAGGCATCTTTAAACGCAATGATTTCTTCTCTTCCTGTGTAGCGTTTTGCCAGTTTCAAACTGCCGTCAATCGCTTCAGCTCCCGAGTTCACAAGATATGTCACTTCCAAAGGTTCTGGAGTAGCTTCTGCCAGAAGTCTGCACAGTTCGACAGGTTTTTCCTGTGCATATTCGCCATAAACCATCACGTGGAGATATTTGTCAGCTTGCTCTTTAATTGCATTCACCACTTTTGGATGTGAATGCCCCAAAGTATTGGCAGAAACGCCTGCTACAAAATCTAGGTAAGCCCGTCCATCTTTTCCGTAGATGTAACTTCCTTCTGCTTTTTCCACTTCGAAACCTGCTGCATAAGGTGTGGTCTGTGCCTGATATTGATAGAAATTGTTTTTTAAGTCCATAATAATAAAAAGTTCTGCAAAGTTCGGGATTTTTTGATTTGAACTTAAGTGAAAGTAGAAAAATTTCTAACTTATAAAACATCTTAAACTGAAAACATTTTTATTACTTTTACTTAAAATATCTATTTGAGAACTTTAGCAAAAGACGTTTGAAAAAAAAGTAAATATTTTGGTCTGTTAGAAATAAAAATTTTGGTATAGTTTTTTAACTTATGAAAGTAAATGAAATCAAAGTGAATGAAGACTTTTATTATAATGAGCAAGGTTATAAGGTTTTTACAGAAAAGTATCATCTGAAACGTGGCTATTGCTGTAAAAGCGGATGCAGACATTGTCCTTATGGTTATGATAAAAAAACGGATACTTTTATAAAGAAAACTAAAAATTAATAAAAAATTTATATTATGAAAAAATATATATTCATCCTATTCACGGCGGTTTCGCTAGGTGTGTCATCTTGCAGTCCTTTTCAAGTAAAATCTGATTATTCGGCTACCGCTAATTTTGCCAATTACAAAACTTACTTGCTAAGAACGGACGATTTGAAACTGAATGATCTGGACAAAGACCGAGTTCTGAACGAATTGTCTAAGCAATTGCAATCCAAAGCTTTAAAATCTGGTGAAAACCCAGATTTGATTGTGAATGTAAAAGCGTCTCACAAAAAAGTTCAAGATGTCACCACTTCTTACAATGCGGGTTTTGGCTGGGGAAGACCTTGGGGTTGGGGTGGTGGTTTTGGTATGGGAAATACCTGGACCAATAATTACAACAGCGGGACGATTGTGATTGACATCATTGATGCGAAAACTCAGAAACTAGTTTGGCAAGGCGCAGGAAGTGGGATTTCTGTAGATTCGCCAAAGTCTAAACAAAAGCAAATTCCGCAAGTGGTGGCAGAAATAATGGCCAATTATCCGCCGATGAAAGGAAAATAATTTCCTTTTTTTTGTTAACATAAAATTTGTCATTAACTTCAGAAATCTAGCATTAGAAGAAGTTAATGACATTTTTTTAAATCTCTACAAACCAAATCTCAAACCGGCTTCCCCGTTCCAACGGTTTATAATTCAGGTAACCTTTATGCGCTTCAATGATGCTTTTGCTGAGCGTCAAACCAATTCCCGAACCACCACTTCTCGTTGTAAAAAACGGAAGAAAAATCTTATCCTGAATTTCCTTTTGGATTCCGATTCCATTATCTTCCACACTTAAAATGATTCGTTTGTTCTGCGTTTTGATTTCGGTTTTTATCATTCTTTCTACGATATCGGAAACGGCATAAATGGCGTTCAGATAAAGATTAATCAGGCATCGTTCAATCATTTTTTGGTCTGCAAAAACCATCTCATTTTCTAGAGAATTGACAATCTTAATATGATTTTTTTCAAATTCAGGCTTCAGAAAAAGAATTGCTGATTCTACAATTTGAGTTAATGAAATATTTTTGAAAATCGGTTTCGGAAGTTCGGCAACTTGTCGGTAATCATCAACAAAATTCAGTAATTGTTTCGATTTTGAATTGATAATCATCAGGCTTTCTTTCATATCCTGCTGGTCTTCTTTTTCGATAATTTCCTGATTGGCAATGTATTCCAGATTTTGAATTAAACTGTTCACGGGTGTCAAAGTATTCAGTAGTTCGTGAGAAATTACTTTCATCAGGTTGTTCCACGCCAGTTTTTCTTTTTGTTCGATGATTTTCTGAACAGATTCCAGACTGATGATGCAGAAACGATGTTTGGCATTCCGGACTTTTTTGGTTCTGAGCGAAAATGATTGTTTCGAATTTTCATTAATTGAAATATCAAAGAATTCCTGAGAGTTTTCGTAATGGGTTTGCTCGATGATTTTATAGAAATCGGGCGATTTGCTTTCATAAAGATTCCAGGAATTATACTTTGGAATCTGAAGAATTTCCAGAAAAACAGGATTCACGTAAAACACTTCCCAAGAATTATTTTTCTCGGAAAGAATCATCAAACCGATTTCCAGTTGATTCAGAATTTCTTCGTACAAAAGTTTATAAGACGACAGCGAAAGATGCTCTTCTTTGCTTTGGTAATAAAGTTTTACAGCATTATCAACCAGACTGTTTTCTTCAGCTTTCGGAAACAATGAAAAATCTTTTTTCTGAATTGCCAAAAGCAGTTTTTCCGTTTTCTGAATATATGATAAAGCTGAAGTCTGCGCCAAAAAAACACAAACCAAACTCATCAACGAAAACAAAATGCAATTAATCCATTTGTTTTGGGAATAAAAATCAAACGCAAAGATTCCGCTGATGATCGCCAGCAGAATAAAGATCAACCAAATTATTTTAGTTTTATTCATTATGAAAAAGGCTTCGACAAGCTCAGCCTGACATCGCTTAAAATTAAACATTTAGTATTATAGTTGTCACACTGAGCTTGTCGAAGTGTTCAAAATCCATCAACCAACAACTAACAACCAATTACAATTCAAATTTTTCCATTCTTCTGTACAACGCCGCTCTGGACAATCCCAAATCTTCCGCCGCCAAAGAAATATTTCCACGGTGTTTTTTCAAGGCTTTTTTGATGAGAATTTCTTCCATTTCTTCGATGTTCAGATTCACAATTGTTTTTTCAGATTCTTCGTTTTGAGGCATCAGTAATTTCAAATTTTTATCATTGGAAAGAATCACGCTTCTTTCGATGCAATGATCCAATTCACGGATGTTTCCCGGCCAGGAATATTGCGTTAATTCTGAAATTAAAATTTCATTGAGAACCAAATCTGGTTTGTGGTATTTCTGTTTGTATTTATCCAAAAAATAATCGGATAAAGTTGAAATATCCTCAATTCGTTCTCTCAGACTTGGAATTTGCAATTCAACCGTATTGATTCTGTAATATAAATCTTTCCTGAAACGGTTTTCTGCAACCGCTTTTTTAAGATTTTCATTGGTTGCGAAAATAAATCTCACGTCTAATAGTCGTTCTTTGCTTTCTCCAATTCTGGACAATTTTCTATTCTGAATCAAACTCAATAATTTGGTCTGAAGATGAAGCGGAAGATTCCCGATTTCGTCAAGGAAAACCGTCCCGTTTTCTGCATTTTCGATTTTTCCGGCGTAATCCTGATGCGCATCGGTAAAAGCGCCTTTTTTGTAACCGAATAATTCAGATTCGAAAAGATTCTCGGAAAGACTTCCCAAATCAATGTGAACAAAAGGCTGGTTTTTCCGCTCCGAAAGTTCGTGGATGCGTTCTGCCAAAACGTATTTTCCGGTTCCGTTTTCTCCCAAAAGCAAAACGTTGGCGTCAGTCGGAGCAACTTTTTCAATCTGGCTCATCACTTCCTGCATTGCAAAAGACGCAGTTTCCAATTGATATTGATTGGTTTTTATGCTCACGTTTTCCCACTGATTGAGTTTTTTGTTTTTCCGGGATATATCAACCGCAAGATTTACGGAAGCATACAGTTTTTCGTTATTCCAGGGTTTTAGGATAAAATCGGAAGCGCCGTTTTTCAGGGCTTCGACTGCCAATTCCACTTCGCCATAAGCGGTCATCAGGATAATTGGAAGCTGAGGTTCTAAAGATTTAATTTCCTGCATCCAATACAATCCGTCCTGTCCGTTTTCAAAACCTTTCCGGAAATTCATATCAAGAAGAACGGTGTCCACTTGTTTTTCAGATAAAAATTTAAGAATGTTTTTGGGTTGATTAAGACAACTGACCTCTGTAAAAAACTTCTTAAGCCAGACTCTTGCCGAAAACAAAATATCTTCGTCATCATCCACTATTAAAATATGAGCTTCTTTTTTTCGCATTTAAATTTAAATTTTGGCTAAAGCCTTTTTGTTTTGTCTACTTTTTAAATGGGCTAAAGCCCATTCCTATTGATATTAATGCTGATTTTTTAAGCATTAATGTGATATTTGTTAAAAATCGAATTCTCGTGCCAGTGGAACGACAATTTTAATTTCTGCATAACTACAATAGTGTCGCCACTGGCTACACTATTTTCTATAGATTGTCGTGACATCGTAACGACAATTAATTTATTAGTATTCAAAACATCTGTTATTAATTTTATACTGAAATAAAATCATTTATCAATTATAATTCATCATTTACAATTTAATTGTCCGTTTTCGCACAAAAAGTGTCCGATAATGAACAGTTTTAAAATTAATAAAAATTATATTTAATCACATAGTCAGAGAGTTATGAAGTTATAAATCTCTGGCATCTGCATTGTGTAATAGTCTGTAGATAAATAACTTATCGCCAATTTGTGGATACGAAAATAGTAAAAAAGAAATCTAAACTGAAATTTGTTTTAATCATCATTGCTTCTGCTTTGGCGGTTTCGGTTTTTGGATGGTACTTTCTCAATCAGAAAAAAACATATAATGTGAAACTGGAAGACATTACTATAGATGAGGTAACGAACGGAAAATTCGAAGATATGTTGATGGTAACGGCGCAGACACAATCGCTTAATTCGTCTCTTGTGAATGTTTTGGAAGGCGGAGCCGTGAAGGAAATTTTTGCGGAAGACGGACAAATGCTGGCAAAAGGACAACCCATCGCAAGGGTTTACAATCCGAATACGGAGTTCAATTATCTGAATCAGGAAACGGGAATTATGCAACAGATCAGTCAGATGAGAAGTTCACTTTTGGAGTTGAAAAATCAGGAATTTAGTCAGGATAAAGAATTGTTGCAGTCTCAGAATGATTATAATACGGCGTTGCAAAGTTTTAATCTTCAGAAAAGACTCTATGATGCAGAAATTGGAAAAAAAACAGATTATGATATTGCACTTCAAAATCTGAATTATCAGAAGCAAAGAAAATCAATAGTAGAAAAAGGAGCTTCTAACGAGAAAATTTCGAGAAATTCGCAGTTTTCTGCTATCAATAATTCTATTGATCAAATGGAGAAAAGTCTGAACATCCTCCGTTCCAACAAAAATAATTTCCTGATTATGTCGCCAGCCTCTGGAAGATTGTCGTCATTTAATATTTCTCTCGGACAAAATCTGACAACAGGCGAAAGCATCGGAAAAGTTGATTTGATGGGCGGTTACAAACTCATCGCAAAAGTGGACGAATTTTACATCAATAAACTAACCAACGGAATCAAAGGAACGCTGGACAACAACGGAAAAGAATACGAAGTCATCATCACAAAAATCCTTCCGGAAGTGAAAGACGGACAGTTTTCTGTGGAACTGAATTTCATTGATGCGAAAATTGAAAATCTCAAAATCGGGATGACGTTTGGCGTGAAACTGAAGCTATCTGCCGACACGCAAAGTATGATGATTCCGAAAGGAAATTTCTACAAAGACACCAACGGAAAATGGATTTTCGTAGTGAAAAATAACAAAGCCGAAAAACGAAACATCAGTCTGGGAAGAGAAAATCCTTTATACTATGAAGTGGTTTCAGGATTGAAGCAGGGCGAAAAGGTGATCACATCGGATTATTCTGAACTGAAAAAATATGAAGTATTAGATATTCAAAAATAAAATCGGTTTGCTCCGTAGGAGCAATATCTGTGTAGTAGACGAAAATATTCTGATGATAATCGGCGCACGCCGTAGGTGTGCTATTTTAACCAGGTGAATAATGTTATATGAAAAGATTGAACTCCTACGGAGTTCCCCATCTATAAGAAAACTAATTTACTACACAGATTTCGCTTCTCTGGAGCTTTTAATAATACTACTATTAATTAAAAAAACTAAACATAATGCAAAAACTATTATTACTATTAATAACAATGATTATCGGACTTTTGATGTCCATAACATCACTGAAAGGACAAAGTTCAAAATCTACAAAAGATATAGAAAGCAAAACAGTTACTCTTGAACACTTTAATGCAATCAATTCCGATATGGTTTTCAATGTAGAAGTTAGAAAGTCAACGGAAGAAAAAGCTATAATCACAAGTAATTATATGCAGTTTTTGGAAATTACGGTAAAAAATAATACGCTTTTTATAACCTACAAAAAGAACCAATCATTACAGAATGTAGATACCAGAATTATTGTTTATGCGAAAGATGTAAAATCTGTGAATGCACGAACAGGTTCTGTGGTAAAAGTCAAAGATAATTTTAGCATTGAGAAATTTTCTACAGAAAGTGGAGGAAAGATTTTTGGTGATTCTAATGCGAAAAACATTACTGTCATAACACAATCTGGCGGTTCCTTCCTTGGAACAATCAACACTGGCAACTTGGTTTTGAAAGCAGAATCTGGAAGTTCTATTGATATTCAGGGAAAAATAGATTCGGCAAAAATCACTTCTGAAGGTGCATCACAAATTATCGCTACCAAAACCAATATTTCTGTAGCTAATGTAAACGCAGAATCTGCTTCATCAGTCACGTTGAGCGTCTCAAAAGAATTGACAGCTTCGGCAAGTTCAATGGCAAAAATCCGATATAAAACTTTATCGGGAATTAAATTCTCGGCAAAAAGAGATTCCGGAGGAACCATTGATATGCTTTGATTATAATTGATGACTAATAATCGATAAATGATTTAATTTAAAATTGTTACCACCAAAATTCAAATTAAAATAATGAAACTGAAGACACTATATAAAAGCATTTTGACATTGATGATGTTTTTATTGACGGTAAATCTGAAATCTCAATCCAAAGTGGATGTAGAATTCAACCCAAATATTGCAACCTATTCGATTGTTGAATATCTGGTCGCAAAACATCAGGGAAGACTGTTCTACATCGACGGAACAACGGATATCAGTTATCTTCCGTTGGCAGATTTGGCGAATAAAGAAATGGCAAAATATGACAATTCCAAAATCATCAAAGCAATGCAGAATTACTTAGAAATTGTTGGTCAGCAACAGGATTTGTCTTACAGGGTTTTATTGAAACACAATGTTTTTCCGGCAAAAGGCTACGCTTTTCCGATTGAAGAAAATGATAAAGCTAAAAAAGAAGCTGTGGAGAAATTTGCAGAACAATTGAGAGAATTTTACATCGAAAGAAACCTTGGAAAATTCTTCAAAGACCAAAGTCATTTTATAGAAGGCGCAAAAAACGAGATCAGAAAAAATATTCCGCCAGGCTATATGACGAAAATGGAAAGATACTACGGGCAAAAGTTTCTGGCATACAGATTTTACGTGAATCCGTTGGATGTCGTTCCATACAGCGATGTATTCTGGCACGGCAACGGACCGATGTTCAAGTCTGCTAAAGGGCAGATTGCCAATATGATCAGCAGTGCTTATGTTCCGCTTAAAAAGAAAAATAACATCAAAGATTATAAAGAATTTGGGTTTAATCATCCTGAGACAACCAATTTTTTAATCACCCACGAGTTTGGTCATTCCTTTGTCAACCAATATTTAGGTCAATACGAAGCGAAAATTAGTCAAAGTGCGAACCTGATGTCTGAAGCATTGATTGATAAAATGGACGGACAAGGCTACTCTTACTGGCCGTCTTGTGTGGGCGAACATATCGTGAGAACGGGCGAAATCAGAATTGCCTTAGCGAACGGAAATCCCGAACTGGCTGAAAAACTAAGACAGCAACATATCAAAGAAAATTCTTTTGTTCTGATTCCTGACTTCGAAAAGAAAATGGAAGTGTACGAAAACAACAGAAAGAAATATCCGTCATTCAAAGATTTTATTCCGGAATTGCTGACGGTTTTAGATGAAACCAACGTAGAAAAAGTAAGAGCAAAACTAGGTTTGCCCACTGAAAAATATGAAGTGACTCTAACGGTAACTGTTCCTGAAAATAGCGGAGACGTTTACATCACAGGCAACCAATCGGCTATCGGAAATTGGAATCCTAAAAAAATTAAACTCGAAAAAACGAGCGAAACCACAAGACAAATTATTTTTGAAACTTATCCTGATTTAAGATTCAAATTCACCAAAGGAAGCTGGGAAACGGAAGCAAAAATCGACGGCATAGAAGAAGGAAAAGATGTTTCTTTGTCGCTGGATAAAAACACAACGCTGAATTACACCATTAAAAACTGGAAACAATAATTAATTTAAAAAATATACTACAATGATAAATATTCAAAATCTTTCAAAAATCTATAAAACAGAAGACGTTCAAACCAATGCGCTCAACAATGTAAGCCTGCAAATCAAAGAGGGCGAATTTGTTGCGATAATGGGACCTTCAGGCTGTGGAAAATCGACTTTTCTTAATATTCTTGGATTGTTGGACAGCGCTTCATCAGGTTCTTATCAATTTGAATCGGTAGAAACCATCGGAACTTCTGAGAAGAAAAAATCAGACATCAGAAAGAAAAATATCGGTTTTATTTTCCAGAATTTTAATCTGATTGATGAACTCACGGTTTACGAAAACATCGAATTACCCTTGATTTACAATGGCGTTTCTTCCTCAGAAAGAAAAAGAAGAGTAGAAGAAATTATGGAGAAAATCAACATCTCTCACAGAGCAAAACATTATCCGCAGCAACTTTCCGGCGGTCAGCAACAGAGATCGGCCGTTGCAAGAGCTTTGGTAACAAGACCCAAACTGATTCTTGCTGATGAGCCCACCGGAAACCTGGACAGCTCCAACGGAAACGAAGTAATGAATCTGCTCGCAGAGCTTCACAGAGAAGGTTCTACGATTGCGATGGTAACGCACTCTTCCTACGATGCAGGTTACGCTTCCAGAATCGTGAATATGAAAGACGGCGAGATTTTCAGTGAAGAACATTCTTCACAGAGAAAAGATATTTTTGAAAAAGCAGACTCGAAAAGTTTTGAGTAAAAATTCATTCTCCATATGCAAACCTTCAAGGTTTTTAAAACCTTGAAGGTTTAAAAAGAAGACAATAAAAATCATCATTTATCAATTATCATTTATGCTCAACAACTGGCTCAAAATTGCCTTCATCAATTATAAAAAGAACTGGCTTTCCACAATCATCAATTTGTTTGGATTAACGATTGGACTGACCGGATTTATGCTCATCCTGATGCACTGGAATGACGAAGAATCCTACGAAAAGTGGAATCCGAAGAAGGATGATATCTATTATTTTCAGGCTTACAATAAAAAAGAAAATGTTTATGGAGCCGCTATTTCAATGCCTTACGCAGAAAATGCGTTGAAGAGAATTCCCGAAGCTCAGGATTACGTTCTGATGAACGGTTCCGATATGGGCTATAAAATGGCTACCAATAAGAATACAGCTTTTCAGAAAGGTGGAATGAGTGTTTCCGACAATTTTTTCAATTTATTCCCTTTCAGACTTGTGGCGGGCAGTTACAAAGATGCGCTGAAAAATGACAATAGTATTGCTATTTCTACCACTACGGCAAAAAATCTTTTCGGGAAGACTGATGTTGCGGGAGAGACGATTAAAATCAACTCCAAAACTTTTGTGGTGACAGCCGTTTATGAACTTCCGGAAGGAAATAGCCAGATGAAACCCGAATTTGTTTTCAAACCTGCTGAACAGTTGAAAAATGATAAAGAAGCTTGGGGGAATTTCAATTACGCAGGATTTTTTCTTCTGAAAAAAGGGTCAGACCCAAGAGAATTTGAAAGAAAATTCCAAGAAATCATTATGCTTCGGGCAAAAATCAATTCTAAAGATATGGGCGTATCGCCACAGCAGTTTATTGATCTGTATGGTCCAAATGACTCTTTGCTGACGAGGATTGATAAGATGAAACTCCACGCAGAATCTACCTGGTTCGGGAAACCCGATTTCAAAACTATTCTCATTCTGTTTTCTTTATCAGTGCTCATTGTGATTTTGTCGGCCATAAATTTTATTAATCTGAAAACCGCCCAGTCTTCCCAGCGTGCAAAAGAAGTCGGTGTGAGAAAAGCGATCGGAAGCACCAGAAGTGCTTTGGTATTGCAATTTCTGTTGGAAACCTTTATTATTTGCGTACTTTCCTATTTGCTTTCTCTGGCATTGACAGAACTATTATTGCCGAGTTTCAATAAATTTTTTGATAAGGAAATCGTGATGAATGATTGGCGTATCTACTTCTATTCATTTCTGATGGTGATGGTCGTAACGCTTGTTTCGGGATTGATTCCGGCAACTTATCTGGCCAACTTCAAAGCTATAGAAACCCTGAAAGGCAATTTCTCAAGAAGTAAACACGGCGTGTGGCTCCGAAACGGGATTTTGACCTTGCAACTGATTATTTCTTCATTCTTTATCATCGGCGGATTGATTGTCAGTCAGCAGGTTAAGTTTATGATGAATAAAGATTTAGGATTTAAAGGCGACCAGATTTTTCAAGTTAATTTTAATGATTACAACAACGGAAAACCTTGGCTTAAGTATGAACGTCTGAAAGTTGAAATGGCAAAAATTCCCGGTGTAGAAAGTATTTCGTTTTTTGAAGCGGCACCCGGAAACGGAAGCGAGAGCAGTTCGAATGTAGATTATATGAATGCCAGTATCCAGGCAAGACACGGGGCGATGGACTACAATTACCTTCAGTTTATGGGTGTTAAACTCCTGAAAGGACGATGGCTGAATCCAAAACTGGCTTCTGATACCATCAACACGATGTTAGTAAACGAGGCGTTCCTGAGAAAATTTGGCTGGAACGATGATCAGGCAATGAAACGAGACATCAGACCGGGATTTGATTACAAACCATATAAAATTGTGGGAATTGTAAAAGATTTCAACGTTAGAAGTTTAAAATCTGAAGTGGAGCCAATGGTATTTTTTCACTATCGCGAGACCGAATGGAAACGGTTTAATATGAATAATATCCAATTCAAAGTAAAAGCAGACGATCTGGACGCAACAGTAAAAAGGCTTAAAACTTACTGGACTAAAAATGTAGAACCGGGTTTTCCTTTTGAAGGTTACTTTATTGATAAGCAATTCGCAAAAACTTTCGAGAAATATCAGAAACAACAAACACTTTTCACCATCCTGAACGCAATGGTTTTGATGGTGGCATTATTGGGATTATTCGCCTTGTCATCATTAATGATTGAGCAGAAACTGAAAGATGTAGCCATCAGAAAAACATTGGGAGCATCAGACAAAACTTTGATTTTCGGATTAACGAGACAATTCCTTTGGATCACTTTGATAGCCGTTTTGATAAGCATCCCCATCAGTTATTACCTGATGAACGAATGGCTCAAGGATTTTGCTTACCGAATCGATATGCCCGTTTTCCCATTCTTCCTGAGTTTGATTTTGTTACTGATTCTGACTTTCGCTGTGGTGAGCATCAAAGCGTACCAGGCTACTAAAGTAAACCTTATTAAATATCTGAAATACGAGTAAAATTTGGTTGATGGTTATCGGTTGAGAGTTGATAGAAACTCTTCTGACAGCCAACAACTAACAACTGACAACTAACAACCGACAACTATGTTAAAAAACTGGCTCAAAATAGCATTCATCAACTACAGAAAAAACTGGCTTTCCACCATTATCAATATTTTGGGATTAAACGTTGGTCTTTGTGTTTTCCTTTTGATATTCATCCATTGGCAGGACGAAAAATCTTATGAACAGTGGGTTCCCAATAAAGAGAATATCTATTTTGTAGAAAATCATATTTCCAGCTTTGGAGATCTCTCGCAATCTAGCTATCCGGAATTGTATGTTTCCAGCAAAAATTTTAAAGAAATTGAGGATTTTACGATTGCTAATATCTGGAGTTATTACAAAACAAAACTAGTGGCAGGAAACAATTCCAGTTATTCTACCACGGGACAGGTTAGCAATTCTTTTTTTAAATTCTTCCCTTTTACAGCTGTTGCAGGAAGTACAAATAATGCACTGAAAGATAAAACACAAATTGCACTTTCTGTGCAGACTGCAAAACAATTGTTTGGAGATGACTATAAAAACTGCATTGGAAAAACTGTAAAAGCCGACCAAAACGGAAATTTGTACACTGTTTCTCTTGTTTATCAATTGCCTGAAGAAAATTCTGTTTTCAAGTGTGATTATATGATTAAGGAAAATCAGGAATTGCAGAATGACCAATGGCTGAGTTATAGTTTCTTTGGACTTTTTAAACTGAAGCCAGGAACTGATGTGAAAAAATTAGAAGAAAAACTGACCAAACAGCAGCAACATCACGAAGCTATTCTATCAAAAAAATGGGGAAATAAAATTGATGAAAAAAATAAAACCGAAGTCTATCTCACCCCCATTTCCGACATAAAACTGGATGCAAAAGGCGAAGGTATTTCCAAAGGCGACAAAAAATCTATAATGATTTTGCTAGGATTGTCTGCTTTGATTTTGGCCTTGTCAGGAATTAATTTGATCAACCTAAAAACAGCACAAGCTTCTCAAAGAGCAAAAGAAGTGGGCGTGAGAAAAGCGATTGGAAGTTCCAAACCCAAAATTATTTTTCAGTTTTTGTTAGAAAATCTAATCATTTGTTTGGCAGCTTATATAGTTGCTTTTGCAATGGTAGAGTTTCTTTTGCCCACTTACAATCAATTTCTGAGCAAAGAAATCAAACTTAATGATCCCAATATTTTCATTTTCACAGGTCTGTTTTTGTTTGTTTTTTCTATGATTTCTGGGTTGATTCCTGCCATTTATTTGTCAAATTTCAAACCGATCAATACGCTGAAAGGCAATTTTGCGAGAAGCAAAAGCGGAGTTTTGCTAAGGAATTTTATTCTGACATTTCAACTCGTTATCTCTTCGTTTTTCATTATTTGTTCATTGGTTATCCATTCTCAAGTCGATTTTATGATGAAAAAAGATTTGGGGTTTAATGGCAATCAAGTGATACAGGTAGATTTCAAAAAAACGAATTATCACGAGAAAGATTATGATGTTAAAAAATATGAATTACTGAGAAATGAAGTGAGAAAAATCAAGGGTGTAGTAGATGTTACAGGTTCTGTTCAGTCTTTAGGAATGGGACTTAGAAACGCATCCAACACAAAATATGCTTTAGATACTACAAAAATTGTAGATAATGTAGCCGTTGGAGGAATCGAAGAAAATTATTTTAAATTTTATGACATCAAGATACTTCAAGGAAAAGATTTGGATTGGAAAAAAGCATCAGACACCGCTAGCGGAGCAGTTGTAAATGAGACATTTGTCAGAAAAATCGGTTGGAATATACGTGAAGCAATCGGAAAAGAAATTTTGCCTGGTTGGGAAGATAAGAAGAAATATAAAATTTTGGGTGTTGCCAAAGATTTTTATTATGGAGGAGTAGATAAACCAATAGATGCTGCCGTTTTTTATAATTATAAGCGAAACTGGGCGAAGAATAATATGGTAAATCTACAAATCAAAATAGATAAAAACGACATTGCCGGAACGCTGGAACGCATCAAGGAATTTTGGATCACCAAAGCCGAACCGGGTTATCCTTATGATTTTGAATTTGTAGATAAGCAATTTGCCAAAACTTATGAAAAATTCCAGAAACAGCAGACGCTTTTTACCACTTTAAACATTGTGGTTTTGGTCATTGCGTTGTTAGGATTATTTGCACTTTCATCTTTATTAATAGAACAAAAACTGAAAGATGTTGCCATCAAAAAAACTTTGGGAGCAGACGAAAGAACAATTGTCTGGGACCTGACCAAAAAATTCCTTTTGATTTGTGTTGTTGCCGTTTTAATCAGTATGCCTTTCGGCTATTATGCGATGAACGAATGGCTCAAGGATTTCGCTTACAGAATCGATATGCCGGTTTTTCCATTCGTCCTGAGTTTGATTTTATTATTGCTGATGACTTTCGCGGTGGTGAGTATCAAAGCCTATCAAGCCACAAAAGTAAACCTTGTCAAATATCTGAAATACGAGTAAATACTGTCAAACCTTGAAGGTTTAAATAAAGAATTATGAAAAAATTATTCCTTATATTCATCATCAATTTTCTTCCGGCTCAGCAAAGTTGGACACTCAAGCAATGTCTGGACTACGCATCTGCCAATCATCCTTTGGTGAAACAATCTGCCATCAATATCCAAAAAAATGACCGACAAATTTCTGCGGCAAAAGGAATGTTGTTGCCATCTTTGGATGCTGGAATCAATCATAATTATAATTTCGGAAACGGAATCAACCCAGAAAACAACCAACGCGAAGCCATCAATACGCAGACCGATAATTTCTATGCACAAGCCAATTGGGAACTGATGAATTGGCGAAATTACCTCAATATTTCTTTGTCCAAAATCAATAAAGAAAGTTCAACTTTCAGAATGAAACAGGCTCAGAACGAGGTGAAACTGAATGTCGTCCAGATGTTTTTTACTTATCAGAACAGCAAAAGTTGGCTGGAGGTTTTGGAAACGCAACTTTCCGGGATCGAAGACCAAATCAAACGTACCGAAAAAGAAGTCGAAATCGGAAACCGTCCGAAAAGTGATATTTACGACATCAAAGCCAATCTCGGAACAATGCAGGAACAATGGGTTTCCGCAAAGAATGCCAAAGACCTTTCCAAAATAAACCTCCTAAATGCTTTGGCAATTACAAAAGACACTTTGGATTTCAAAATGACCGAGGAAAATTTGGCCGATTCCAATTTCGACAATTCCAACTTCGTTAAAAATCTGCTAGAAAAAAATCCGGCTTATCAGACAACCTTGGCAGAAATCCAAGCGCAGCAAAAAAGTGTAGATGTTGCAAAATCCAGTTATTTACCAACAATAAACGGTTCTTACACTTGGTCCAGTTTTTATAACAAAGTATTGGGACAGCCAGCTCCGGCTAATTTCTCAGACCAAATCAAGACCAACAAAAACCAGCAGCTAGGTTTCGGACTCAATATTCCGATTTTCAACAAACTGCAGGTTAAAAACAATGTCGAGATTGCCAAACTAAACGTCATCAACTCCAATTACGATAAAGATATTGTGATTAATGATCTCACGCAAAGCATCAATTCCATCAAAGTCCAATTTTTGAATGCCCAGGAAAAATACCAACTTTTGGAAGCCAATTTTGAAAATCAAAGACTGTCTTTCCAGAAATCTGAAGAAAAATACAAAGAAGGACTGATGGATGCATATACTTTTTTCGTGGTTAGAAATGGCTGGCTACAGGCTAATTATAATTTGATCAGCAGTAAAAATGATGTTGTCCAGCAAACAGAACTGCTGAAAGTTTTTCAAACAGGATTCTAAAGAAATAAACATTTCATTTCTCATATTGTTTTCTCAAATCCCTTCAAAAACTCGAATTTTGAATGGATTTTTTACGTTAGAGGTAATTGGTGGATTGATTTTATTTCAAGACTCAAGTTACAGATGTAGAATTATTGAAATGAAATATTTTCCAAAGATGTTTAAAACGGATTGATTCATATTATCTTTGTATTGATACAGAAAATTACTATAATTAGAATATTGTTTGTCTTTATTAAGGATAGCATTGCATATTTGTCCTGTAGTTAATTTTAGTATACATAAGATTTCAAACTTTCAACATCAACGTTCAGAATGATCATTATAGTCTGTCAAAGATTGCTCAAAAAAACCAGAATATCGGGAATCACACTTTTTCCCTTTATTTTGTTGCGGGAAAAAGCTAACAGACAAAATAAAACTTTGCTCAATCATGAGAAGATCCACATCTATCAGCAAGTAGAGTTATTGGTTATTCCTTTCTATATCTGGTATCTTTCCGAATATTATCTCAAATATCTCAAGTACAAAAACCCTCATCTTGCTTACCGGAATATAAGTTTCGAAAGAGAAGCCTACACGAACGAAAAAGACTTGAAGTATCTAAAAAGAAGAAAATTATGGAGCTTTCTCCGGTACTTATAAATTTAATTTTCAGATGTTTTACTTTTCGAATATTACATTTTTATTAAAAAAATTCTTCAATCTATAAAATAATCTAAATTTGCAGAATTATTTTTATAAGAAGTCTTTAAGATTATGTCGCAAGATAGCAGCGGTCATTTCGACCTCAAAAAACTGTCCGCAGTTGGAATTTTAGTATCATTAGGAATTGTTTTCGGAGACATCGGAACTTCGCCGTTGTATGTGATGAAAGCCATCATCAACGCTGGGAAATCAGGCGGTGTGATTTCAGAAGATTATATAGAAGGTGCTTTATCGTGTATCATCTGGACACTGACTTTGCAAACCACTTTGAAGTATGTTATCATTGCCTTGAAAGCTGATAATAAAGGTGAAGGAGGTATTCTTTCGCTTTACTCGCTTGTTAAACGTTTCAAGAAAAAATGGCTCTATGGCGTTGCGATCATTGGAGCTGCTACGCTTGTTGCAGATAGCATCATCACGCCCTCTATGACGGTCATTTCTGCCATCGAAGGTTTGGAATTGGTTATGCATAAACCACCAGTTGTTCCAATAACTTTGATCATTTTAGTAGTTATCTTCTTCTTTCAACAGTTTGGAACCAGTTTCATTGGGAAATTTTTCGGACCTGTGATGGTTCTATGGTTTTTGGTATTAGGTGGTTTTGGATTGGTACAGTTGATAGAGCATCCAACTGTTTTAAATGCTTTCAATCCGTATTATGCAGTAAAGCTGATTTATAATTCGCCAAGTGCTATCATTATTTTAGGTGCAGTTTTTCTATGTACAACGGGAGCAGAAGCTTTGTATTCTGACCTTGGGCACTGCGGAATCAAAAATATCCAGGTAAGCTGGATTTTTGTAAAAGCTATGTTGATTCTTAACTATTTGGGACAAGGCGCTTGGTTACTCAGCAATTACCAAGAAGTTTTTGCAGGGAAAAATCCATTTTTTGGAATCATGCCAGAGTGGTTTATTATTCCAGGCGTTGTTCTAGCGACGGCAGCTGCTATTATTGCTAGTCAGGCCGTAATCACGGGTGCTTTTACAATGTTTTCAGAAGCGATGTCTCTCAACTTCTGGCCAAATCAGGAAATCGAATATCCTTCCGGCATCAAGGGTCAGATGTACATTCCTAAAATAAACTGGGGATTATTGATACTTTGTTTTATTGTTGTGATGTATTTCAAAGAATCAAGCAAAATGGAAGCCGCTTATGGACTTTCTATCACCGTAACGATGTTGATGACAACCATCCTGCTAATCTTCTGGTTCCTGAAAACCCGAACCAAAAAGATATACATCGCTATTTTCGCATTGATATATATCGTTATCGAAGGTGGATTTTTCAGTGCCAACATCATCAAATTCTTCGATGGCGGCTGGATGTCTGTAATCTTAGCGGGCTTCATTGGTATTTGTATGTATGCTTGGTACAACGGGAGAATTATCAAAACAACCTTCATCAAATTTGTAAAACTTGACAAGTATGTTTCTACCATCAAGGATATGAAGTTGGATGAGACCATACCAAAATATGCTACCAATCTCGCTTTCATCAGTCGTGCAAAAAGAGACGATGAGGTAGAATCTAAGATTATTTACTCAATAATAAGAGCTCAACCTAAAAGAGCTGACCATTATTTTATCCTCAATATAGTCAATCAGGAAGATCCATACAGTTTCAAATACAATGTTGAAGAGATTCTGCCGGGAACGATTTATAAAATCAGTTTCCTACTAGGATTCAAAAGAGACCGAAGAATCAATGACTATTTTCAACAGATACTGAACGAAATGATGGAAGAGGGAACCATCCCGTCTAGAAGTTCACATCCATCTTTGAGAGCACACAATATTCCGCCGGACTTGAAATTTGTGATCATCGATAATGTTTATATCAATGATTTCTTATTGACGATTCGGGACAAAATCATTCTCAATATCTATAGTTTTGTAAAGAAGCTCGGAAGTAATGACTTCACGTCGTACGGTGTCGCCAGCCACAACGTGGTAGTAGAATCTGCACCGCTTCTTGATCAGAAAATAAAAATAGAAAAGATAGAAAAGGTAGAAAATCACCATACAGATTAATCCAAAAAAAAATTGCTAATTTTGTAAGATGGATACGAAACAAAAAGAGTTGAATATCGCAACTATAAAAGACGTTCTGAGACAGTACCTTATGGACAAAGGTTTCCGTAATACACCAGAGCGTTATACTATTTTGGAGGAGATCTACGGTATGGAACATCACTTCAATGTGGATGATCTTTATCTTTTGATGATGCAGAAAAAATACCACGTAAGCAAGGCAACAATTTACAATACAATAGAAATTTTCCTGGATGCTGGCCTGATTCGAAAGCATCAGTTTGGAGAAAAAACGCTAAGCACATCGTCTTACGAGAAATCTTATTTCGACAAGCAACACGACCATTTGGTGATTTATAAGGAAGATTCTGACAAAGAAATTGCAGAAATTATAGAATTTTGTGACCCGAGAATTCAGGGTATCAAAGACTCGATAGAGAAAGCATTTGGCGTAAGTATTGATACGCACTCGCTATACTTCTACGGACACAAGAAGTCTGAAAATTAATGAAGAAATCCTTTTTAGTCTGTCTGTTTTTTATCATTGTCAAGGTATTTGCACAGGTTGCTCCTGCTCAGAATACGGCCTTGGTAAAAGACGATTTTTTTAAAAATTCCAACACGGGCAACAATCAAGCCTCTAAAAAGGTTATCAACAAACACGCTGATACTTTTGGTATAAAGGCTGATAAATACGATGGGAATCCAGTATTCTCAGGTAATGTCGTTTTTGAACATCAAGGTTCTGTGCTTACAGCAGATGAAGTTGTTTTTTATCAAAAAGAAAATTTCCTCAAAGCCATCGGAAACGTAGTTCTCACAACTGCCGACGGAAACCGAATTACCGCCGAAGAAATGGAATACGATGGCAATACCGAACGTGGGATTGCCCGTAAAAATGTAGTGCTTACAGATCCAAAACAAACCATCAAAACAGAAACGCTTTACTACGATAAAATTCCTAATACTGCCTACTTCAACACGGGCGGAACCATTTACAGTAACGATGGAAGCGTGATGTACACCAGGTCTGCAACGTATTATCTCAACTCCAAGATGATTGATTTCATTGGACGGTCTAATATCGAGACGGATAAATACACCATTGTCAGCGATAATATCAAACAAAATCAAAATACAGGCGTGTCCGACTTTACAGGTGCGACTACAATACGCGATAAAAGAAATCCTGCTAATTACGTATACACAGAATTAGGAAGCTACAATTCCAAAACAGGAGAATCTTTCCTCAACAAAAATTCCAGAATCCATAACAATGGAAAAATCCTGACTGGAGACAAGTTATATTTTAATAGAAATACAGGTTTTGGAAAAGGAACTGGCAATGTAACATTGGACGACCCTCAGCAAAAACGCTATATCAAGGGTGGCTACGGAGAGATCTACGAGAAGAAAGATTCTGCAATGATTACCGATAAGCCTTATATGGTAAAAATCCTTAGCAAAGACTCTGCTTATTTTTCAGCAGAGAAGTTTGTGACTTTTCAAAAACCGGATACTGCCAATGCGCTGAAGAAAAAAAGCTTTTTGAGAGCTTTCAGAAAAGTACGGATTTTTAAAACTGATATGCAAGGTCGAGGTGATTCTTTAAGTTTCAATGAGACCGATGGAGAGATGCACCTGATGAGAAAACCAATTCTCTGGATGGGTGTAAAACAGGTTACAGGAGAAGAAATCCGAGTGTACAGCAATCCTGAAAAAGAAATTACAGACTCCATCAGAGTTCTGGGTAATGCCTTTGCTATAAGTAAAGCAGATTCTTTGAATTTGAAAGATGAATTCAATCAAATCAAGAGTAAGAATATGATGGTCTACCTAAATAATAATGAGATAGACAGTGCCAAAGCCGTCGGGAATGCACAAGCTATCACGTATGCAGATGACCAGGACAAAAAAACAAAAGAACTCAAAAGAATTGGTGTGATGCTTTCTACCTGTGGTGAGATTACAGCAGAGTTTTTGGAGCGCCGTCTTGAGATTGTGTCTTGTAATATTGGGGCCAATAATGACACTTATCCGATGAGTAAAATCTCAAAACAGGAGCGTTTTTTCAAAGACTTCAATTGGAATACCAAGGATAGGTTACAAAAATGGCGTGATATTTTTCTCGATTCTCCCAATTACCCTGAGATTGTCTACGAGTCAGATAATTCGCTTTTTAATCTAGCAGAATCCCAGCGGAAAAAACTAGAAGAAAAGAACAGACCGAAGACGCCAATCCGCGTTAAAAAATAAAATAAGAGATATCTGGCAAGGAAAGGGTAACGGAAGTTTTACCATTAATTTTACATTCTGTAAAATTAATTTTGAGGGATCAACTAAAAGTGATCAAATTAATATAGAACATAAGCGACATAAAAAACTAAGAGTCTGGTACATTGCCAGACTCTTAGTTTTTGAATTCATTATAACTATTGTGTTATGAAGTTAATTTCTACAAATTCTCCAAAATAAAATTCGTCATTTTCTCATACAGCTGAGGTCTGGTTTGTCCACCATAAATCCCGTGATTCTTATCAGGATAAGCCATAAACTCAAACTGTTTTTTGTTCTGAATCAATGCTTCAGAAAACTCCATAGAGTTCTGGAAATGAACATTATCATCAGCTGTTCCGTGGATTAACAGAAATTTCCCTTTCAAAAGATTAGCAAAAGTGGTTGGTGAGTTTTGATCATAACCTTCCGGGTTTTCCTGAGGTGTTTGTAGGAACTTTTCTGTGTAAACGCTGTCATAATATCTCCAATTGGTCACTGGCGCCACCGCAATTCCCAATTTGAAAACGTCTGCACCCTTGGTCAAAGCCAATGAGCTCATATATCCACCAAAACTCCATCCGAAGATTCCGATTCTGGATTTGTCAATATAAGATTGTTTCCCAAACCATTGTGCAGCAGTAATCTGATCTTCCGTCTCATATTTTCCGAGTTGTTTATAAATTACTTTTTTGAATTTTGAACCTTTGAAACCTGTTCCACGGCCGTCCACACAGGCAACAATGTAGCCTTTTTGAGCTAGCATTTCGAACCAGATTCCATTTCCGCCATCCCAAGAATTAGAAACTTGCTGAGAGCCAGGACCAGAATACTGGAACATAAATAATGGGTATTTTTTATTCGGGTCGAAGTTTTTCGGCTTGATAATCCACGCGTTCAATTGGTCGCCAACAGCGTTCGGAATGGTGATGAATTCTTTCGCTACGAAGTTATCTTTCTGAAGTTTAGAAAGCAGCTCATTATTGTTCTGAAGTTCCTTGATTTCCTTTCCAGAAGAATCTTTAAGAACATATCTGTTTGGTGTTCCCGCCGTAGAATTCGTATTGATAAAGTAATTAAATGACTTACTGAAGCTCGCCGAGTTATTTCCCTCAGGATAAGATATCAGCGTTGTTTTTCCAGAATTGATATTCAGTTTAGAAACCACCTTATTCAGACTTCCTTTTTCTGTAGTTTGGATGTAAGCTTCTTTCGTTTTAGGGTTGTAACCGTAGTAATCGGTAATTTCCCAGTTGCCTTTCGCAACTTGTTTTTTCAATTTTCCAGCTTGGTCGTACCAATATAATTGTCTGTATCCATCACGCTCAGAAGCCCAAAGGAAAGAATTGTCATCCAAAAATTCCAAAGTGAGATTGTCGGTTTCTATCCAGGCATTATCAGTTTCAGAAAGCAATTTTGAGACATTTCCGGATTTGGTATCCACTTTTAGCAAGTCCACATGACTGTGATGTCTATTGCTTGTTGCCAGTACAATTTCGTCTTTCCCGTTTGTCTGCCAAAGTTGCGGAATGTAGTAATTCTCAAAACTTCCCAGATTCAAAGCGGTTGTTTTTGCAGAATTTAATTGGTAAAGATTTGCTGTAACGGTTGAGTTCGTTTCACCCGCTTTAGGATATTTGTAACGCATCTCCTTTGGGTAGAGCGATTTTCCATAAATCGGGATGTAGATTTCCGGAACTTTGGACTCATCGAACCTTACGAAAACGATCGCATCGCCGGCCTTGTTCCATTGATAATAATCGGCGTGACCAAATTCCTCCTCATAAACCCAGTCTCCAAGCCCGTTGATGATAGAGTTTTTCTTGCCGTCATTTGTGATTTGAGTAATTTTCCCCGAAGTCAAGTCCTGATAAAACAAATTATTATCAACAATGAAAGCGACTTTGCTTCCGTCTGGAGAGAACTTCGGCTCCTGAATATAATTTCCGTTATTTAGAGAAGTCACTTTATTGGACTTCAAATCCTTCACATCAAATTTTCCCAAAAAAGAATGTCTGTAGATATCCTGACTTTCTTTCTGTAACAAAATCTTAGATTCATCTGCCGAAAAAATATAAGATTCGAAGCTTCCATCTACGATGTTGCCAGATTTCTCAGACGTTTTATAATTGTATTTTGCAATGCCATCTTTCTCGATTGTGGCGTAGTTTTCGCCATCATTCAGGGATGCTATTCCCGCAATACCTTTTCCGCGGTAATATCCGGAATAGATTTTATCAAGGGTAATTTCTTGTGCATTAATGTTTTGTGAGAAAACTGCCGTCATCATAACAACAGAAAAAAGGACTTTCTTCATTTTTTAAGATTTTTATGATGTAAATATAATAAAGATTAATTGTTTTAAGGCCAGTCGGTATAAAGTCAATTAGATCTGTAACAGTATACTTAACTCTTGTATCAGTCAACTTTGCTTCTGTAGTTGTGAACTTTGGTCTTGTAACTGTTTATTTTACTCTTGTAACAATCTAATTTGCTCCTTTGATAGTCTATTCAAGTGCTTTTAAGGTCTACTCAGCATCTTTGATTGCTTACTCAAAACCTTTATTGTTTACTTAAATCCTTTGATACTTTACTCAACATATTTGATTGTCTACTTAGGAACTTTGACAGTTTATCTAATTACTCTGATTGTTTAGTTATATCGTTTGATAGCCTAAAAAATTCCTGATAACTATCAACCAACAACCATCAACCAAAATTCCCTATCTTTGCGCCATTATTGATCTCACTTAAACTGTTTATAGCATGCAACTGTACAACACCTTAAGCGCAGAAGAAAGAGCTCGACTAATTGATGAAGCTGGTAAGGAACGCCTTACATTGTCTTTCTATGCGTACGCCAAAATCGAAGACCCAAAGAAATTTCGCGATGAACTTTTTATAGCCTGGAACGCACTCGATGCGCTTGGCCGCATTTATGTCGCCACTGAAGGTATCAATGCCCAGATGAGCGTCCCAGCAGATAACTTCGAGGCTTTTCGGGATACACTGGAAGTGTATGATTTTATGAAAGGCATTCGTCTGAATGTGGCTGTGGAGCAGGATAATCACTCTTTTTTGAAGTTGACCATCAAAGTCCGAAACAAAATCGTCGCAGATGGTTTAAATGACGATACGTTTGATGTAACCAATAAAGGTATCCACCTAAAAGCGCAGGAATTCAATAAAATGTTGGAGAGTCCTGACACGATTGTGGTCGATTTCAGAAACCACTACGAAAGTGAAATCGGTCACTTCGAAGGCGCTATTACTCCTGATGTAGAAAATTTCCGGGAAAGTTTACCGATTATCAATGAGCAGCTACAGGATTTCAAAGAAGATAAAAACCTGTTGATGTACTGCACAGGAGGAATCCGCTGTGAAAAAGCAAGTGCATACTTCAAACATCAGGGTTTCAAAAACGTCTATCAATTGGAAGGTGGAATCATAGAATACGCGCGCCAAATCAAAGAAGAAGGTATCGAGAGTAAGTTTATTGGAAAGAATTTCGTCTTCGATCACAGACTGGGAGAGCGCATTACTGATGATGTTATTTCTCAATGCCACCAATGTGGAAAACCGTGTGATAATCATACCAATTGCGCCAATGATGCTTGCCATTTATTATTTATTCAATGTGAGGATTGTAAAGCAGAAATGGAAAATACCTGTTCATCAGAATGCTTAGAGATATATCATTTACCACAATCTGAGCAGCTAAAACTAAGAAAAGGTTTGCAAGTCGGAAACAAAGTCTTCCGGAAAGGAAAATCTGAAGCTTTAACTTTCAAAAATTCTGGCGACTTATCCATAAAACCCTTAGCGAAGATAGATTCCAAAGATATTCGCCAAAAAATAAAAGTGAAAAAAGTTTTAATTGGAAAAGGAGAACATTATTATTCTAAATCCAAAATCGGACAGTTTGCAATTGAAAACAAAGATCTTTCCGTTGGAGATAAAGTGTTGATTTCTGGACCAACAACTGGTGAACAAGAATTCGTGATCAAAGAACTATTCGTAAACGGAACTCCTTCCCCAGTAGCCCATACTGGCGACCAAATCACATTTGAAATTCCATTCAAAGTGAGATTGTCTGATAAGTTGTATAAAATTCTTCAGGACTAACCATTTTTCAAGATGAATTTTAGTCTCACAAAAAAGGAACTTAGAAACATTTATAAAGAAAAAAGAATGGCCTTATCAGAAGATGAGGTCAATTTTTTATCTCAAAAAATGTTCGAGAATTTCGTTTTACAATTTGAGATTATTGAAAATCAGAAAATTAGCATATTTTTGGCCATTGAAAAGTTTAAGGAGATTAACACGCAGAATTTCATTGATTACTTTTTTAAGAAAAAAGTCCGTGTTTTTGTACCGAAAATTAAAGTGGGTAAAATGATTTCGGTGGAAATTTTTCCAGACTCGGACTTTGAAATCAATGATTGGGGAATTAGAGAACCAATCTCAGATACAGATGCAAATGTTGATTTAGATTATGTTTTTACACCTTTATTATATTGTGATCGTCGCGGAAATAGAGTAGGATATGGAAAAGGATTTTATGATTCTTTCTTTTCGACAGATTTAATAATTCGCAATAAAATTGGTTTAAATTTCTTTTATCCGAATGAAGATATCTTAGACGTTTCTGAGAAAGATGTCGCATTAGATGCTTTGATTACACCTTCCGCATTTATAAGTTTTAAAGTCAAATAATTGATAATCATTATAATTTGTTTGTAAAATGCTTTACAAAAGCTTTACAAGCTGTTTCTAAATAAATTCTTCCAGACCATCCTACATTTGTATTGTAATTATGACGCAATAATTAAGACAACAAATCAATAATAATAATTAATTAAATTTTAGAACAATGAAAAAGTCATTATTTGTAGCTGCTATCGCTGCTATCGCTCTTGTAGCTTGTAAAAAAACTGATAACGTAGAAGCTGCTGCTGTTGATTCAGTAGACGCTACAGCTGATTCTGCTGTTGCTGCTATCGATTCTACTAAAACTGCTGTAGTTGATTCAGTAAAAGCTACTGCTGATTCTGCAAAAGCTGAAGTAAAAGCTGACGAAAAAGCTACAAAAGAAGAAATCAAAAAATAATTAGAATTCCAATCTAATTTAAAACAAAACCCGCTATTTAGCGGGTTTTGTTGTTTGTATACTGTCCGATTCTTTTTGGTAGAACTTAGTGAAATAGAATTTAAACTCTTTCTGGAATTTTACAGGTGAAGCTTTTAGTAAATATTGCGCTTTCCGGTTGACTGTTGTAATATAAGTTTTCTTGTTGTCATAATACTCGACATCAAAGGTTGCAAAATCCAGTGTGTCCTTTTCGTGGATAGATTTGGAGGTCATCAGATTGTTCACTTTAGCAAATTTCACTTTTAAACTGTCCATTTCTTTTAGCAAAGGTTTGAGATTGTTTGAATCCTTAGCCAAAAAGTGCGCCTGCATTTGTGTGTAGATCACGGAATCAATCTCTGTATCCTTATTTCCGGAAGTGTAAAGTGCAGATAGATCTAATAAATCTTGAACTTTTTGCGAAGTAATGACGTTGATAGCTTGGACACTGTCTAATTTTGTTTTAGAGTAAGTGACTCTGTTATTGGCTGTCCGTAATGTTTCCAAAGAGTTGTCTTTGCCGTCATATTTTTTGTCGCAAGAAACCAATCCTGCTGTGATGGTTATTACGCTTACGATCCACCAACTGATTTTATTTTGTTTTTTCATCATCCGTGATTTTGAATTTAATCATTATAATTTTTCCACTTTTCATTTGAGAATCAATTACTTCCAGATTCTCCAGAGAAGTCGTAGGAAGTGTAACCAGCGAAATGTATTTTTGCTTGTCCATCGTTTCTATTCCATAGATATCACTATCAACCACCTGATAAATCAATGCATTGTCACTTATAAGTTTGTTCAGTTCATTGGTTTTTTTCTTAAAATCTATGATTGATTTAGAATAGTAATACAATTGAATGGCGTAGTCATTAGGCTTTAGCTCTATGTTTTCCGATATTGGTGCCGATGTAAGATCCCTTACAACCGTGTCCGTCCTGTAAAACGGTGAGGAAATAATCATCTTCAGATTTTTACTCTTGGTCTCATAGACGAATGGCGTATTAGGTTTAGTTTTATAAAGTATAGGCGACTCGTTTTCACGAATAATTTTCACATCAAGTTCACCCTTTATAGAAGAGTTTCTGTCTGCATCAGTAAAAGCGTAAGTATACTTTTTATAAAATAGATTATCGTAAAATACCAATATCAATACAGTTACAAATAAGAATATCGAAATCCCAAGCCATAAATATCTTTTTACAAAATTCTGCTTAGAACTTTTGAAACTAATATCCTGATTAAGTTCGTCCAAAACTGGTGTGTCGATATGATGTAAAGGTTTTTCGACATTCGGTTTTATTTGCTGAGTTTCCGGAGTTTCGACAGGTATGTCAGCAATGGGTTCAACAGCCTGAATTGGTGGTGAAGTTGCTTCTGAAACAACAGGCAAAACATTTTTCTTTTTAAACTCAGACCAAGAACTGAATCCGGAATAAACAGATAAAATATTCAGCATATCAATTCTAGGAATTTTTTCCTGAGCATTATTTTTAAAGTATGTGTAAAAAGTTTTCTCGCTGATATTGCCTTTGGCTTTCTGTCTCAGATCTTCCTGAAAATAAATAATATCAATTCCTTTCCATTTGGAAATATGATCGTAAGCCGGGGAATGTGTCTCAAGATATTTTTCCTGAACAGCCTTTTTTAAGGATTGAAAATGTAAAAATTCGATATCGCTCAAAATTCTATTTTATGCTTAATTGGTTGATTTACAGTAATTGTTATTTGTAAATTGTGTTTTACAAATATATTACAATTAATTTTCAAATACAAGATTTATTTGTTGACCTAATTTTGTGCCGTTCAAAAAGAACAATCTATTACTAACAATTTAATTTAATTATTATGAAAAAATCATTATTCGTAGCTGCTATCGCTGCTGTTGCTCTTGTAGCTTGTAAAAAAACTGAAACTGTTGATACTGCTGCTGCTGATTCTGCTGTAGTTGATTCTTCTGCTGCTAACCTTGACTCTGCTGCTGCAAAAGTTGATTCTGCTGCTGTAAAAGTTGACTCTGCTGCTGCTAAAGTAGAAGGTGCTGCTGCAAAAGTTGATTCTGCTGCTGCTACAAAATAATCTTGACCAAGTTAAGACTATAGAAACCGTTTCTTTCGAGAAGCGGTTTTTTTATTTGTCCAATTTCTGTCTTAGAATTTCGTAGCAGGTAATTGCGGCAGCGTTGCTTAGATTAAGAGAATCGATGCTACCGGCCATTGGGATGAGAACATTTTCTCCTTTTCCTTTCCAAAAATCACTCAAGCCAGAGTGCTCTGTTCCAAACAAAACTGCTGATTTCTCTTTTAAATTCTTGGTTTGAATATTTTTTGCATCATCACTCATAAAGGTTGTGAAGATGTGATATTCATAAATTTTTAAAAATTCTAAAGTTTCTTCGTTGGATGCCTGGAAGATATTCATCCCGAAAAGACAACCTACACTGGAACGGATGACATTCGGATTGTAAAAGTCTGTTCTTGGGTCGGTCACAATCAACGCATTGATGCCGAAAGCTTCGCAACTTCTCAGGATGGCGCCGAGATTTCCCGGCTTTTCAACACTTTCTAAAATAATAATCGCTGAATCTTGCTTTGGACTGAAATCTTCTAATGTTCTTTCCTCAAGTTTATAAATTCCGATAATACCTTCGGTTGTTCCTCGGTAAGCGATTTTTTCATAAAGCTTTTCTGAAACGTAATGTATTTTAGAATCAGGTAATTTGCCTTTGAAAATAGATTCGCAGATATAAAATTCTTCAGGTTGATTACCGAAGTACATTGCTCTTTCGTTTTCCTGCTGACCTTCTACGATGAAAACTCCGGCTTTTCTTCTGTCCTGATTCTTGGTCAGAAGTCGGGTCAGTCTTTTGATTTTTTCGTTTTGAAGGCTTTCTATGAGCATTTTAAGATTTTTTGCAAATGTACAATGTAAAATGTACAATGTAAAATGTATGATGTAAAATGTGGAAACGTGAATCTTGGCGAAGCGCGTGAGGGATAGTAACGGAAATCCTTTTTTTTAAGTGTGGGAAGTCCCTCTCCTTGGGAGAGGAATTTAGGGTGAGGAAAAAAAGATTGCAGTGGATAGCCCGACCCGAGCATTGGCTTTAGCTTTGGCTAGGGACACGCCCAAATTTTAATTATTAACGGAATAATGGGATGAACATCCGTCTTCCAACATCCAACAAAAAAATATATCTTTGTTTTATGATTTTACGAGGAGAAAATTTAATCAAGGAATACGGACCGAAAAAGGTGGTAAAAGGCGTCTCATTAGAGGTTCAGCAAGGTGAAATTGTCGGACTTTTGGGACCAAACGGCGCGGGAAAAACAACATCATTTTATATGATTGTTGGATTGGTAAAACCAACTCTGGGCAACGTTTTTCTGGATAACCAAAATATCACAAAGGATGCGATGTACAAACGTGCGCAGAATGGGATTGGTTATCTGGCGCAAGAAGCATCAGTTTTCAGAAAACTGTCTGTTGAAGATAATATTTTGGGTGTTTTACAATTAACAAAACTTTCCAAAAAAGAACAGCAAATGAAATGTGATGCGCTGATTGAGGAATTCCATCTGGAACACGTTCGTAAAAACCGTGGCGATTTGCTGTCCGGAGGTGAGAGACGTCGTACGGAAATTGCGCGTTGTCTCGCTACAAGTCCTAATTTTATTCTTTTGGATGAACCTTTTGCGGGTGTTGATCCGATTGCGGTAGAAGATATTCAGAAAATCGTAAGGTCTCTTGTGGAAAAAAATATCGGGATTTTGATTACCGACCACAACGTTCAGCAGACTTTGGCGATTACCAACAAAACGTATATTATGTTCGAAGGAAAAATCCTGAAAGAAGGGATTCCTGAAGATTTGGCGAACGATCCGGAGGTGAGACAGGCTTATCTTGGGGAAAATTTTAGGTTTGAGAAGATATAAATTTGTAGTTGAAGAAAGATTTATTTTATCGTTGATATTAATCAAATGCAATTAGAACAAGCAAAAAAAATAATTCAAGACTACAAGATAAATTTTAGGAATCCAAATCTTAAGGATTTTGACGAAAGTCCCATTTATGATTTATTTCCTGATGATAGTACAAATATTTCATTTCTTAAATGGCCTGATGAGTATTTTCACAATGGAAGATTTGGGGTTTATTTAATTTTAGATGATAATTATGATGTTATCTATATTGGTAAAGCAAATAACATTGGTAAAAGATTGGGTTCTTATTTTATGTATAAAAGTAAAACTGACAGAAGTTGTTTAATTAGACAGCAAAGTTGGAAAAAGGTGCCAAAGTATATTTATAGCATCGCAGTTGAAAATGAAACTTGGTTTGAATGTTTGTCTCTAGAAGAATATTTAATATGGAGAATACAACCAATTGATAATAAAAGAAGTAAATTTTTATAAAACTATATTATGCCACAATTTCAAATTAAAGTAAAAGTACAATTCGTTTCTAAATCAAAGAAAATTGAAAAAGGTTTAGAGGTTAAAATTTTATCTTCTGAGACAAGTGTTCCTAACGTTTTTTCAAGAGGAAAAAAAGAAATAAAAGATGCCTTTAAGAATAATTTTGGACTTGAGATTGAAGAGATGTTTATTTCATCTTCAAATTTCGAAATAGTAAAATTGAATTAAAAAATTTTCATTTAAGACCCTCCTGACAAACCGCTGTCACAACCTCACTGTACATTTGTATCAAATAAAACAAACTATTATGAATGCAACAGCAACAGTCCTCAACTCACAACAACTTTTAATTCATTGGCAAGGTCACAGGAATCTGACCAGAAGAGTCATCGAAGCTTTTCCTGAAAAAGATTTATTCGAATTTTCAATAGGTGGAATGAGACCTTTTTCAAAATTGGTTCTTGAAATGATTGCTATCGCCGGACCTGCTTTGAAATCTATTGTGGATGGAACAATAACTGAATTCGATGAAACTTTCAACGCAGCAACCAAAGCAGAACTTCTGGCAAAATGGGATGAAGAAACAGAAGTGATTAATGAATATTTCAGCCAGATTTCGGAAGAACGTTTTCAGGAGATGTTCAATCTTTTTGGTCAATATGAATTCCCGATTTATCAGAATATTCTTTATTTTGTGGATAATGAGATTCACCACAGAGGTCAGGGTTACGTTTATCTGAGAGCTTTGGGAATAGAGCCGCCTTTTTTCTGGGAAAGACAAAGATAATTTTATACGCTTGATTTGAATTTAAAGTCTGCTTTTTTGAGCAGGCTTTATTTTTTATTCAATTGGCTAGAAATTTTGCCGATTAAATCATTCATTGTATTCTTTAGGTATTCAGGTTCGATAATATCTGCAAAGTCCATAAAAGTAATCAACCATCGTGGAAAACCTTCATCAATCCATTCGGTTTCAAAAGTCAGGAGCATTCCGTTTTCGGTTTCTTCCTCGGCAGTCAGGCCATAATATATTTTTGAATTAACAAGATGAGGCATTATTTTTTTCTCTACCAAAAGTTTGACTTCGACTTTTTTATCTTCAGATTTTTTTCGGTAATCAGCGATGTTTCCATAATTCTGTAAAAATGGATTTTCGGTTTTTTCGATTTTCAAAATCCTGTCGATTCTGAATTGCCGGAAGTCCTTTCGCATCGTGCAAAATGCCATCATATACCAATAATTGATTTCGTAGAAAATCCCAACCGCTTCGATGGTTCGTTCGCTTGGTTCGTCTTTTACGTTTTGATAACTGATTTTCAACTGTTTTTTTTCGGCAATACTTTCCAGGATTGTAGGAATAATATTTTTGACAGCGTCTGGTTTTTCTGTTCGGTGCGTGTAAACATCAATCTGATTTTCAATATTCTGCACCATATTTTTCTCTGAATTTCTAATGACCGCTTTCACTTTTTCCATTGCAGAATTGTAGTGAGAATCGAGACTCTCGTGAGAGAATTTCTGCATCAATTTTTCAGCAGTGATGAAACTCAGAACTTCTTCTTTTGTAAACATCACAGGCGGAAGTTTGTAACCATCCACCAAAGAATAGCCAGAACCCGCTTCTCCAAAAATCGGAATTCCGGCATTTTCCAGAGTCTTGATGTCTCTGTAAATCGTCCTGATACTTACGTCAAATTTCTCCGCCAAATCCTGTGCACGGACAATGGATTTTGTTTGCAATTGCGTCAGAATTGATGTAACTCGGTCTATTTTTTTAATGTAATGGTCTTCGTTCATCTTTTATGTTATGTATGAAAAGTCTTCGACTCCGCTCAGACTGACAATGTTTTAATATTGAGAATTAATATTAGAGATGTCACACTGAGCGGAGTCGAAGTGTTTTTGCTAATAATTATCATTCTAATTTTCATCCTTGTAAGTTTTCACCAATCTATCAAGATTCAGACTTCTGGCAGAAGCATCGAAAATTTCCCGATAAGTTCCTTCTTTTTCGTATAATTCCTCATGAGTTCCGTTTTCCACTACTTCGCCTTTTTTCATCACATAAATCATATCCGAATCCAAAATCTGCGACAAAGAGTGCGAAATAATAATCACAGTTCTGTCTTTTTTAATGGCGTCAAGCGAATTTTTAATTTGTTCCGTTGCAATCGCATCCAGACTCGCTGTTGGTTCATCCAAAAAAATAATTGGTGGATTTTTCAAAAATAATCTTGCAATCGCAATCCGCTGTTGCTGGCCTCCGGAAAGTTGTGTGGCATCGTGGTTATAACCATCCGGCAAATCCATAATCTGCTCGTGAAGATAAGCTTTTGTTGCTGCTTCTTTGATTTCGTCCAAAGTGGCTTCCAGATTTCCATAACGGATATTATCTTCAATACTTCCTTTAAAAATGTGATTTTTCTGAAGCACCAAACCAAGATCGTCACGCAGATAATCATTATCAAAATCTTTCAGATTATTGCCGTCCAAAAGAATTTTCCCGGAATCAGGTTCGTAAAACTTACAAAGCAAATTGATAATCGTCGATTTTCCAGCGCCACTCAATCCAACCAAAGCCGTTGTTTTCCCGTTTTTGATTTTAAGAGAGACATTTTTCAACGCTTTCATACCGTTAGGATAAGTGAAATCTACATTTTTGATTTCGAAGTTGCCTTGTATTGGAATGTCCTCGATTGTTCCATTTGGTTCGGTTTCCTCATCGTCATTCAGGATTTCGAAGTAACCTTCGGCATAAATGAAAGCGTCATTCATATCATCATAAATCCTATGAAGCTGACGAATAGGCGCAGAAACATTGTTGAACAACATTATGTGAAGCATAATCGCACCAATCGTCATCTGTTGATCGAGAACCAGATAAACTGTCAAAAGGATAATCAAAACTACACCAAATTGTTCAATGAATGTTTTCAAACCATCGAAAATAAAACTCGTTCGTCGCGTGTACAACTGGCTTTCCATCAAGTGCATCTGAAGATTGTACTGTTTTCTGCCTTCGAATTTTTCCCGCACAAAACTCTTGATAACCATTATGGAATTGATGAGATTCAGAAGTCCGGATGTTTTTTGCTCACGCTGATTTCTTAAAGTTCGTCTAACGTTGCCTAGCTTTTTGGCTTGTCTTGATGTGACATAAAAGTAAATCGGAATCACAAAAGTGGAAACCAAACCGACGTAAAGATTCTGCATATACATCACGACCAAAGCGATAATCGCCGTTGAAAATAAGGGCAGAATATCGATGAAAAAATTCTGAACGAGTTTGGTTAAGCTTTCTATTCCTCTGTCGATGCGGATTTGCAGTTTTCCAGATTCGTGTCGGTCGTCATTATAATAAGCAATTCTGTAGGTTAAGATTTTGTCAATTGCTGCTTGTGCCAATTCGGAGCTGACATTAATTCTGATTTTTTCGCCATAAAATTTCTGTCCGAACTGAATAAAAATATTCGCCAGTTCTTTTCCTAAAAGTATAATCGAAATCAGAATCAAAATATGAATGCCTTCCTGCATAGGATTCGCTAAACCAACCACTTTTGTAACCTCGTCCACCGTGTATTTCAAAACCAACGGATTGACCTGAGCGAATAATGCGCCGATAAAAGTCAAAGCCAAAGTCCCGAAAACCATCCATTTGTAAGGTTTTATAAAACTTTTCAGCTGATTGAAAATGTGGATAAGATTGGTAGTTTTCTGAAAAGGTTTTTTCATTTTTAGATTTTAACATTTCAAATGTCAGTTATGATGTCTTGGACATTTTACCAAAGCAAGATAAGAATTAATTGAAAAATATGATTGGATTAGGAATGTTTGTGTTTGGAATCCCTCGCTTTTTAAATTTAAAAATCGCATTTTTGCAAACCTTATTTTCAAGGATAATCAGACGCAAGGTTTTGACCTTAAACTAAGCCTTGAAGAAAAATTGAACTTCCAAATGAAACTTTGTATTGCTGAAAAACCAAGCGTAGCCCGAGATATTGCCAAAGTTTTGGGTGCTACAACGCCCAGAAGCGGATATATGGAAGGAAATGGTTACTGCGTTACTTGGACTTTTGGACATCTTTGTACGCTGAAAGAACCGCACGATTACGCTCCGCATTACAAATCCTGGGACTTGATTTTCCTGCCCATCATTCCCAAACAATTCGGGATCAAACTAATTGATAACAACGGCGTCGAGAAGCAATTTCAGACCATCGAAAAACTGGTTCAAGAATGTGACGAGGTTATCAATTGCGGTGATGCCGGGCAAGAAGGAGAAGTCATCCAGCGTTGGGTCTTGCAGAAAGCCAAATGTGACAAACCGATGAAGCGTCTTTGGATTTCGTCCTTGACAGAAGATGCCATAAAAGAAGGTTTTCAAAACCTAAAACCTGCCGAGGATTATAAAAATCTGTATTTGGCAGGCAATGCCAGAGCCGTTGGAGACTGGCTTTTGGGAATCAATGCGACCAGACTATTCACGAAAAGATTTGGCGGAAACAAGGGTGTTTTGTCTATTGGTAGAGTGCAAACGCCGACTTTGGCCATGCTTGTACAGCGTCAGAAAGAAATCGATGCGTTTTCTCAGGAAGAATATTGGGAACTAAAAACCAAATACAGAGATGTTCTTTTTACAGCCTCAATTGACAGACTAAAGTCAATAGAAAAAGCGGAGAAAGGATTGGAATATCTCAAACAAAACGAATTCGAAATTATCGCTTTTGAAATCAAAGAAGGCAAAGAAAAAAGCCCGAGATTGTTTGATTTGACAGGACTTCAGGTAGAAGCGAATAAAAAATACGGTTATTCTGCGGAGAAAACGTTGAGTTATATTCAAAGTCTTTACGAGAAAAAACACACGACTTATCCAAGAGTTGACACCACTTACTTATCCGAAAATCTTTACCCGAAAATTGGCGGCATTCTGAGAAGTATGACAATTTACTCTGAGTTGATTTCGCCCTTACTTTCTGCACCAATCCCGAAAACAAAGGCAGTTTTTGATGACACAAAAGTAACGGACCACCACGCGATTATTCCAACAGAAATTCCGCCTTCCTCCAGTTTGAGCAGAGAAGAGAAGTTGATTTATGATCTGGTAGCTAGAAGATTTATTGCTGTTTTCTATCCAGATTGTAAAATCTCCAATACTTTGGTGGAAGGGCAAGTGGGGAAAATTCCTTTTAAAACTTCTGGAAAGCAAATTTTGGAACCAGGCTGGAGAATGGTTTATGCTAAGGACAAAAAAGAGGAAAAAGATGAGAAGGACAAAGACGAGGAACAGACGATTCCAAACTTTGTAGTCGGCGAAAAAGGTAAACACGAACCATTGATTCATCAGGGAAAAACCTCGCCGCCAAAACCCTACACAGAAGCCACTTTGCTCCGTGCAATGGAAACTGCAGGTAAACAGGTGGAAGATGAAGAGCTTCGCGAAATGCTGAAAAACAACGGTATCGGAAGACCTTCAACACGAGCCAACATCATCGAAACGCTTTTCAAACGAAAATACATCGAACGAAAAAAGAAAAATCTAGTCGCTACTCAAACAGGAATCGAACTCATCGACACGATTGAAGACGAGCTTCTGAAAAGTCCCGAACTAACCGGAGAATGGGAATCGAAGCTGCAACGAATCGAAAAAGGGGAGTACGAGGCCAATCAGTTCAAAGAAGAATTGATAGAAATGGTCACGGATTTGACACAGAAAGTCATCAACGGAAAATCAAAAGTCATCGCCTTCCACGAAGAAAAAAAGGAAACGCCAAAGGAAAAAACGCCAAGAGTAAAAACCGAAATCATCTGGGAAGAAACCCAATGTCCGAAGTGCAAAGCGAACAATCTGATGAAAGGAAAAACCGCAGTTGGTTGTTCAGATTTTAAAGTTTGTGGTTTCAAGGTTTCCTTCGAGATATTCGGAAAAAAGTTATCGGAAAAACAATTGCAGGATTTGATTTTGAAGAGGAAAACTTCCAAGCTTAAAGGTTTTACAGGAAATCAGGAAGAAGGAGTTTTATTGATGAATGAAGATTTTTCAATTAGTATAAAATAAAACCCTTTCAGAGTTTGAAACTCTGAAAGGGTTGAATCGTTTTTACTCGCAGATTTTATCGATTAGGCTGGTAAATCTAAAAGATTTGCCTGATCTGCGAGAAATAATTTATTTTACCACAATCGCCTTCTTCAAAACGCTATCAATTTTATAATCTGTACTATTATTGATTTTCACATTTTCAAAAACGATGTTCTGTGCGTTCTTACCAACGATTCCTTTTTTACTGGTGATATTCACATTCTTGAAATAGAGATTCTCAATCAATTTCTCAGGAAGTCCAGTAAAACTGAAAGCCGTTTCTGCGGAAGCACAGTTGATATTGCTCACATAAAAATCGTGAAAGTATGGTATTTTGTCGCCAGAATGTTGTGCTGCTTCGCTTTCTTTTGTACTTCCAACAGGTGCATCGGCGTAGAAAGTGTCAAAGAAAACTGCTTCTTTTACAATGTTTTTCATCTCGATATTATCAATAAAAATCTGACTTACATCGCCGCCTCTTCCGGAGTTACTTTTTACACGGATTCCAATATCCGTTCCGTCAAAAGTACAATTGGAAACAAAAATATTTTTCATCCCGCCATCCGTATTACTTCCGATGACGAAACCGCCGTGACCTTCATTTACAGTACATTCTGCGATGATAATGTTTTGTAGATTCGCTTCTCCATTCTTCGGCGTTCCGCTGGATTTCATACAAATTCCGTCGTCGCCAGCGTTTACTTTGGTGTTGTAGATAATTACATTTTTAGAAGCACTGATGTCTATTCCATCACCGTTTTGCGCCCATTTCGGATTGTAAACCGTCGTGTTTCTGATGACAAGATTCGTAATTTGTTTTGGGTTGATGACAAATTTCGGAGAGTTTCTGAATGTTGGGCCATCAATCAAAAGATTAGTCACTTTAGAAAGTGTAAACATCATTGGTCTCAAAAAATGATGAATCTGCTCATACATATCAATGGTTGCGCCAGGCGTTTTCGTGATGACTTTTGCCAGTTCCTCTCCATTTTTTGCCGCAACACTTGGCCACCATATTTTTCCGTCATCGCTCAGTGTACTTCCTGGTTTTGCCAGCAATTCTTTCCATTGTACATCCGTAGTTTTAAATTTTTTCACAGGTCTCCAAGCTTCGCCTGCACCATCAAAAATTCCTTTTCCTGTGAAGGAAACATCCTTCAAATTATTTCCCCAAATCGGAGCGGTCACTTCGAATTTTCCGGGAGAAGATTCTCTCAATGGAAATTGTTTCACATCACTGCTGAATTGTATAGTCGCACCTTCCTCAACATGAAAATCGATTTTGCTTTTCAGTTCGATTGGTCCTGTTAACCAAGTTCCGGCTGGAACAATTAGTCTTCCGCCACCGTTTGCAGCGATGGTTGTAATCGCCTTTTCGAAGGCTTTGGTATTCAATGTTTTTCCATCTGCAACGCCTCCAAAATCTTTGATGTTGTAGTCCTTTTTAGGAATCGTCGGTAAAACCATTGATCCAAATTTGAATGGCGCTTTGTCAATGTAATACTGAATGTCGTTTTTCTGTGCAGAGAACATTGTTGCGATATAAAATGCAAATCCGATGAGTAATTTTTTCATTGTTTTATTGATATGAATTCTTTTGATTGATTATAAATGTTATAGTTAAGTCAGTCATTAATTATAATTTGGGCAACTTTTCCGCCTTCCGTTCCCGATATATTTTTCCTTAGCTTTTCCCGCTACAAAAAATGAGCTCCATTCAAACCGAACGAAATGTTTCATCGATTCAATTAAAAAATAGAAAATACGAGATAAGTTGGGTTTTGTTAGATTTTCTGTTGAGAATTATACTTAATACATTGCACTTTATACTTTTTAGAAGTTGACTGCTGGTAAAATTAAATAAAATATTGGCTTGCGCAATCGATTGCATAAAATAAATTTAGTACTTCTGTAAAAACTTATTAATCCTTAATAAATCAAAATTCATTATGTTCTTTTTCACTAAAAATTCCGTATTATTTGTTCAAATTTCTTTAATTTGCAATGCTTAAAATAATATCAACAATGATTATTCAACCTAGAACAAGAGGATTTATTTGTTTGACGGCACATCCGGATGGAGCGCATCAAAGCATTAAAAATCAAATAGAATATGTAAAGTCTAAAGGCGAAATCAAAAACGGACCAAAAAAAGTATTGGTAGTAGGCGCTTCTACAGGTTTTGGAATTGCTTCCAGAATTACGGCTGCCTTTGGCTCTGGTGCAGCTACAGTTGGTGTTTTCTTTGAGAAACCAGCTTCTGAAGGAAAAATGGGAACTGCGGGTTGGTACAACTCTGCCGCCTTCGAGCAAGAAGCTCACAAAGCCGGACTTTACGCCAAAAGCATCAACGGCGATGCATTTTCAGACGAAGTCAAAAAACAAACCATCGAGTTGATAAAAAAAGACCTTGGTCAGGTTGATTTGGTTGTTTACAGTTTGGCTTCTCCAAGAAGAACGCACCCGAAAACTGGTGTTGCACATTCATCTGTTCTTAAACCAATTGGTCAATCTTTTACCAACAAAACGGTAGATTTCCATACTGGTGTTGTTTCTGATATTACGATTCCACCAACTGAAAATGAAGAAGATATTCCTAACACGGTTGCAGTAATGGGCGGTGAGGATTGGAAATTCTGGATGGAAGATTTGAAAGAAGCTGGTGTTTTGGCAGAAGGCGTTCAGACGGTTGCTTATTCTTATATCGGCCCGGAGTTGACTTTCCCAATCTACAGAAACGGAACTATCGGACAAGCGAAAAATGACTTGGAAGCGACAGTTACAGTTCTAAATGATTTGCTAAAAGACCTCAACGGAAAATCCTATGTTTCTGTTAATAAAGCTTTGGTAACGCAATCCAGCTCGGCGATTCCTGTTGTTCCATTGTATATTTCTTTACTTTATAAAGTGATGAAGGCCAAGGGAACGCATGAAGGAACAATTGAACAGATCCAGAGATTGTTTGCTGAAAGATTGTACACCGAAAATGGAAACATAGAATTGGATTCAGCAGGAAGAATAAGAATTGATGACTGGGAAATGGCAGAAGATGTTCAGGCGGAAGTAGCGAAACTTTGGGAGCAAACTACAACTGAGAACCTTTCTGAAATCAGTGATATCGAAGGCTACAGAAAAGAATTTTTCAATCTATTCGGTTTCCAGTTTGACGAAATCGATTATGAAAAAGATGCCAATGAGAATGTTCAGGTTCCAAGTATCGAGGCTTAATTTAGAAGAAAAGATAATAAACTGATAAAAAATGATAGATTTTCTATTATTTTTCAAAGAAAAAAAAAGCGGCTACCTTTTCAGTAGCCGTTTTTTTATGGTTGAGATTGAGATTTTATCTCTTTCTGCTTGACGTCGTAATCGTGGAGAAGATTGTGTTCTGGAGTCTGCTCGATCGCGTGCATTATCTTGTCGAGGATTTCATTAGCAGACTCATTATCATAATCGATATCTAAAGCTGGTTTGAATTCCAAAGTTGGTTTTACACCTGTCACTTTTATTTTCAGACCTTTTTTATCAAAAGCCCGTCTAAAGCCATTTATTTTAATAGGAATTACTGTAGGTCTTTGATTTTTAATCAATTTTGCAGTTCCTTTTCTACCTTGTGCGTAAGCGGAAGTTGTACCTTGAGGAAATGTTACCACCCAACCATTATCCAAAGCTTTCATAATATTTTCAATTTCGCTCATATCGACCATTCGGTTGACATTTTTACCTTCTGCGCGCCAAGTTCTTTTAACTGTTACCGCGCCCGCAATTTTGAAGATTCTCGCCAAGATTCCTTTGTTCATAGTTTCTTCCGCAGCAACGTAATAAAAATCTACCTTTGGATTGAGAAGATAAACCGGATTTTTTATAGTGTTGTGAAAACCATTATTGACAGCGCAGAATGTATGATACATCGCAGCGACATCAGCAAAATAAGTCTGATGATTGGAAACAAAAAGAACGTTGCTGTCCGGCAAATCGCCTAGGTTTTCTGTACCTGTTATTTTCAATTTGTTGAAACCGTTGAATCTCCTGTAGGAAACCAATCCCAGAAGAAAGATGATAAACCTTTTTAAAACATAGATGTTTCCAAAAGAATCGGTAAAAATATTTTTTTTTGCCATTTATGCTTAATTAGATTTTAAACTAAAAACCATTGTTAATTTAATAAAATGATTAACCAATTTTCATTCCCAAACTGCTTGAATCTCTGCAAAATTAAACATTTTTTAACAAGTTGCTGAACTCGCTCAGAATCATTGAAGTAGCACCCCAAATGATGTAACCGTTGAAATCTATTACAGGAACTTCTGCGCCTTTGGTAGATGGCAAAACCATGTTTTTTGGCTGGTCTGGAAGATTTAATAATGATGAAATTGGGAACTCGATTAATTCCACAGCTTCGGCTTCTTGTAAAAAGAATTCTGGATTTTTCTTGGTGTAAGAAACAAAGGAGTGTACGTAAAAATTACTTGGCGGGATGTAAATCGGAGACATTTCGCGAATGATTCTCACATAATGTTCATCGATTCCCAATTCTTCCGAAGTTTCTCGTTTGGCGGTGTGCGCAAAGTCAAAATCTTCTTTTTCATTTTTTCCACCTGGCAAAGAGATTTGTCCACTGTGTCGGTCTTTTTCATTGATGCTTCTGACAATCAATGGGAAGTGCCACTCGTTATTTTTGAGATAAAGCAGAATGTTCACCGCAGCGAATTTGGGATTTCTGGTCAAGATATCCTCATAACTGAAAATAGGACGATACGGCGGAGAATAAATTTTATGTGCATTTTCGCCCAACAATTCCGCTGCTTTGATATCTCTGAGTAAATCTTTTCCAAAAATCTGCATATCTCAAAGATAAGAAAATTGATGATGTCTTTCATCGCAAAATCGCAAAAAATTCTATTATATCATTTGCACAAAATAGTCGCAGAGATTGGCTTTGCGACTTTTAGTATAATATTAATTTTAAAACTTTTACCTTTTTTGCTGAAGAAAATTATAGATTAATCCCTCTTCCAGCATAGAAATCCAAAACTTTGATACTGAACAGATAATTATATTTTGCCTGAGCTACAGAACCTTGAGAATTCACATAGTTGTTTCGGGCAATCGTTACATCATAGATTGTAGAACGTCCTGCCGCAAAACTTTTCTCTGCAAAATCCAAAGCTAATCTCGTACTTTTTTCAGCTTCGATAGCTGCAATATAGATTTCATAATTAGAATCTGCGTTGAACTGCGCTTGCTGAATATCCTGTTTCAACTGAAATTTCTGCTGTTCCAGATTGTTCTTCGCAGTAAGCTCATTGATTTTTGTTTGCTCAACCTGAAGTCTCGTAATTCCTTTATTAAAAATCGGAATGTTGGCCGTCAAACTCAGTTGCTGACCAAAATTATCTTTGTATTGTTGCGTGAAATTTCTTTCGGTAATTGCAGTAGGATTTCCAAATGCATCCAGACTGTAACCAATTGTGTTTTTGTTCAAAAGATTATTGTAAAAACTACCAACACCGGCTGTTGCAGATATGGTTGGATAGAAATTGGTTCGGACAACTTCGGTTTGTGCTTCAGCGGCTTTGATTCTGATTTCCGCCGCTTTTACGACAGGTTGAGAAGTGTAGGCGATATTCAGAACTTCTTCTACAGATTCAGTTTGTGATGTCAATTCATCTGGAACAGGAATGTCAACCACATCAAAGGTTTTATAATCTTGTAATTGAAGAAGCTGAGCCATTGCAAACAAAGCTTTATCCACATTGATTTGTGCTGTTTTTACATTCTGCTTTTCTCTCGCCAAAGACGCTGTTGCTTCCGCTAAAACCGTTTGAGCAGTGGTTCCAACATCGGTTGTGATTTTCGCACGGTCGTAAAGTTTTTGTGCATTTTCCATCGCACTTTCAGAGATTTTTTTGATTTCTCTGTTCAGCATAACGTTCAGATATTGCTGTGCGATTTGTAAAGCGATATTATTTTTGATGGTTTCGATGTCCTGCAGACTTGCATCAACATCAAAACCTGTTTTCTTAATTGTCTTTTCGAGCCTTCCGTTGTTGTAAACCAAAATATTAGCGCCAACATTGGCACCGTTGTAATAGCTATCATTTCGGATACTTGTAGTTCCAACTAGAGATTGTCCGAAATTGGCATTATTGTTAATGGTTCCTGAAACTGAAGGTAGATATTCTCTTTTAGCCATTTCCAGATTTTTTGTCTGCACATCTTTGTTATAAGCCTGCGCTTGGATTTGCAGATTGTTTTTAATCGCATAATCCACACATTCCTGAATCGTCCATTTCTTCTGAGAGAATCCCAAAATTCCTACTGACAATAGCGAAATACAAAAAACTTTTTTAAGCATAAAAGAAATATTATACCCAATAAGACTCTGGAATAATAAAAATGTTACGTCAGTGATTTATTTTTTTTCAAATTTATATTAAATTATAAATCGCAAAATAATTTTTCAGGTTCTGTAACATTTGTATTCTATGCTTTACTTATATGTAAAATCCAGACCATGTCTCATCCCATTCTGAAAATAGAAGATGTCAACAAATCTTATGATACAGGCAAGAGCAAACTTCACGTACTGAAAGGTATTAATCTTAATATCAATCAAGGTGAGTTCGTTTCTATTATGGGAAGTTCTGGTTCCGGAAAATCTACGTTGCTGAATATCATCGGGATTTTGGACGAGGCCGATGACGGGATTTACGAACTGGATGGATTTCCTATCAAGCATCTCACGGAAGTCAAAGCTGCAGAATACAGAAGCCGTTTTATTGGTTTTATTTTTCAATCTTTTAATTTGATTAATTATAAAACGGCGGTGGAAAATGTAGCATTGCCATTGTATTATCAAAATGTTTCCCGAAAAGAAAGAACTCAGAAAGCATTGGAATATCTGGAGAAAGTAGGTTTGAGAGAATGGGCAGAGCATCTACCAAGCGAACTTTCCGGAGGACAAAAACAAAGAGTTGCCATCGCAAGAGCCTTAATCTCGGAACCGAAATTAATCCTTGCTGATGAACCAACCGGAGCTTTGGATTCTAAAACAACGCACGACATTATGAAGTTGCTTCAAGAAATCAATAATGAAGGAAAAACTATCGTAGTCGTAACACACGAAAACGATGTTGCGGCGCAAACAAAGAGAAACGTCGTACTGCGAGACGGCAGAATCGAAAGCGATGACTATATCAATCAACTAGTACTATAAATTATTGCATTCGAGAGCCTTAGCCTCGCAAACTGTGAGTAAATCGACCTGACAAAAAACTAACAACCATCAACCAACAACCTAATTATGTTTGACTTAGACCGCTGGCAAGAGATATTCAGTTCCATTCGCAGTAATGTATTGCGGACGGTACTTTCTGGTTTTACAGTAGCGCTGGGTCTGTTTATTTTTATTGTTTTGTTTGGAATTGGAAATGGGCTTAATAACTCGTTTGCGAAAGCATTTACAAGAGATGCAACCAATCTGATTATGGTTTGGGGTGGGAAAACAACTCTTCCGTATGCGGGTTTGCAATCTGATAGAGCGATCACTTTTAATAATGAAGATTTTGATGCCATCGTAAAAGAGAGCAAAGGAAAATTAGAATATGCTTCTCCAAGATACACAACGAATCTCACGGTGAAATATGGTAAAGAAAGTGGAAGTTATCAAATTAACGGCGTTTTGGGAGATGAGAAGTTTCTGGAGAACAGAACGATGATAGATGGCCGCTACATCAACCAACGGGATAATGAACTGAAACAAAACGTAGCATCTATCGGAAGAATGGCTTGGCGAGATTTGATTCGGGATGGTAATCCGATTGGAAAAGATTTGGAAATCAACGGAACGATGTTCAAAGTCGTTGGTGTCTTCTCTGACCCGGGCGGCGATTGGGACGAGCGTCACATCTCCATTCCGCTTTCTACATTGCAGCAGATGAAGAAAAGTTCGGATACCATCAGTACTGTAATGTTGGCGTACGATCCAAGTATGACACCGGATGAAGGTGTGAGATATGGAGACCAACTGGAGAAAAATATCAGAGCTAGACACAATATTTCTCCAGAAGATCAGCAGGGAATCCGGGTTAATAATAATGCTAAAAACACACAGGATTCTTTTGCTTTCCTTTTTGTGATAACAGCGGTTGTAGGATTCATCGGGCTTGGAACTTTATTGGCTGGTATCATTGGAATCAGCAATATAATGGTGTACATCATCAAAGAAAGAACCAAGGAAATAGGTGTTAGGAAAGCCATAGGAGCAAAACCATCCAGCATAGTTGGCTTGATTTTACAGGAAAGTATTGTCATCACCGTTATTTCCGGAATTATTGGAGTAGCTTTAGGTGTTTTAGCTTTGAAATTAATTGGAAATAACCTTGAAGATTTCTTCATCACAGAACCATCCGTGGGTTGGGGATTGATTGCCGCAGCATTCTTTTGTTTGGTGCTTTCTGGTGCCATTGCAGGATTTGTACCTGCTTATAAAGCGTCGAAAATCAAACCAATTGAAGCGCTTAGAACAGATTGAGTTTGAGGTAGGAGAAAATTTGAGAGACTTTACGAATATTATGCTGAAATCATTTATCAGTCATCATTAATCATTTATAAACAAAAAAGTGAATATACTTTTCAAAAGAGATACCTGGCAAGAGATTTATTATTCCCTCCGGAATAATAAGCTTAGAACGTTTCTTACGATGATAGGCGTAGGTTGGGGTATGTTTTTGTATGTGAGTCTTTTGGGCGCAGCAAAGGGAATGGAAAATGGTTTTAATAAATTGTTTTCCGGATTTGCAACCAACTCGATTTTTCTCTGGCCGCAAAGTACCAATATTCCGTATGAGGGTTTTGCAAAAGGCAGAAAAATGGATCTACACCTGAAAGATATAGAATATATTACCAAGAAAATTCCGGAAGTAGATTATATCTCGCCACAAAGTGTGAGAGGGAATTTCGGAACGGCGGGCGATCAGATTTCCCGAAACGGTAAGAAAAATACGTATATGATTACGGGTGATTTTCCTGTCGGTAATCAGATTTCTAAAAAGAAATTATTATTCGGGCGGTATATCAATGATGCCGATATTCAGTCTAAAAAAAATGTGATTGTGATAGGAGAGGAGATTTATAAAAATCTTTTCGATGCCAAAAAAAATGAAGATCCGATTGGAAAATCAGTGAACCTAAAAGGTATATTTTTCAATGTCATTGGTGTTTTCCGGGTACCGCGAGGTGGTGGAATGGAAAATGACCAATCGGCTTACATACCATTTTCTACTTATTCCGGGATGTATAACGAGGGGGATAAAGTTGGTTTTTTTGCAATTGTGGGTAAACCAAATGCAGAAGCCGCAATTGTAGAAACCAAAGTGAAAGACGAATTGAAAAAAATCAATCACGTTTCGCCGGAAGATACCAATGCTTTTGGAAGTTTTAATCTGGCTAAGGAATTCAAAAAAGTGACCGGATTCTTGACCGGAATGCAATTACTGACAATTATTGTAGGAACATTGACAATTTTGGCGGGGGTCATAGCCATCTCCAATATTTTGTTGATTACGGTAAAAGAAAGAACTAAGGAAATTGGAATCAGGCGAGCATTAGGTGCAAAACCAGCTGAGGTCCGAAATCAGATTTTGCTGGAAAGTGTAGTGATTACTTTGTCATCTGGATTGTTAGGTTTTTTATCGGGAATTTTCCTTCTAATTATTCTCAATATTTTGACGATGAATAATGACGCCTTTCCTTTCAGCAATCCAACGGTAGATTACGGAAATGTATTTTCTGCGATGGGAATTATGATTGTCCTAGGTTTGCTTATCGGATTGATTCCGGCACAGAGAGCGGTAAAAATAAAACCAATCGAAGCCTTAAGAACAGAATAGAATTAATAATTAATCATTTATAATTAAAAACTATATTTCTACATAATGGAAAAGGAAAAAAAGAAATTTACATGGAAGAAAGCGATTTCGATATTTTTGGGATTACTTTTTATGGTCGCTTTAGTTGGTGGAATCGGGTATCTTGTGAAGTCCAATTCTGCTGAGAACGAGGTGTTCCTGACCAGAAAACCAAGCATCAAAAACCTGGATGATAAAGTGATGGCAACAGGAAAAATTGAACCTCGGGAAGAAATCGAAATCAAACCAAACATTGCCGGAATCATCCAAACCATCAATGTGGATGAAGGCGACAAGGTACAAGCTGGACAACTGATTGCAACCATCCGGATTGTTCCAAATATCACAGAAGTGAATAATGCGACAATGCAGGTGAATAATGCCCAAATCCAATTGTCGAATTCGAAAATCAATGTTGAGAATCAGCAGAAACAATATGAGATGCAAGCCAAATTGTACAAGCAAGGGGTGATTTCTAAACAGGAATATATCACGGCGCAACAGCAGTTGCAGACCACTACGCAACAACAAAAACTGGCCGTTCAACAGCTGAATGCAGCTCAGAAACAACTGCAAATCGTGAGAACGGGAGCAACGCCTGAATTACAAAGTATGGCCACCACTCAAGTGCGTGCAAAGGCAGCAGGAACTGTATTGACAATTCCTGTAAAAGTAGGAAGTCAGGTTATCGAAGCTAACTCTTTTAATGCTGGAACAACTATTTGTTCTATCGCAGATCTTAATTCATTGATTTTTAAAGGTAATATTGATGAAGCCCAAGCTGGAAAATTGAAACAAGGAATGGATATGAGCGTCGTAATCGGTGCTTTGCAAAACAAATCTTTCCCTGGAAAATTAACTTTGATTGCTCCAAAAGGAACTGAAGAAAGTGGAACAATCAAATTCGCTGTGGAAGGAGATGTGTTCAATAAAACTGGAGAATACATCAGAGCAGGTTTCAGTGCGAATGGAGAAATCTTATTGAGTTCTAAGAAAAATGCTTTACTTTTGGATGAATCATTGATTCAGTATGAAAAGGGTAACAACAAATCTTTTGTAGAAGTAAAACAGCCGAATGGAAGCTTCAAAAAAGTTTATGTTAAGCTAGGTTCAAGTGATGGTATCAATGTTCAAATTCTTTCTGGAATCGATAAAAATGCTGAAGTCAAAGTTTGGAATCCTTCTGACAAAGACAAAGAAGAGTTGAAAGACAAAAAGAAATAGACCTTTAATTATAATTGTTAAAAGAATCCGTCTCGTTTTTATAATGGGACGGATTTTTTTTGCCTAATCCTAAATATGATACAACTTACTCCGATGCAACGATAAAAATAGGTCTGATGCCTTAATAAGGTTTCTATTAGTACAAGTAAGCTTAACCTAATCAAAAAGACCCTGCATATTTGCAGAGCCTTGGATTATTTTAACTTCATGACATTTACATCGGTCCTTGTTGGTCATCACCAGATGCATTTGAGTTGATGTCTTTTTTACGTTTTGGTTGATCCACTTTTTCTCCTTGTTTGAAGCGGTAAGTCAAAGATAATGTAAATTGTCTCGGTTGCCACTGCATGTAAGAATCTCTCGTACTGCTAGCTGTGTACGTCGTAGATTGCATTGCTCGGGTGTTGAAAACATCTTGTATGTTGAAAGCCAATGTTCCATTACCATTCCAAATCGTTTTCGAAGCACCAAAATTGATGGCATACATATCTTTTCTGATTTGATAATCAGTTTTTGTACCACCTCTGTAAAATCCTTGCAGCTGGAAATTCAGAGTCTTGTCAATTTTAAATGTTGAAGTCAGCCTTGATCGTGTTGATACACCTTTTCCATTAAAGTTGGCTGTTGCAATAATAGCATTTCCATCTTGGTCTAGTGTTTCATAAGGTGTACTTCCTTTGGTATTATACCCGAAAACATCTACATTTCCCATAAACTTAAGCCAGCTTGTTGCGTCCCAGTTAAAATTCAGATCCAATCCAAATCTGTCATCTGTTCCAAGATTTATAGGCTTGGTATGAAATACTATTCTGTCTTTGAAAATATCTGGCTCAGATTCATATCTTTCTATTTTGTTGTAAACCAGCATTTTTACATCATCTTCCTGATGTCTGTAATAAAGCGTTGGGTTGATGGTAAACTTTTTCTTAGAAATACTGTAACCAACTTCATAGGAGTCAACATAAGATGGATTCAAATCTATATTACCATCGAAAATGTTCTGATTGTCATTATAGCTTGGGTTAGGAATCAAGAAAAATCCTCTCGGACGATCAATTCTTCTGGTGTAATTAACTAATAGTTGATTGTCTTTGGCAAATTCGTAGCTCAAAAATACACTCGGGAAAAGATTGTTGTAACTTTTCTTCCTATTAACAATGGGTTCTGTATATCCAACGGAAGCAGGTGTCAATAGATTTTGATAATCAATAGTGACGTTAGAAAGCTCATCTCTCAGCCCCAATTGATAGCCAACATTTCCAATCTTACTTTTGAATTGCAAATAGAAAGCATTGAACAATTCTTTGTAATTGGCGTTATACGTATACAGTCCCAGATTTCTAAGTGTAGGAAATGCTGTCGTACTTTCCAAAACATTATTATCATAACTGTTGTCATTAGAATCTAATCGATATCCAGCTTCTAGTTTGGAAATCTCGCCAATTGGTAATTCGTAATCAGCTTTTGCAACAATATTTTTATTAATAGTTGTCTGGTTGATGAGATTTTGGAGCGATGTTACGCTACTGTAATTGTCATATTCCCTAATGTTTGAGTCGTTATTCGAGCGGTTTCGTTGCAAACTTAGCGATAGAGATAGGTTTTGTCCTTTGTCATCAAATTTATGGTCTAAGCCAAAATCTCCTTGGAAAGCAAGATTGTTGCTGGTGCCGATGGTATTTCTTAATGTATAAGTACTCGGAAGATTAAAAAGGTAATAGTTATAATCAATATTGCCAACGTTATCACTTTCAAATGTTCTTACAGTTCCCGAAGCATTGACAGATGTTTTGTCTGATATGTCATAAACAATACCTGCTGTTGCGTTGTAGTTACTGTTTTTATTTTTGATTACAGAATTTTGATGAGATTCCGTTTCAGCACCAACTGTTGTGACATTGTTATAATAATTATCATTTCGGTTAGTATTTTTGGATTCTCTGTAACCACCGCCACCATTTAGAAACCAAGAGAAATTTCCTTTTCTCCAGCTTAGACTTGTATTCAGATTGGTTTGAGGCAGATATCCTAAAGTTCCAATGACACTTCCGTTGAAGCCTGTTTTTTTGTTTTTCTTAAGGATGATATTCAAAATACCCGCTGTTCCGCTCGCTTCAAACTTTGAAGATGGGTTGGTAATGACCTCAATTTTTTCAATTTGATCAGCCGGAATACTTTGCAAGGCGTTTGCACCGTCATCAATTCCCAATAAAGCAGAAGGTTTTCCGTTGATCAAAAATCGCACATTAGAACTTCCTCTCATAGAAACTGTTCCGTCTGTATCCACAGAAACCGAAGGAACATTAGACAAGACATCCTGCAAACTTCCACCTTTACTTACCAGATCCTGAGACGGGTCATAGGTTTTCTTATCCAACTCAACTTTGTAAGGTTTTGTAGATTGTGCAGTAATTACCACACCTTGGATATCTGTTGTATTCGTAAGATTCGCTTTTCCATTCGAAACGATCACGAAAGGTGGAATCGGTCCTGCTTTTTCAACTCTGATGGTTTGTGTGAATTTTTTATAATCTACTGCTTCTATGCTCACTTCGTAACTTCCAGGTGCCAATTCCAGTTTGTAGTTCCCGTTTGCATCTGCCAAAGCAGCATCACTGAATTGAGAATTCTGTTGATTACTAAAAGTGATGGATGCGTAACCAATACTACCATTTACATCTTTTACATTTCCAGAAACATTCACTTTTTGCTGAGCCATCATGAAGCTTGCTGCTCCGATGCTCAGGGCCAGGCCAAAGATTTTTTTCTGAAGTACACTTCGTACAATTTCCGTTCGTTCCATTATTGTTTATTTTTCGCTTTCGTTCTTTATTTTATCTGCTTGCTGTTCAGCCAGTCCTGGTATGCCTTCGCATTCTTAGCGTGTTCGGCATCATTATCTGTAAATTTGTGATAGCCAAATCTCGCAGGATCGGCGCACATAAAAATGTAGTTATTGTTCTCGGCTTCCAAAACCGCATTCAGGGAGTTTTTGTCTACAATACAAATGGGGCCTGGTGGAATTCCTTTGTTTGCATACGTGTTATAAGGAGAAGGTTCTTTCAGATATTTGTAATAGACGCGTTTGATTTTTTGGGTAAAGTTGTTTGCTTTGTTCACTGCGTAGATTACCGTCGGGTCACTTTGCAACTTCATTCCCTTTTTGTAACGGTTGATGTATAAGCCTGCAATAGTTTTCTGTTCATCAGGTTTTCCACCAGATTCTTTGTAAACGATGG
>JBCNLQ010000003.1:0-162237 GCA_039595375.1 Chryseobacterium sp.
AAAACTGGATTGGAATGTGGTGACAAGAACTACGCCCTATAACACGGGTTTTGCGTCAGGCGGGCTGACGTGCAAACTTGGAGCTTTATACTTCTAATGAACTTTAGTAATAAATTGAAACTTTGTGCTCCGAAACCCGCCCGAACGCAAAGCGGCAAAACGTTGTCCGCTATGCCAGCAAAACTCGTCTGACAAGCAAATTTCTGACTTTTTTGAATCTTATAAGAAACAGAATCTAGCCTAAAACTCTTTGAGCAAAAGATCTGAGTTCATTTTCTACAAAACGGACTGAACAAAAACGCAAAATCAGCATTTTAACGGAATTTTTGCTGACATAAAGGCAACAAAAAACCACCAAAAAAAATATTGACCAAAATTTCGCTGACTTTGACAAGCTTTGCAAAAACTTTTGAAAAAAAAGTAAAAAATGAAATTTTAACAACTTGAAAATAAGATAATTACAACTTTGACTTTGAGAAGCTTTGTGAAAAAAAATTGAAAATGGAATTTTAACACCCTAAAATGAAAATTTACGACTTTGACTTTGACAAGCTTCGTGAAGAAATTAAATAAACTGAATTCTGAACAAAAATTTTGACTTTTTTTTGAGAACTAAAACACTGAAAAACAAAACTTTGCAAAGAAAATACAAGCCAAAACCGAAAAATGCACAGCGTACAACAACGGTTTTGCAATAGCGGGCTTGAAGTTTTTCAGTTCACCTTTGGTACTTCTAAAAAAAGTTGTATTTTAATTGAAAGTTTTGTCTCCGTAAGGCCCGCCATCGCAAAGCCGGAACTCGTTAGCAGAAATTTTATGAAAATAGCAATCTTAACATATTTTACTTAACAATTTTATCTTGTAACAATTCAAACAACAACAATACTATGGGATTTTTTGATAAACTTTTTGGAAAAAAAGAACAATCGGAACAAACTTCAAAACTTAATTCTGAAACTTTAAAAATTGAAAAAACTGCTGAAATGCTCGATGAAGATTTATATTGGAAAATCATTGACAATTCATTGAAAAATTCAAAAAATCAAGACGGGCAGGAAAAATTTCTAATTTCTGAGATTAGTAAATTAACGCCGAAACAAATGATTGGTTTTCGCTTGAGAACCGACAAATTACTTTATGACACTTATAATTCTGAAATGTGGTGTGCAAGTTATTTAATGAATGGTGGAAGTTCAGATGATGGATTTGAATATTTCAGAAATTGGGTAATTTCAAGAGGTAAAGATGTTTATTACAAAGCAAAAGAAAATCCTGACACAATAATTTCTCAAAAAGATTTCGGAGAAGAAGATTTTTATGAATTTGAACTTTTTTGGTATGTCGCTTTAGAATCATTTCAACAAAGAACAGGAAAAGATTTATATGATTTCATTGATGAAGATAATTTTACGACTAAAGAAGGAAATTATCCTCAATTTGAATTTACTTGGAAAGAAGAAAACCCTGAAAGTATGAAAAAAATATGTCCTAAACTTTACGAAGAATTTGTGAATAAATAAAAACTTCTGCTAACAAGGGTTTTGCAATAGTGGGGCGAAACTGCAAAGTTCAACGGCAGTTCTTCGATTGAACTTTTGTGCAAAACTGAACATTTGTGCTTCGAAATCCGCCACTTCGCCAAGCTGCAAAACGTTGTACGTCATATTAGAAAAACCTGAAATGAACAAAAAAATAAAATTGATATCTCTAATACTCATATTGACTCTGAACTTTTCCTGTATAGAAAAGAAATCAACTGAAAAAGAAACTAACAACTCTGAATTGGTAGCGACTTCAAAAACCGACACCTTAAAATTTACTTCTGCAATTCGTGCGATCTTTCAGGACAGTAAAGGCAATTATTGGATAGGAAGTCATAATGAAGGCGTAAGTTTTTATGATGGAAAATCATTTGAATACTTTACAACAAATGAAGGTTTATCCGACAATCAAATCCGTTCAATTCAGGAAGACGGGAATGGAAAAATTTGGTTTGGAACTGCAAACGGAATAAGTTTATATGACGAAGGGAAGTTTACTAATTATCCATCTAAAAATAACAATCCACAACTTGATTGGCAAAAAACTAAAGGAGATTTATGGTTTTATGCTTGGGAAGAAGATGGAATTAATCGTTTTGACGGAATAAATATGAACTATCTGATTTTCCCAAAACCCCAAAATAAAAATCCTGATAAATCTTATGGTGTTACGGGTATCTCAAAAGATAAAAACGGTAAAGTTTGGATTGCGACTTATGCAGCACTATTCAACTATGACGGTAATACTGTAAATATATTTGATGCTGAAAAATTAAACCTAAAAGATAATGAGCGTTTGCATATCAGAAGCGTATTAGCTGATTCAAAAGGACGAATTTGGATAGGAAATAATGGAATTGGCGTCTTGCTAATGGAAGGTAATTCAATAATTAATTTTTCTGAAAAGAATAATTTAATCCATCCAACAAGCAGAAGAAACGGAGACAAATCACCACCGGGTACGCTAGAACACCCTTTTGCAATTGAAGAAGATTTAGACGGCAATATTTGGTTTGGAGATGTATATACAGGAGCTTGGAAATATGACGATAAAACGTTTAAAAACTATTCAGTTAGCGACAATCCATCCAAACCAATGATTTGGGCTATTTATAAAGACAGGAATAACAATTTGCTTTTTGGAATGGCAGACGGAAATATATTTAAGTTTAATGGAAAGACTTTTGAGAAGCAATTTTAAGAAATACGAACGCACAACAGCAGTTTGACAAAATGGCGGGTTCTGTACTAAATTCAACGGCAGTTCTTCGATTGAACATTTGTGCAAAACTGAACATTTGTGCTTCGATTTCCGCCACTTCGCCAAGCTGCAAACCGTTGTGCGTCATTTTATGAAAACACTTGAAGACAAAATATTAAACTTTGACAATTGGACACAACCGTGGACATTTCACGAATTTGTATCCAACGACAAGACATTAACCGAACCTGAACTAAGTTTATTCAATGAAATTTGGACAAAAGCAGGCGACTTTGAATTATGGAATAACAGTGACTTGATTTTGGGCTGCAAAGCTAGTCAAACATTTATTTTAGAAAATTATAATTTAAAAGATACGACAATTGCTAATATTGTTCGAGCACTTTCTTATCAATGGAAATAAAAATGGGTATAATAAATCATCAAAATGGTAATTTTCAAATAACAGACAAAATAATTGTTGGTAAGGACAAGGATTACAGTGACATTCTCAAACTTGCACCGACAAATAAAACTTGGGACATAAAGAATGGCTATAAATGGATTTATTTTAATGATATTGAAATTGACAAACTCTTTTTTTATATCGGAGTATGTTTTCACAATGACAGACTATTTTGCATTGACTTTAGCTTTACCGACAAAAAAGAACAAAACTTAACTTGGGACAATTGGAATGAAGAAGATGAATTAAAACGAAAAGAAATTTATGACAAGTGGTTAACAAAAATTTTTGGTGAAAAAAGAAATTTTGAATGGGGAAAAGTTGTTGCATATTTTGACCCGAAAGGTGGAACAACTTCGATGCATATCAAATATGAATAAAAAAACGAACGCACAACATCGGTTTGGCAATATGGCGGGTTTCGTACTTCTATGAAACATTTGTGCAAGTTTCAACAGCAGTAATTCTATTGAACTTTTGTGCTAAAAATCCGCCACATCGCCAAGCCGAAAACCGTTAGCTGTCACCCTATGAACGACCGTGCAAACTTCAACTGGCGGACAAAAAAACTAAAAACCAAGCCCACCCACCACCCCAAATTTTAGCGACCAGAATTTTTTTTTCAAAAAAATTGCGCAACTAAATAATTGCATATATATTTGCAACCAAATAATTGCACAATGGAATCAAGGCGAGATATTTTTCAGGCAATAGCAGACCCGACAAGACGGGCGATTATTACACTTATTGCATTACAGGCAATGACACCAAACGCTATTGCCGAACATTTTGACACTTCACGACAAGCAGTGTCCAAACACTTACAAATTTTGACTGAGTGCGAATTGGTAACACAAAACCAACAAGGCAGAGAAATCTACTACCAACTTGAAATTGACAAAATGAAAGAAATAGATAAATGGCTTGAACAGTTCCGCAAAATTTGGGAAACAAGATTTAATCAACTTGATAATTTATTAGAAACAATTAAAAAACAGAAAAATGAACAGTAACTTAAAATTTGACTTTGAAGTCAACAAAGAAAACAACACGATTGTTGTAAGGCGTGAATTTGCTGCAAACCTTGAATTGGTTTGGAAGGCTTGGACAACCGCAGAACTATTAGACCAATGGTGGGGTCCAGAACCTTGCAAAGCAGAAACAAAATCTATGGATTTTCGTGAGGGCGGACATTGGCTATATTGTATGGTTATTCCTCCATCTCTTACAGGTGCAGAGACAGACCAAAGGAATTATGGAAAACAAAATTTCGAAAAAATTGTATTGCACAAAAGTTTTTCGGGAACAGATGTTTTTTGTGATGAAAATGGAAAAGTAAATCCAGAATTTCCAGCAGGAAATTTTGAAAATCAGTTTAACGAAACTGACGGAAAAACGACTGTTACAATGATTTCAAAACACAATAGCTTTGAAGATATTCAAGCCGTAATTGAAATGGGCTTTAAAGAAGGTATTGAAGTTAGTTTTAACCAACTTGACGAACTATTCAAATGAAAAAAGAGACATTGAAAAGTATCGGAGCTGTCGTTGCAGGCTTTTTCGCATTGGTAATTTTATCAGTAATTACGGACAGTATTTTGGAAAAAGCAGGGATTATGAAAAACGACCCATTTGTTGAAAACCCTGTTTGGCTGATTGCAATAATTATTCTGTATAGGACGATTTTCAACACGTTCGGTTGTTACTTAACAGCACGACTTGCACCCACAAAACCAATGAAACACGCTATTATTCTTGGAGTAATTGGTGTTGTATTAACGGTTGTCGGACTTGTCGTTGCTTGGGACATTCCACCACGTTGGTATCCTATTTCGCTTATAATATTAACACTTCCTGCGGCTTGGCTTGGCGGAAAAATGGCAATTAAAAAAGTAGTATAATTTGGTTGAAACAGACAACCTAAACAGACAGAAAAGAAGGGCGAACAGCTAACATCACCTATACGCAAGCAGGGGTTTAGTGCTTCGTATGACAGTTTTTCGTAAATTTGAAGTTCAGTTCTTCGTAGGAAGTTCAATGGTTAAAATCCGGCCTGCGTATAGCTGAGAACCGTTAGCAGAAAGTCTTCAAAACCACCAGTAAATGAATGAAATTAAGGAAAAATCTAAAAACAAGAAATTGATATACTTTGCATTTATTTCAGGCTTTATACTATTCTTCTTTGCTTTTAAATTTTATAATTCTGAACTACCAAATAAAAACAATATAACTGAAATAAAAGGAGTTATAAAAGAAAATATTATCATTAAAAAAGGACGGAGAGGAAGCAGAACTCTCATCATAAAATTACAAGAATATCCTAAAATTAATTTTACAATTGGCAGTGTTTCATTACGCCAAACTTATGAAGAAGAATTATTAAATGAAAACAAATTAGGAGATACTATTACCTTTTTTATTGAAAAAAAAGAATTTAAAAGGAAAATACTAAAAACTGATAACATTCCTTTTCCTGAAAATTTTTTACATCCTGAAAAAATTAGTATTGTGGAAATTAAAAATAAAAATTCAAGTTATTTATCTCTAAATGATTACAACAAAGAACATAAAGAAAACAACTATTTAGCAATAGCCTTTTTTGGGTTATTTGGACTACTTATGATATTTTCAGGAATAGAAGGAATTGAGTATCACAAAAAAAACTTCAAATAAAGACCTTCGGCTAACAACGGTTTTGCAATAGCGGGCTTAAAGTTTTTCAGTTCATCTTTGGTAGTTCTAAAAAAAGTTGTATTTTAAATGAAAGTTTTGTCTCCGTAAGGCCCGCCATCGCAAAGCCGAGACACGTTGTCCGGTATGCCAGCAAAACTCTTCTGACAAGCAAATTTCTGACTTTTTGAATCTTATAAGAAACTTAATCTAGCCCAAAACTCTTTGAGCAAAAGGTCTGAATTCATTTTCTACAAAAAGGACTGAACAAAAACGCAAAATCTGAATATTAACGGAATTTTTGCTAACATAAATGCAACAAAAAAAGTTCAACGGTAGTTCTTCGGTTCAACATTTGTAAAAAATTGAAGATTTGTGCTTCGGTTGCCACACTATTGCGAATACGTAAACCGTTAGCTGTCACCCTAACCCAACCACCGTACAGACCTCTACTTAATGACAAAACAACGAAAAGCAGTTACATCTTCCATCCTAAAATAATTTGACTTTCACTTTTTGACTATAACAACAGTCGTTTTGAATACATCCAACATTTGAAGGTGTACCATCTTTGTGCCAATAAAAAAAAATAAAATGATAAACGAAATCAAAAATTGGACACCTTCAAAAATCCCTCATAGAAATGATGGTTTAGCGATAATCACAGGTAGTACAGAAGGTATTTGTTACGAAGATGCACTTGCATTATCAACAGCAGGATGGGAAGTTATCATATGAAACGCAATATGAAATTACTTTTGAAGGACTTGCCTTTCTTGAAAAGAAAAACAAAATAACCGTAGTTGAAACTGTTAAGTTTGACTACTTCTACAACGACTTGACACTTGAATTTTTGGACAGGCATCACTTTGCCTTTATGGCAAACAATTTGACCAATGAATACATGGAATCAGACAGAACTCTCGCCAACAAAAATTTTCCGGAAAGAAAAAGGAAAAAATTTTCGGGTTAAAAAGTGTTGGAAAGACATCGTTTGCCTTCAAATATCATTGAAATCCCTCATAGGAACAGACCTTACAATCTCAACAAATTAGAGTTTGCAAACTTCTTCAACCAACAGTATCAAGACCAATCATTTTATGATTTTGATAGCAATAATTTTGAAACTCATAAACGGTCTATTTTCTATTTGGCATTTGAATATGAAAATAAAACTGGTGTTAAAATTTACGAAATCAGACATTTTAGAAAAACAGTGCTAGAATTTGACAAAAATGAGTTGGAGGAAAAAATAAGTAAACAAACGACAGAGTTTTTCAAGAAAAATCCACTTAAGAATAGTGAAAATATCGATAAAAAAATTTTGAAAAAAGATAATATTAATCACTGCAAAAACAGGTTACTGATGTCGTGATTGCAAATTCAGGAATTAACAAAAGATTAAATCATCATGAAAAACCTTACTATCATTGGCACAGTGCTTTTTGTTTTCGGCTTGCAATCCTGTTATAAGGACAATCAGAATACCATTGAGAATAAAAGTGAAAAAACTCCAACCGAAAATAGAAAAGTTGATAGCAAGACTATTTCGACCCAAAAAAATAAGAAAAATAAAAACGTCTCTGATTTTGTACCTAAAGGTTATGTGATTACAAAATATGAAGGCGGCATTTCTGCAGGCGCTTGGGACAAAATAGAAGGTGACCTGAATAAAGATGGTCTGGATGATGTAATACTCATTATAAAAGGTACAGACAAAAGCAAAATTATACAACATGAAAGCCGAGGCCAATTGGACCGCAACCGCAGAGGGATTATTGTATTACTGAACAAAGGCGACCAATATGAGATTGCCAGCAAAAACCTGAATTGCTTCTCCTCAGAAAATGAAGATGGCGGGGTCTATTTTGCACCAGAATTATACTTTGAGATTGAGAAAGGAAACCTCATCATCGCTTACGGACACGGACGGTACGGCTCCTGGAGCTACACTTTCAGATTTCAAAACGGAGATATGGAGATGATTGGTTACGACTCTTACGAAAGCCGCGGACCTGTGCCTCAATCCATTGTGAGCATCAACTTCCTCAGCAAAAAGAAATTAATCCGAGACAATGAAAACAAGAATGATGATGGCGATAACTATACCGAGAAATTCATAGATACCTGGGAAAACATCAAAGTTGAAAAACTGTTGCGATTATCTGAAATTAAGGATTTTGATAGACTCCAAATTGAAGGTTGAATCCGATATTAGAATTTTCTTCAATGAGTTTAACCAGATACGGCTGCCAAGGCAAAAAAAGTAAGGACTAAAACTTAAACAAACTCTTGATAAAGTCTTTGTTAATAAACTTGTCCAACGGATAGATTTTCAGAAAATGATTCCCAATGAAGAGTAATGCTAAAACGACTGCTGGTTTGTAGAAAAGATTGAGAAGATTCAATTTAAAATCTGGCAGAAACATCGCCACATTGATTGAGATACAGCCTATGATCATTGCAAAAATCATTTCTATTCCCAACGGAAAAACCTTGAATTTCCAATAATTAAAAGCAATTTTTGTTATGTTGAATAGCGATAGCGAAATCGCATAAGCAATGGCTATTCCTAAGATCCCCAAATCCGTGTGTTTAAGGAAAAGCATATTGGTTGTGATGGTCAGAACTGCCAAAATCAACATCACTATAATGTTGAATTTGTAATATTTGGAAAGTGAAATAATATGACCGTTGAAACCTGTTGCCAAATCGAACAACATCGCAAATCCTAAAACCCAAACAACTGGCTCAGAAGAGCGCAAATCTTCTCCATTCTTCATCAAATCTGCCAAATAGGGAAATCCTACAACGATACAACAGAACAAAACCAAACCAAGAAAAAACAAACTGAGTGATGTTTTTTTATGAAATCTGTCCAATTCTTCGTGATTTCCGGACGCCAATTCTTTATTGATAATAGGCGCAGAAATGTTGAAAAGTCCCATCTGAGGAACCGTTATCAATGAAATGATGGCGTAGATATTACTGTAGATTCCGTTTTCGTGAAAGTTGATAAACTCGCCAATCATCAGATTGTCAATATTAATGGCAATATAATTTCCTATATTTCCTAAAAACCCAAATAAGCTATAAGTGAAAATCTCACGGTAAAAGTTATCTTTTTTGAAATAATCCAGCCCAAAATCAGGTTTTATTTTTTCCAGTCTGTTGGTATAATAGCCATAACCGACAAGCGAAATAATGAACATCAAAAAGAAGAATCCGTAAGCCATTTTATCCGCCACACCTAAAAAGAAAAACAGGCAAAACGCACCAATATTGGCAATCTTCGGAACAAAATTCTCAAAGATATTCGGTACAACAATTCTCTTATAATTAGTCAAAAACTTATTGAAAACTGAGGATAAAGCCAGAACTAAAACCATTGGCAGGATCAACAGTTTCATCTCCCAAAGTTTATATTGTTTGAAACTTGGCCACAAGTAGCTGATAAGAAAGAAGGCGCCGACAAAAATCAAGAAATTGATGACAACTGCCAGCAAGGATAGAGATAACATATTGTGATGTTTCCCATCTGCATTGACTTTGCTAAAGAATTTGACATTGGAAAAACTTAATCCAAAGACCACAATCGGAACCATTATTTCGGCAGTCGGCAAGATGTATCGGAGCTTTCCATAAAACTCCATATCGTAGGGAAATATAAAAATCGACGAAAAAGTTCCCAGCAAAAAGCCGAGATAACCAATTATCGAATATTTTATTCCCTGCCTTGCTACGACACTCATAGATTAGTTGTTAGTTGATTGTTGCTGATTTAATGGTTTTTTATTTTTATTTGTTGAGCTGAGACTCTCGAAGCCTTTCAAAATCTAATTTCCATAATATCAGATTTTTGGCAAAAATATGATGTTATTGATATAATCTTTGTAATTCTTCACATTATCCGGATTTTGTTGATTCAGGAATTCTTCTGTGAGAATAGTTGGCTGCAAAGTTTTTCTATCCAGATAATTGACGGAATATCCCCAATCTGCAATCTCAGAAATCAATGTCCAAAGATGGTCTTGATGATGGCGCTGTTCCATTTCTACCATTAAAATTGGTTTAAATTTTTCGATTGTTTTTTTTGCGCCTCTTAAAGTTTGCATCTCGTTTCCTTCCACATCAATCTTAATGAAATCCAATTTGTTGAGATTGAGATTTAAGTCATCCAAAGGTTTCACTTCTACTTTTTGAAGAATAGTTTTTTCTTCATTTTTTTCTTTGATAGAAGTTTGCAAAGTTCCTCTGGTATGAACTTTCTCTCCATTAATGACTGGAATTTTGAACTCAGCAATCGTGGTAATATCAGATAATGCAATGGAGAACAAATTAACTTTTGGAAATAATCTCTTCAGCCGTCTGAACAATTTTTGATTAGGTTCGAAAGCGAATATATTTTCTGGATTAAGATGATTTTCCAAAGTGTAAAGATAAGCGCCGACATTGGCTCCAACGTCCATAAAAACTGAATCTTCTCCTAAAATTTCTGTAATCCAAAGAAACTCGGGTTCGACTTTTCTTTCCAAGAGATTTTGAACACAAAGACCTTTCAATTTTTTGAAAAATCTGCTTTTGTAATAGGTCGGCGAAATGTACTGGAGATTCTCAGCAAGTTGACTGTAAACACTCATCGATTTTGATCATAATGAAATGAACGGCAAAGAAAAGGCATTTATTTTACAAATCATAAAATTTTGTTAAAAGAATGTTTTTTTTGAAGGATTTAAACGCAAAGTGCGCAAAGAATTTATCAATATTATTGAGAACATTTCTAAGGTTTGCAAGGGCGCTTCGGCTCAGCTAATGTTTATTGAAAAAAGTTATTTTTCGCAATGTAATCTGTGCTGATTTTCAAGCTTTCGAACATATCTTTATCGCTGGAATCTTGCTCTACAAACCAATGTTTCAGTCCAGCCTTTTCTCGTGCTTCGAAGATTGTTTTGAAATCGATTGTTCCGTTTCCGATTTCTGCAAAATCTTTGTTTCCTGCTTTCATATCTTTCACGTGCCAAAGCGGAAATCTATTTGGGTGCTTCTCGAAATAATCTAAAGGATTGAAACCGGCTTTTGAAATCCAATAGAGATCCAGTTCCATTTTCACCATATCAGAATCTGTATTTTCTAAAATGAAATCATAAACTGTTTTATCTTCGAATTTCTCAAATTCAAAATCGTGGTTATGATACGCAAAATGAATTCCCGCTTTCTTTGTTATTTCGCCGGATTGATTCAGTAATTCGGGAAGTTTTCTGTAGTGTTCTAATGTTCTTTCTTCTTCGAAAAGATAAGAACAAACCATATATTTCGCACCAATAAAATGTAAATCTTCAACAGACTGTTCCCAATTATTCAAAAGTGTTCCTTTACTGTTATGTACAATTCCAGTTGTGTGATGCGAACTGATAACTTCCAAACCGATATTTTTCAGAATCGTTTGAAATTCAGTTTTGGTTTTTCCGTAGAATTTTCCGTCGTAACCGTAGATTTCGAGTTGGTTGAAACCTAGTTCAGACAAACTTTCCAATGATTTTTCCAAATTCTCAGCAATCGCATCCCGAACGGTGTAAAGTTGGATGGCTAAAGGTTTTTTATGATTCATAAGTTTCGAAGTTCCACAAGCATATAAACCTAAAAATCCTAATCCGGACAAGCTTATAAAATCTTTTCTATTCATTTTTGATTTTAAGTCGTTAAAATATATGCAGTCAATTTTAAAACTGAACTTTCTGAGTTGATTTTTTAGTAGTTAGCCAAATATAAAATATCAAAAAACGCTCGATTAACAGCTTAAAAGTATTCTTAAATATTAAAATCTCTCTTCGGATTGAATAGGTAAATCAAAAAGAAAAAGAACACAGAAGCTGCCAGAAAGTACTGATAATAATGAACCGCAGACTGTGAGCTGATGGTGGTAGAAGTAGAACTATTGGAATTGTGAAGCTCTTCCAGCAGACTGTTTACCGCCTTATCAAGATTGTTGCCGTCCAAATAATTTGCGCCCGTAGACGAAGCGATATTTCGCAGCGCTTTGGTCTGTAACTTTGACACTACAGTTTCGCCATACATATCCGATTTGTAACCCATCAATTGTCCGAAATAATATTCGGGAATCGGAGCACCTTCTTCTGTTCCAACACCAATCGCTGTTACCCGGATGCCTTCTTTTTTGGATAAATTGATCGCCTCATCTTCATGACCTTCATTATCTTCACCGTCACTGATCAAGACGATATTTCTAGAACCTTTTGTGATATTCTTGAATTTCTGTGCAGCAATTTGAATAGGTTTTAGAAAATCCGTTCCCTGATTTTGGATCACGCTGGTTTCTATTCCCAAAAGATAGTTTTCCGCCGCCGCATAATCGCTGGATAAAGGCATTACAGAATAAGAATCTCCTGCAAAAACGATGATCCCTACTCTATCGTTGCTCAATTTCTGAAGTGTATTAATGATGATATTCTTAGCTTCTTCCAGTCTACTCGGCTGGATATCCTGGGCATTCATAGAATTGGAAACGTCCAGAACAAACATCGTACTGCTGACATTTTGTTTCACACTGATTTCTTCCTTGCCAGCCAACAGGTCGATAATCGAAAATATCAAAAACAAAAAGCCTAGCAGATATAACAAGGGAAAAAGTTTGGCAAAGCCAGAGGTCTTTTCGAACAACACAGACTGAAACCTGTCTTCTGCAAAAACATTACGTCTTTTTCCCTTCCATCTCACGTAATGGATGATGAAGTAACCGATGACAGGCAACAAAAGCAGTAAAAATAGATACCAGTCATTTCCTAAATACCAATTCATCTTTCTTAGTTCAAAATTTTAAAAATTACCCATCTCAATAAAGCATCCAACAACAAAAAACCTAACGCAGTCCAAAGAAAAATCCTGAAATATTCTTCATAATTATATAACTTAGAGCTCTTGACATCAGACTTTTCCAACTGATTGATCTCATCATAAACGGTTTGCAAACTTGTGTTAGAAGTCGCCCGGAAATATTTTCCGCCTGTCAGCTGCGCAATGTCTATCAAAGTATTTTCGTCAATCTGAGTTTTGGTTTCTGTAAAAACCAATTCGCCAAAAATGTTGGTTGCTGTCGGCATCGCTGCAAATCCGTTACTCCCGATTCCGATGGTGTACACTTTTATGTTATTATTTTTTGCTAATTCTGCGGCGATTTGAGGTGGCATTGCGTTGATTACCGTATTCACACCATCTGTCATCAAAATGATGATCTTGCTCTTCGCTTTACTTTTTTTCAAATGATTTACCGCAACAGAAAGTCCTTCGCCAATGGCCGTTCCAGGTTGTAATTCCAGTGGATTAAGTTGATTCAATTCATCCACAACAACTTGATGATCGGTTGTTAAAGGAACTTTGGTATAAGCTTCTCCCGAATAAGCGACCAGTCCAATCCTGTCATTTTCTCTTTTCTTAACGAAATCAATAGCGATTTTCTTTAAAGCTTCCAGTCTGTCTGGGTCCAGATCTTTGGACAACATACTGAGCGAAACGTCCACGGAAAGCATTATGTCAATTCCTTTCGACTCATCTCTGTCTTGCGAAACGGTGTAAGTTCTTGGTCTCGCTATAGCGATAATCATTGCCGTCAAGATGAAATATTTTGAGACTTTCAGAAACTTCATCACCCAAGAAATATTTCCGCTTGGTTGCATATTACTCACAGAAGGCACAGCAATTCCCCTGTTCTTTTTCCTGCTCAAATCCAATATTAATAAAGGAATGAACAAAATAAAAAGCAGTAAAAACCACGGACTGTAGAACTCGAAATTCACGGATTGATTATTAATAATGATTGATTAACGATAAATGATTTTTGATAAATTTCATTTTACTTCATATTGCCATAGGATTGACCTACGGCTATTGATATTGAATACTGTGGATTCTTAGAGCTTTCTAATTTTGGATTGGTCTGACTCTGAAAATTCTTCAACAGAAACATTCCGAAGATTCTCGGCCTCTACATCTTTTGTAGAACGTTTTACAAAATTTTTAATTTCATTAAGGTCTTTCGACATTATTTCTTTTGTCGGAATGGTTTTCGCAAACTTAACCAAATCTCCTCTGAAGAAAATATTTTCCACAATTTTTTCATTTTCTTGAGAAATGGCATTGGTGTTTTTCATATACTCAACCAAATCGTCTGTCAGCAAAACATCTGCAGGAATCTGATATTGCTTGGTGATAAAACCTCTTGAAATCTCAATTAACTCCACATAAAAAGCTCGGAAGTTACCGTTTTCTATATAATTTTTCTTTCTCAGTTTCTCCAGATCTTTCAATGTCTGATTGGTGGTGACTGCGGGACTGTCCTTCCGTTTTCTTCCCCATTTGATGATTCCGATAATTAGAACAATAATAGCGATAATGAGCAAAGCCAATAGAACATAGAATTTGTACATTTCCCAATAATCTTTAACATCCAGACTTACCTCTTTATTCTTCATAATGTCATTAATCTGATCGCCTTTTTTGGCTGTGTTTATGACTTCTACCTCATAAGGAATCGTTTTTAAGATTTCATCCCCAACTTTAATTTCGATTTCTGGAATTGTAAATTTCCCTTCCTGGAAAACAGCAAACTTAACCGAACGAAGATAAATATCTTTCTGAACAGCGATACTGTCATTCACCATTTCAAAATGGAACGGCAACAGCTCATTTCTCGGTGCAATCTGAACATTCTTCCCATCCAAATCCAAAATCTGAATTTTGAAAACTGCCACTTCACCCAAAGCCAAAGTAGTTTTATCCAGACTCGAAGTTAAAGTCTGACCAAATCCAAAAGTAGAAATGAAAATAAAAAGCGAAAGAAGGTATTTGAACATTATTGTTTTTAGTTGATGGTTGATGTTTGGTTGTTGTTGGTTGATGCTAAAATTACTTTTTACTTTTTACTTCTTTACTTTTTACATTTTACTTCCTAAAATATTGATACAAAGATTTGCTGTAATCATCAGAAGTTTTGATATCTAAAAAATGAGCCGAAGAGTTTTCGAATTCTTCTTTTACTTGTCTCATTTTTTGTTTTTGTTGCTCAGCATAATTGTAACGCCATCTGGCGCTGGAAGTGTTGGCCCAGACTTGCTTTCCTGTTTCTGCATCACGGAAAAGCGCATAACCGATGTCCGGAATCTCCATATCTTTTTCGTCGTAAATCCTTAAGCCTAGCAATTGGTGCTTTCTGGCTGTCACATTCAAGATTTTTTGGTCAAATTCATCTTCAAAATCAGAAAACAGAAAAACCAAAGATTTTCTTTTGAAAACACTCATCATATAATTGAAAGCGACATCCATATTAGATTTTGCCGGAACATAGTCTGCGGACAAAATATTGCTGATGATGGACAAAACGTGTTTTCTGCCTTTTTGTGGTGGAACAACTTTCAGAACTTTGTCGGCGTATAAAATCAAACCTACTTTATCATTGTTTCCACTGGCTGAAAATCCTAATGAGGCGCAAACTTCGGCAACATATTCTCTTTTAAGTTGGGTTTTGGTTCCATAATCCATTGAGGCAGAAATGTCCACGACAAGCATCATTGTCAATTCTCGTTCCTCCTCCATTACTTTGACGAATGGTTCGCGGAAACGTGCTGTTTTGTTCCAGTCCATTCTTCGGGTGTCGTCACCAAACTGGTATTGACGAACTTCGGAAAAAGTCATTCCCTGACCTTTGAACGCGCTGTGATATTGTCCCATAAGCGATGCTTCCGTCTTCTTACGAGTCCGGATTTCTATTTGCTTTACTTTTTTGACAATGTCTTTTATTTGCATTTTATTAATTGTCTTCGAGAGCCTCAGACTCACACGTTCCAATTGTAATAATTAACGTTAAAGATGTCACACTGAGCTTGTCGAAATGGTTTCTATTTTTGTTGGTCATCAGTTGATAGTTTTCAGACATCTTAGTTTTTTCAAAAACGATACGACGAGTGACCACTATCAACAGATTAACCAAATTTCAGAACAAATTTGTCCTTATTTTATTTTTAATATTGTTAGACTCCTACGGAGCCTTTTTAGTTATTGGATTTTGTTCTCTACAAACATTTCGTTCCTACGGAACTTTTATTTTTATATATTTCAAGTCAAAAACTCAAATTTTCAAACTCAAAAATCTGTAAAATCCTCAAACTCTTCAACTCAAAAAAACCTCAAACCCAACTAAGGCGCTTGTATTTTCCCTAAAATTTTATTAACAATATCGTCTTGAGAAACTTCCTCAGCTTCCGCTTCGAAGCTCAATCCGATTCTGTGTCTCAAAACATCTTTGGCAATTTCTTTCACGTCTTCTGGAATCACAAACGCTCTTCCTTTGATGAAAGCATAAGCTCTGGAAGCAATTGCCAAGTTGATACTCGCTCTCGGCGATGCTCCAAAACTGATATAATTTTTGATGTCTGACAATCCATATTTTTCCGGAAAACGAGTTGCAAAAACCATATCCAGAATATATTTCTCTATTTTTTCGTCCAGATAAATTTGATTGATGAGTTTTTTGGCTTCAACAATTTGATTCAAATCCACGACTTTTCTGATTTGCGGAATATCCTGCGTAGAAATCATTTTCATAATCTTTCGCTCATCCTCGAATTCTGGATAATCGATTTTACACTTCAGCATAAAACGGTCGGTTTGCGCTTCCGGTAAAAGATATGTTCCTTCCTGGTCTATGGGGTTTTGAGTTGCTAAAACTAAGAATGGTTTTGGCAAAGGCATTGTCTCATCTCCGATGGTCACTTGCTTTTCCTGCATAACCTCAAGCAAAGCAGACTGAACTTTCGCCGGCGCACGGTTGATCTCATCAGCCAAAACGAAATTGGCGAAAACAGGCCCTTTTTTAATAGAAAAATCGTTGTCCTTAACATTGTAAATCATTGTTCCCACAACATCTGCAGGCAACAAATCCGGTGTAAACTGAATCCTTGAAAACTCACCATCAACAGCCTCCGACAAAGTTTTGATTGCCAAAGTTTTGGCCAATCCGGGAACACCTTCCAAAAGAACGTGACCATTTCCTAAAAGTCCGATTAAAAGGCGGTCAATCATATATTCCTGACCGATAATAGCGCGGTTGATTTCTTGTTTTAAAATAGAAAAAAAGTAATTCTGTTCTTTTACTTTTTCGGTAAGTTGTCTGATATCTTCTGCTTGATTCAAGTCTGACATAGTTGATATTAAAATATAATTGGTAAATTTCCTATAAAAACCCGCAACAGCAAACATAATAATTGCTAATCTTGCGTTAAATATTTGTTAAAAGGTTAGAGGTTTTAGGTTTTAGGATGAAGATTATCTTCGAATCATTTTTGATTTCACTAATAAATCTGGATAATTTGCCATTTATTTATAATTGATATAACTTTGAACAAATAAAATCTCTCTAAAAAATGAATTATCATTTTGCCAATCATAGACAAGTTCGCAAAAACTTGTTAGACATTTTACAAAATACATCCGAAAAAGATTTGCTTTCGATTCCCGACGGTTTCAACAATAATATTTACTGGAACATTGCTCATTGCGTTGCTCAACAGCAATTACTTTGTTACTATCTGAGCGGAAACCAGTTCCGAATAGACAAATATTGGGTAGAAACTTACAAAAAAGGAACATTCGCAAATGTGGATGTGAAACAGTCCGAAATGGAGGATTTGGCTTATCTTTTAATCGAAACGTCAAAGATTTTGATGAAAGATTTTGACAATGATTTTTTCCCGGATTATACGCCTTACTCCACAAGTTTTGGAATTGATTTGAAGAATATTCAGGACGCGATTATTTTTAATAATATGCACGAGAGCATCCATTATGGTTATATTCTTTCACAGAAACGGGCTTTGATTGGAGAAGGTTTGAGTCTATAAATGATGAATGATAATTGATAAATAATTTCAATGAATCTGCGATGTATTTTACCGATTTTTCTTCTTGTAATTTTATCATTTTCACAGTCTGAGAATGAGCGGTTTCAATATTACAAACCCATCAGCAAGACTCAGGAAATTGAAGTTTTATATCTGACCTGGGATGACACTTCGCTTCCCAATTTTGTCAAAGTTTCAGATTATAATAAGTATGTGGACAAAGCGGATTTGTTTGCGCATTGTTTCTACGTAGATTCCAGAGATCCTGAGAAAAGAAAATTCAAAATCCCTGTTACGACAGATAAATTGATTAAGAAAATCCCATTAAAAATCAAAGGGAAATTTTTCAAGACCAAACAGTTTGATGACACTTTTCCCACGCCACTTTTCGAAGATTACAGAAAAACGGGGGATCTGAAATTCAAAACTGAGGATGGCGAGTTTTTGGTTTTTGTTTTGGATTAAATCATCAAAACATAAATCAAACATTCTACAAAATCAAAAGCCACACAAGTAATTCATTAAACTTTTGTGACTTTTGTGGTTTAAATCTGAAGTTTACAATTTTCTTAAGATAAAACTAATCCCAAAAACCTTACTTTTGCAAGACAAATTTTTATCAATGAACGAACAGAAAAAAGATGATTTCATCTTCGGATTAAGACCTGTAATGGAAGCTTTGGAAGCTGGAAAAACAGTGGATAAAATCTTTATCCAAAATGCTTTGCAAGGCGAAATCTATATAGAACTGAAACAACTTCTTGCTAAACATAATCTGCGTCCAAACTACGTTCCCGTAGAAAAACTCAACCGTTTCACAAGAAAAAACCATCAAGGTGTGGTTGCTTTTATTTCCGACGTTCCTTTTTATAAAATCGAAGATGTTTTGCCTCAACTTTTTGAAGCTGGGAAAACGCCTTTTATCCTGATTCTTGATAGATTGACCGATGTCAGAAACTTTGGTGCGATTTGCAGAACTGCAGAATGCGTTGGTATCGATGCAATTCTGATTCCTGAGAAAGGTGGCGCGCCCATCAATTCAGATGCGATTAAAACTTCTGCTGGAGCGATCTATAACATCAAGATTTGTAAGGAAAAAAACCTTGCACACTCGGTAGATTTTTTGCAACAAAGCGGCATTAAAGTTTTTGCAGCAACGGAAAAGGCTCAGAAATTGATATACGATGCAGACTTCACAGAACCGTGCGCAATCGTTATGGGAAATGAGGAAACCGGGATCTCCAAAGAAGTCTTACACCACGCCGACGAAAAAATAAAACTTCCAATTGAAGGTAAAACCCAGTCTCTGAACGTCTCTGTAGCGTGTGGCGCAATTCTTTATGAAGCTGTGAGACAGAAAATAGTTGTTGGCTGATTTTTTTTAGTTTATAAATATCAGCTTATCAATTATTATTCATCAAATATCATTAATTAGTAAACATCAATAATGAAAAAAATTACAGCGCTCGCGCTAATTGCGATAACATTAGTAGCTTGTAAAAAAGAAACAAAAACCGTTACAAGAGTTGACCCAAAAACAGGAAAAACAGAAACTGTAACCGTAGAAGTGTCTCCAGAAGAAGCTGCAAAACCAAAAGCTATTGCTGACAGCAGTGGTATTTACAAACAGAAATTCATTCTGGAAAAAGGCGTGACCTATCCATTGGTTTCATACCAAAGAGAAATTCAGTCTTTGACTTCTCCAGACGGAAAAACAATGTCAGGAACCAGTGAATCTACAGACGAAATGTCAGTTACAGTCAATGATTTCAAAAATAACATTTATGACCTGACGCTTAATATGGTTGGGAAAAGAATGTCGAGTTCTGCTAACGGAAAAACGATGGTCATCGATACCAAACAAGCTGCTCCAAAGGAAGAAGGTCTGAAGATGGAATACATTGTGAGCAAAGGTTTGGCAGGCAGCAAACTCAACGTTAAGATGGACGCTTACGGTAACATCAAATCTGTTACAGGTTTTGAAGCGGTTCACAACAACCTTAGAAAGGCCATCGCTGGAACTATCAAAGATAAAAAACAGCAAGATGCAATCATCGAAAACTTCAAAGGTGGCTTCAACGAGGCAATGATGAAGGAACAACTGAGCAAAAATCTCAAATTGATTCCAGCAAAAGGTGCGAAAATCGGAGAAAAATGGACAACTTCTGAAGATATTGACCCAAGTGGAAAATTAAAACAAAATCTGACTTTCACCTTGGTCAAAGTAGAGGACGGAAAAGCAGAAATCAATGTAACGGGCGTTATACCTTCCAAATCTGACAAGCAATCCAAAGACGGAATGACCCACACAATGAGTATGGGCGGTTCTGAAAGCGGAAAAATCATCATCGATGAAAATACAGGCTGGCTGCTTAATCAGAATCTTTCTGTGAAAACCAACCAGAAAGAAACTTTGTCAGACGGAAAACAGACGCAAAGCATGAGCAAAAACTCTACGACGTCGATCATCGTTAATCCTTCTTATAAAGAAGCTAATTAATTTTAAAACAATTATTAATGTTTAAACACATTTTCGAGTTCATATTAGCAGTAATCATTATATTCTTTGTTTGGAATATTTTGAAACGATTGTTTTTCAATGCATTTTATAAAAATTTCCCGGGATTGAATCCTAAAAATCAACAAAATCAACAACAGACTAATGCGAAGAAAATGCCTGAACAAAAGGTAAAATGGGATGCAGAAACTGTGGATTATGAGGAAATAAAAGAAGATGAAAAACAATAGTTTACATCTTAATCAAAATAAACATAAAACCTTCCAGATTATGAAGTCTGAAAGGTTTTTTTATTATTAAATTTGGAAATTAAAATTTAAACCCAATTCAAAATTGATTTTATTATAAAGCATTGATTTTGAATTCAATAAAAAAGTTTAATATCTAACATCTGAATATGTTCAAAAATAAGAAGAATCTAATTTTTATCTTGGCGAGCTTCGTCATTTTTATTTTGTTGGCGGTTGTTTACGCAAATCCTGTTATTTCTGGGAAACGTCTGATGCAACACGACATCGTCTTTTACAAAGGTGGCGCAGAAGAACTTCTGCAATACAGAGCAAATAACGAAAACGAAACCTATTGGAGCGACGCGATGTTCGGTGGAATGCCGACATATCAAACGGGAGCGCAATTCCGTGGCGACGTCATCAAGAAAATAGATGATTTGTTTTTGTTCTTGCCCAAACCTGCAAATTATTTATTCTTATTATTTGCCGGATTTTTCTTTTTAGGATTAGTCGCCGTCAGAAACTGGAAATACGCTTTGCTAGGCGCAACCTTTTTCGGATTATCTACCTATTTTTATATTATTATTGCTGCTGGTCATAACGGAAAAGTTCATACTATTGCCTATTTCGCACCACTTTTGGCGGGAATTATTTTGGTTTATTTCAGAAAAAAATACATTTTCGGATTCATCACCACTGCGCTTTTTGCCGGCTTACAAATCTGTGCAAATCACCCTCAGATGACTTATTATTTGTTCTTAGGATTAGGATTTTTATTCTTATCAGAATTAATAAGAGCAATCCAAGGAAAAACAGAATGGAAACATTTCTTGATTTCTACTGGTATCGTTGGAGTTGCAGTAATCATCGGCGTTGGAATGAACTCCCAAAGAATAATGGCGAATGCAGAATATGTGAAAGAAACCGTCCGCGGAAAGCAAATCTTGAACACAGGCTCTCACACCGCTGGAAAATCTGGAATGGACAAGGAAAGCATCACAATGTGGAGCTACGGAAAACTGGAAACACTTAACTTGTTCATTCCGAGATTGATGGGTGGCGGAAGTCAGGAACCAGGTTCTGACAAAATGATGGAACATGTACAGGAACTGGCTCAGGAAAACATCAAATCCCAACAAGAATACGATATGATGACAAGAGGTTTTGGAAGCCTGACGTATTGGGGCGATCAACCGAGCACTTCCGGACCAGCTTATCAAGGCGCAGTGGTTTGTTTCCTGGCAGTTTTAGGCTTTTTCTTTGCCGGAAAAAAATACAGATACTGGATTCTCGGCGCGTCTATCTTGACGGTTTTATTAGCCTGGGGAAGCAATTTTGCGATTCTGACAGATTTCTTTATCGATTATGTTCCATTGTATAATAAATTCCGTGCACCGTCTTCTATATTGGTGGTGGTCGAGTTTTTATTTCCTCTTATTGCCATTCTTGGATTGTACAAATTCTTCACAGATGAAAAACTGAGCGAAGACTACAAAAAGAAAGTACTGCTTTACGTTTCGGGAACAGTTCTCGGAATCACGCTCATTTTATTGATTTTCGGAAAAGGAATTTTAGGTTTCTACACAGCCAATGAAAAAACTTATCTTCCGCCATTTTTATTAGATTATTTGGTTGATGAAAGAGCATCACTTCTCCAGACTGACGCTATCAAAGCCATTTTTTATGTTTTGATTACAGCTGGCGCATTATTTTTAGGACTAAAGAAAAAACTGAATATCAATATTGTTTTACTCATCATCGGATTGGTTAGCTTGTTCGATCTTTGGACGGTAAACAGACGTTATCTGAACGATGATAATTTTGTAGATAAAACCTTTGCAGATAGTCCTTTCCAGACAGAAAATTCGGAATATCTGATGAGCAAAGCGGGAAACGATGCTTTTGTCCAAAGTCTTTTGCAACAGACCGAAGTGAACAGAGCTTTGCAAACCATTGCCGACAAAGACAAAACACATTACAGAATTTTCAATAATGTTTTAGGCACTTTCAGCGAAACCAATACTTCGTTTTTCAAATCATCAGTCGGTGGTTATCACGCTGTGAAACTGAGACGTTACGATGACCTTATCAACCAATATTTCTCTACAACAGACCAAGTAAAAACAGTGAGAATCCTGAATATGCTGAACACCAAATATTTCTTGGTTGGCGACCAGCAAAAACCAGAAATAACGCCTAATCCTGAAGCCAATGGCAATGCCTGGTTTGTTTCCGACATCAAATTTGTGGACAATCCAAACGAAGAAATTAAAGAAATTGGAAATCAAGACACCAAAAAAGTGGCAGTAATTTCTAAAGATGACAAAGCTTATTTCAACGGGAAAAATCTGGTAAAAGATTCCACTGCATATTTGGATCTCAAAACCTACCAACCGAATGAACTGTCGTTTGAATCATCTTCCAAAACGCCACAATTGGCTGTGTTTTCCGAGATTTATTATCCGCACGGTTGGGATGTATATCTAGACGGAAACAAAGTAGATTACATAAAAGCAGATTACCTTTTGAGAGCGCTTTATGTTCCGGCTGGCAAGCATAAAATAGAAATGAAATTTCAGCCAGCGGTTATCGAAACCGGGAAATTATTCTCTTTAATCAGTTTTGGATTGTTTATTTTGCTGAGTTTGATTGGTGGATATTTTTTGGTGAAGGATTCTAGGAAATCTGAGGTTGTGAGAGTTTAATTGAATTATACTTCAATCAAGTGAAAAATGAAAAATATATTTTCCAAAGATTTTTGGCTGGTTTCATCGACTATTCAATCATATTGGCTGTAACTTATTATTACATTTTTACTTTTGGAAATTCAGATAATGAAGGAACTTATACGGTAAATGGAATTAAAACCCTACCTATTTTATTTCTTTGGTTTGTATATTTCTGCATCATTGAAACGTTTTTCAGTTCGACTTTAGGAAATTTCATTGTGCAATTAAAACCAGTTGATTTGCAAACCGAAAATAAATTAACATTGAAGCAATCTTTTCTAAGGCATATTGTTGATTTTTTAGATATGTTCTTTTTTGGATTGGTCGCCATTATAATCATAAAAAATTCAAGTGAAAGCCAGAGACTCGGGGATTTGCTTGCAAAAACAAAAGTCATCGAAAACAAATAAAATTAATTAAAAAATTTTAAAATCAAAGCAACTCAACCCGAGTTGCTTATTTTTTTCCTTAGATTTGAAAATATATAATTAATAACCATCAATAAAAATGAAAAAGATTTATTTACTCTCAATTTTCTTCTCTATTTTTAGTTTTTCTCAAAATAAAGATGATGCCAAAATTAAGGTTGATGAAGGTATTGCTTTGCACGATTCAGGAAAATACAATGAAGCTTTAGCGAAATATGACGAAGCATTAAATTTGGACAAGAACAACCAACTTGCGCTCACGGAAAAAGCAATGACACTTGAATCTTTAAAAAGATATGATGACGCAATAGAAGTTAGTAAACAAGTTTTAAAATTATATCCAAACGAAGACAACAAGACACTTTATGTAACTTATGCTAATTCTCTGGATCACTCTAATAAAGCGAATGAAGCTCTGAAAATTTATGATGAAGGTATAAAAAAATATCCAGATTACTTTCATCTTTATTTCAATAAAGGAATTGCGTTGGTCAATTTAAAAGAAAATGATAAAGCCATACTTTTATTTCAGCAGGCAACTAAACTAAATCCAAATCATTCCAGCTCTTTCAATGCTTTGGCAATACTTGAACAATCAAACAGGATTGCTTCTATTTTGGCATTTAGCAGATATCTTGTCATTGACAACAAATCTTCACGAGCAAAAGGTAATTTCGAAGCACTTATGAACCTTATGAATAAAGGCGTTTCAAAAACTGGAGACAACTCTGTTTCTCTTTCAATAGATTCTTCCACGCTTGATAAAATTAATAAAAAAAAGAAGGGAGAGAATGACTTTTCCTCAACAGATATGGTTTTATCAATGGCTGCTGCTTTGGATTATGATGAGAAAAATAAAGACAAAACAGATGTTGAAAAATTTGTTATCAAATTTCAGACTCTATGTCAATCAATGGCAGAAACACAAAAAAACCAAAAAGGTTATTATAGAGAATTTCTAGCGCCCTATTTTATTGAAATGGAAAAGAAAAACCTAGTTGAGCCTTTTGCGTACACCATATTTTTTTCTTCGAAAAACCCAGATGTTAGCGATTATAACAAACAACATTCTGACAAGATTGAGGAATTTCAAAATTGGTCAAAAAATTATTGGAAGTAAGAAATTCATAAAATCGAGAAACAAAAAAAAGCAACCCAAAACTGAGTTGCTTTAATTTTTTGCTTGAAAGCGGGATTATTTTCTGATTCCCAATTCAGCGATGATTGCTCTATATCTAGAGATTTCTTTTTTCTTCAAGTAATCTAAAAGAGATTTTCTCTTTCCTACCAATTTCACAAGAGATCTCTCTGTGTTGAAATCGTGACGATTAGCCTTCAAATGCTGAGAAAGGTGATTGATTCTGTAAGTGAATAGAGCAATCTGTCCTTCAGCGCTTCCTGTGTCCTGTGCAGATTTACCGTGCTTTGCGAAAATTTCTGCTTTTTTTTCTGTTGTTAAATACATTCCAATATTTTTTTAATGATTATTATGTAATTCGGGTGCAAAGATAGTATTATTTTTCGGATTAGAAATACATAAAACTAATTAATATTTTTCACCACATAGACACATAGATTTTTAATAGTAAAGTTCAAATCTGCTCTATCTTAACTTCAAAAACCTTTACCTCTATGTGCCTATGTGGTTTTATGACTTCTCCTCTATCAAATAACTTTTCAACAATTCAAACTCCATTGGAAATTCCAAAGATTGTTTTTCTTTCTTGTTGAATGCTTCCAGTTTTTCCGGAATCATAATTTTTTCTTTCAAAACATCTTCTACCACTTCTACAAACTTAGCAGGATGAGCTGTTTCTAACAAAACACCAACAAAATTTTTACCCGTATTGCCAGAGTCGAAGGATTTTCGAAATGTTTCCAATCCAAGATAAGCAACCGCACCGTGCGGATCTAGTGTATAATCAAAATCCTCCTTCACTTTTTGCATTGCAATCTCGGTCTCTTTATCAGAAAAAGAGTAGGACGCAATCTCTTTTCTGAATTCTGAAACATCATTGCTGAATAAGGTTTTCATCCTTTCAAAATTACTCGGATTTCCGACATCCATTGCATTACTGATGGTTTGTTTAGAAGGTTTTGGTTGATAATTTCCGGATTCTAAAAACTGAGGAATCACATCATTATCATTAGTAGATGCGAGGAAATGATGAATTGGCAATCCCATTTTCTTGGCAAAAAGTCCAGCTGTCAGGTTTCCGAAATTTCCGCTTGGGACAGAAAATACAATCGGTTTTTTTAATTTCTGAACTTGAGCGAACGCCCAGAAATAATAAAATGATTGCGGAATAAGTCTCGCTATATTAATACTGTTTGCAGATGTGAGTGTGAATTTTTCATTCAATTCCTGATCAGACAAAATTTGTTTTGCCAATGCCTGACAATCATCAAAAGTGCCATCTATTTCCAATGCTTTGATATTTCCGCCCCAAGTGGTAAGTTGTTTTTCTTGCAACGGACTCACTTTTCCTTTCGGGTAAAGGATATAAACCTCTATTCCTGGAACCATAAAAAATCCTGACGCAACAGCACTTCCTGTGTCACCAGAAGTTGCAGCTATCACTTTCATTGGTTTTCCCTCGGAAAAATAGGACATCATTCTGGCCATAAATCTTGCCCCTACATCTTTGAAAGCCATCGTGGGCCCGTGAAATAGCTCCAAAGAATAAGTGTTTTCTGAGATTTTCACAGCTGGGATTTCGAAGTTCAAAACGTCATCTATGATTTGTTTTAAATCCCTATCCGAAATAGAATCGCCGAGAAATTCCTTCGCAACTCTAAAACCGATTTCTTGCAAACTTAAATTGGGCAAATTTTCAAAAAATTCTGAATCTAACTGCGGAATAAACTCTGGCATAAACAATCCGCCATCGTCTGCCAAACCTTTCAAGATAGCTGTTTTTATATTGGTTTTTTCTTGTTGTCTTGTAGATATGTATTTCATGTACTAATGTATTGGTTGATGGTATTTTGTATTTAATTTTTGGTTTTTGGTTTTTGATTTTTGGTATTTTGAAGAATTCATTACTCAACACTCAAACGCTCCATCACTCAACTTATCACTCTTGCACCTTCGTTATTGATTTTGGTCACAAAAGCTTCACTTTCTATATTTTTTTGATTGAGTAATTCTTTGATTTTCATAGAAATAGATTCTGAAATATCCTTATTTTTGCACAAAGCAAAAACAGATGGGCCACTTCCGGAAATCCCAAAACCTATAGCACCGCTGTCCAACGCCAGCTGTTTCATCTCGTAAAAATATGGAATAAGCATTGCACGGACAGGTTCTATTATCACATCTTGCATACTTCGGCTCACCAAATCCAAATCGCTGGTACAAAATCCGGCAACCAATCCGGCAACATTTCCCCATTGCTGAACGGCAGATTTTAGACTAACTCTTTCTTTGATAATTTTTCTGGCCTCGCCTGTGGGCACATCTACGTGAGGATGAACAGAAACTACCCAAAGATTTTCTGGAAAAGGGAGTTTGAGCGCATCCAACGGTTCATAACTTCTTACCAAAACCAGTCCGCCCAAAAGTGCAGGCGCAACATTGTCTGCGTGTGCATTTCCGCAAGCAATTCTCTCGCCTTCCATTGCGAGTGGCAATAATTCTTGTTTTGAATAAGGTTTTCCCATTAGCTCATTTATGGCTACCAAAGCTGCAACAGAGCTGGCTGCACTGGAACCCATTCCGCTGTTGAGAGGCATTTTTTTGTAGAGTTCTATATCTATTCCTTGATTGGAATTAATTTTTTCTAAGAACAACCTGATGACGTGCGAAACCACATTTTTATTAGGATCTTTTGGTAGTTTTCCGCCATCGCCATCTATTTTTGTGATAATGATTTGGTTAGAATCGTTTTTTTTCAGGACTATTTCGTCGCCAGGTTCGTCTATCGCAAAGCCCAAAACGTCATAGCCACAAACCACATTGGCAACAGTTGCTGGAGCGAAAACTTTTATTGAATTTAATGACATATTAATGATTTTTTTTAACCTTCAAGATTTTAAAAACCTTGAATGTTTGGAAAGATAAATCTTTTGAAAATTTGAAAAATTACTCCGCTGTTACCCTTACCAGATCTGCAAAAACACCGGCTGCTGTTACTTCTGAACCTGCACCAGGTCCTTTTACAACCAGTGGCGTGTTTCGGTATCGGGAAGTGGTGAAAGAGATAATATTATCGCTGCCAGACAGACCGAAAAAAGGATGATTGGCATCTACGATCTGAACTTCGATGTTTATTTTTCCCTCTTCCAAAACACCTATCAATCTTAGTTTTCTTCCAGAGTTTTCTGCTTCGTTTTTGAAAGAAGAGAAGTAAGGTTCGTGTTTTTCTAGCGCCTCATAAAAAGCAGGGATTGATTCTGCTTTTAGGCAGGCTTCTGGAAGAAAATCCTTGATCTTGACATCTGCCATTTCCAGAGGCAAACCTATTTCTCTTCCCAGAATCAGCATTTTTCTGGAGAAATCCATTCCGTTTAGGTCATCTCTAGGATCCGGTTCTGTGTAACCCAATTCCTGAGCTGTTTTCACTACTTCTGCAAAAGTTTTTTGGCCAACATAATTATTAAAAATATAGGAAATAGTGCCTGACAATATCGCTTCGATTTTCAGAATCTCATCGCCAGAAATCCAAAGGTCATTCAGCGTTTTGATAATTGGGAGGCCAGCGCCAACATTAGTTTCGTACAAGAAACTGACGTTGTTCTTTTTGGTCAGTCTTTTGAATTGGCTGTATTGCTGATAAGAAGATGAGTTTCCTTTTTTATTACACGTGACTACAGAAATATTATGGTTGAATAAATCTGGGTAATGCTTCACAACATCGTCACTGGAAGTGTTATCCACAAAAACCAAATTAGGTAAACTTTTGCTTGATATAGATTCTATAAAATTATGTAAGTCTGACTTTTGTAAATTATTATTAAAGTTATAATTAAAGTCAAAATTAGATTCGGGAACATCAAAAATTCTCATTTGTCTGCTGTTGATAATCCCAACGATATTGATCTTGATTTGATGATGATTTTCCAGATTTTGATGTTCTGTTTCTAGCTGGCGGAAAAGTTCTTTACCAATATTCCCTGTTCCTGCAAACATCACATTAAAGGTTTTTACCTGCGAAAGAAGAAGAGAATCGTGAACCACATTCAAGGCTTTTGACAGCTCTTGTCTTTCTATAACAGCAGAAATATTGAGCTCAGACGAACCTTGCGCAATGGCAATAATGTTGATACCGTTTTTTCCCAAAGCACTAAAAAATTTACCACTCACACCTCTCATTTTCTTCATATTTTCGCCTACAACCGAAATAATACTGAGCTGATTTTCAAACTGAGGTTCATCTATTTTATTGGTATTAATCTCAAATTCGAACTCCTCATAAATAGCTTTTTCGGCTTTTTTCTCATCATCAAAATTGACAACAAAAGAAATGCTGTGTTCGGAACTGGCTTGGGTAATTAGGATGACATTCACTTCATATCTTGCCAATGCATTGAACAATCTACCGCTGAAACCCTTCATCCCAATCATTCCGTTTCCTGTGATATTAATGAGACAAATTTTCTCTATAGAAACAATACCTTTTATCAATCCTCTGGAAATTTCGGATTTTTGATAAATTAGGGTTCCGGCATTTTCTGGGGAAAATGTATTTTTTATATAAATCGGGATTTGACTTTCTATTGCAGGAATCATAGTTGGTGGATAGATAACTTTTGCTCCAAAAAAGGACATTTCCATCGCTTCCTGATAGCTGAGTTCTGGTTGTGAAAACGCATTTTTGACCAATCTGGGATCGGCTGTAAGAAAACCATCTACATCTGTCCAAATCTGTATCTCTGAAGCCTGCAAACCCGAAGCCAAAATAGCAGCGGTGTAATCTGAGCCACCTCTTCCTAGTGTGGTTGTATCATTTTGACTGTCGCTGGCGATAAAACCAGTCACCACATAAATCTTGTTTTCTAGTTTCCAATTATGGAGATTTCCATTGGTTTTTTGGTAATTGACATTGGCATTTCCAAATCTGGAATCGGTGGAAATGAGCGTTCTGGCATCTGTATAAATGGTAGAAAACTGATGATTTTCAAGAAATGCAGCAATGATTTTGCTAGACATCTGCTCACCATAAGAAAGCAATCTGTCTTTTATTCTGTCCGACAATTCTGCCAGATTTTTTACGCTGAACAAAATATCTTCAATATCGTTAAAGCTTACTTTTACCATCATTAGCAAAGGATTCTGAGCTGCTCTTGGCAATAATTCCGAGATAATGTGATAATGTTTTTCTTCGGCGGTTTTCAGGATTTCTAGGAAATCGTTTTGTTGTAATGCCTGTTCCGATGCCGATAAAAGCGCATTGGTAATGCCGGCAAAAGCAGAACAAACGACAATTAAAGGTTCATTTTTATTAAATTCTTCTTCAATGATTGATTTTACATTCCTCAATGCTTCCAAACTTCCGACTGAAGTTCCTCCGAATTTTAATATTTTCATTTTTAGTTTTTTTTTTCGCTCCAACGGAGCTTGGTTTAACTGTTATATTTCCTGCTACAAACATTTCTCTCTATGAAATTCACTATATAATCAAAACAAAAAAGCCTCTCTGAATTCAGAAAGGCTTTTTGTTATGATTGTTTATTCAAATTCACAAACGTACCTTTCTGCAACTTACAGATGTTGTAGTTGTAGATGTAGATGTGGTTGTTGTGAAATTGAAATTCATTCTTGTTTGTAAATCTTTAACGAAAGTATGAAATCTTTTTTCATTCACAAATTTTAATCTGGACTATTTGAAATAAATTTAAAAAAATCGTCAATACAGTGATTTTTTATATTCCAACAGAAAAAAGCATTAAAATTTTTACAACTGAAAATCAGTAACTTAAACAATAAACTTAAAAATATTTACTACTTTGTATTGCATAATACCATTCTATTTATATATCTTTGCAATGTAAAGTTAGAGTATCGAGTTCTAAGCTGAATAAAAAATTGAGAAAAGCAACGAAAATTGGACTTTACAAAAATTTGAATTTAACCAAATAATTAATATGAATACCGAGAACACAAAAGCGCAAATGCGCAAAGGCATTCTGGAATTCTGTATTTTGAGCCTGATCCAGCAACGTGAAATGTATGTTTCCGATCTGATAGAATCTCTCAAAAAAGGAAAACTGGACGTTGTGGAAGGGACACTCTACCCTCTCCTAACAAGATTAAAAAACGGCGAATTTCTAGCCTACAGATGGGAAGAATCTACAAGCGGACCGCCCAGAAAGTATTATCAGATTACTGAAAAAGGAAGCCTCTTCCTGGCAGAACTGCAAACTACTTGGCAAGAACTGACAGACTCTGTCAACCAAATTATCTCAAACTCTCAAAACTAACTATTATGAACAAGACATTATCCGTAGCCCTCGCTGGTTTTTCCTTTACGATAGACGAGCTGGCTTACATAAAATTAAGCGATTATCTCAGCGCCCTTAGAAATTCTCTAGACGCTTCCGAAGCAGATGAAGTGATGAACGATATCGAAATCAGAATGGTAGAGATTTTCAAAGAAACGTTAGGAAAAAGAGAAGTTATCAATGACTCTGATGTTGAAAAAGTAATAGCTCAAATAGGAACACCGGAACAAATTGACGAGCAGGAAGAAGCTTATTTTTCTGAAGGAAAGCAAGGCAAATCCAAATCATCTACAGGTTACAGCAGCTACAGCAGTAATTCTCAGAAACAAATGTTCCGTGACCCAGAGAAACAAAAAATCGCGGGAGTTTGCGCAGGTTTAGCGGCATATTTTGGAATGGAAATCAGCTGGATGAGATTAATCTGGATCGGTGCATTTCTTTTCCTTATGGTTGCTCCTGGCTCATCTTTCCTTGTGATCATACTTTATATTATCCTTTGGGCTGTTTTACCGAAAGCAGAATCTGCATCAGATTTTTTGAAAATGAAAGGTAAACCTCTAAACTTCGATAACCTAAAGGAAGAGTCCAGCAAAGTGGTACAATTTGCTAATGAAGCCTCTAACAGAGCTGGCGAGATCTACACAGAAAATAAGCCGAGAATCAACTCTGCGGGTGATACAATTTTGAAAATACTAAAATATTGCCTCGCAGTTTGGCTAGCATTGATGGCAGCTGGATGTTTCATCGGACTGTTTGCAATGACTTTTGCCTATGGCTCTGGAAGATTTGGGATTGATAACAATCTTGGATTCTATCTGGAAGAAAACAATATGGGTTATTTGATTCTGGCGATTGCTGCTTTGCCGACTATTATCTTCGGAGTTGCATTTCTGTTACTATCAATCAAATTATTCTCTCCAAAAACGAAATTCAATTATGTCGGTCCAGTTTTGGGAACCTTAGGTATTATATGGATTATTCTGATAGGTGTTTTAGCTGCCAACGCTTCCAGGTTCAATTTTGCTTATAGCGGACAGAATGAGGATTTTGAAAACATCTCAGTAATAGCTCCAAACGATACAATCTATCTTGATGTGAAAAAAGTAAATATTCCTGAGAACTTCAACCCCTATTTTGATGATATCTATTCTGACAGGTCTAAAATCTTCAAAAAAGATTACCCTAATATTGATATTACCAGAAAAGACAATATCAAAACACCTTACCTGATTGTCAAGAAAGAAGCAGATGGTTACAATCTTCCTTTGAAAATGAAAGTACCAATTGAAGTTGTAGGAAACAGAATTATTTTCCCTAATTATTTTGAATATCCTTATGAATTCCGTTTTAGAGATTACCGATTAAATTATGAACTGGTAGTTCCGAGAAATATGAAAGTCATTAATGAAAAAGAATATCAGCTTCATATGAACGATGATATTGACAATGACGACGATGATGAAAACAACGATAATGATGCTAACAGCAACAACGGCATCACGGTCGAAAACAACAAAATCAAAATCAACGGGACAACCATCGAATATAACTCAGAAGAGAGTGACAGTGTAAAAATCAACGGTAAAAACTATTCCAAAGATTCTGCAGACGTGGTTTTGGAAAGAATGAAAATTGACCAGCAGGTGAAGAAAAGTTTTAAAGATATGAACATCAATATCAAGGATGGCAAAAAAGAAATCCATATTAAAACTAACTAAAAATTGAGAGTGGATTAGTTGAAAAGCGGGTCAAAAAACTGTAAAGAGTTTCCGCTTTTCTTCTAGTTCTTCAAAAATATTAATGATAATGTACTAATGGTAATTATATGAAAATCTCTACTTTTTTCCTTCTATTCTGTCTTATCACTCTGTCAAAAGCGCAAACTCACCGTTTCATTTACGAGTACCAATTCAAACCAGATTCTGCATCCGCAGATTACAGAAATGTAAATATGGCACTGGACATCAATCCAATAGATGTAAAATTCTACAATTATGAAGGTGTATTGAATGATTCTCTCAATAAAAAAGGCGGAAGAAACTACAACTGGAACGGAACGCCAGCTGTGAAGCGAGATAAGAATTCTTTTCAGAACACCAACTATGAAATGATGATGGATTATTTTTCCTATAAAACAGAGGACAAAATGGATTGGAAACTTGGAAATGAAACGAAAAAATCCGGAGAATACACACTTCAAAATGCCACAACCAATTTTGGAGGAAGACAGTGGACAGCTTGGTTTTCGAAAGACATCAACATCTCAGAAGGACCTTACAAATTCCGGGGTTTGCCTGGTTTGATTTTCGAACTGAATGACAGCCGAGACAATTTTATCTTCAAATTGGTAAGAAGCCAAAAATTGGACAAAACATACGATACATCTGACTTTTTGGAATCATTTGCAGGAAAGAAACCTATCAATCTAAAAATTGGTGATATGCATAAAATGATGCTTCAGTTTTACAATGACCCAATGAAAGACCTGAGAGAAAAATTTGATGATGTTCCGCCGGGAACTTTCCAGGTGGGAGGTAAAAAAATTACCAGCAAAGACCAATTCAAAGAAATGGCGAAGGTAATGCAGCAGCACATTTTGAAAAACTATAATCCTTTGGACCTCACAAACGCAGTAAATTATCCAAAAATGAATTAAGATTTTTATAAAATTCAATGTAAATAGCAAAAACATTGCAAAATTATTATTAAATTTGTTTCAGAAATAAACTTATAACACAAAAAGCCACAAAAAATGATTCAATTAGTTCTAGAAATCGCAATCAAAGTGATCGATTTTATCAGCAGCCTGTTTTAGAGAGTCAAAGAATATCCAGATATTTCTTAAAAAATAAACATATTTTGTAAATTTGTAAAGTATAGCCATCGGTTATACTTTATTTTTTTGTCTTAAAAATCTATTTTTTCAGATAGAAAACAAAATTAAATTATGAAGAAAATATTAGCAAAACTGATTCTCAAAATTATCGGATGGAAGGTTGTTCTACAGGGTGACGCTAGCAATCTGGACAGATGCATTCTTGTTGTAGCGCCACACACCCACAACAGCGAATATCTCTTGGGCAATCTTGCCTACTGGACTTTAGGAAAAAAATTAAAAGTTATTATCAAGGATGCTCACACCAAAGCTTTTTATGGTAGCATTGTCAAAAGTCTTGGCGGTGTTGGTATCGACCGTTCTCAGAAAAATGATTTGGTCAAATTTGTTGCTGATGAGTTTAAGAAAGATGATTTCAGTCTTGTGATCACGCCAGAAGGCACCAGAAGTTGGGTTCCTAAATGGCGAAAAGGTTTTTACAATATGGCGATGGCGGCAAAAGTTCCAATAGTTTTGGCAGGTGGAGATTATAAAAGAAAGACTATCAATTTGGGTTATCAAATTCCTTATGAAAAATTAGAAACTCATACCTATGAGGAAATCATGCAGGAGATTCAGGACTTTTACATCAAATATGACATCACCCCGAAAGTGCCAGAGAACTGGAATCCACAGATTTATTAATTGATCGTTAGTAACACAATTACTGATTGTCAAATGTTGAAAATTCGAAATCCTTTTTAATCATTTAATTCAAACAATGGACGACGCCAAAAAAAAAGAAATTTTAGACCAGCTGAACAAAGCCAGTAAAAATACCTTGGGTGAAACTCTGGATATCGTTTACACCGATGTTTCCGACGACTTTCTAACTGCGACAATGCCCGTAACGCCGAAAGTACATCAACCTTATGGCATAATGCACGGCGGTGCAAGCTGTGTACTTGCAGAAACTTTGGGCTCTTGTCTTTCATTAATTAATCTTGATCTTTCGAAATCTGTTCCTGTTGGAACCAATATCAACAGTAATCATTTGCGCGCCATCCGAGAAGGAATCGTGACTGGAACTGCCACTTTTATCCGAAAGGGAAATACGATGCACGTTTCGCAGATCGAAATCCGTGATGAAAAAGGTAATCTTATCAATCACACCACGATGACCAATAATATCGTTCCTGTAGGAAAAGTCTAGTTTCATTTTTGCCAATTATGCTCATTTTCAGATTACCCGATTCGGATGTTTTCCACACTTTGGAGTCTTCCCAGGAAAAATTGGTTTCATTTGTCAGCTTCGACTGCAAAACGATTCTTGATTTCAAAGGCAGTATCAAAGCAATATCAAAAGAAGAAGTCCTCAATCAAAATATTGCGCCAAAAAGCAAAAGTTCTCTCTTAGAAATTGGAAAAGAAACACAGGAGTCCTATTCTTTGAAAATATCTCAGGCTAAGGATTTTATTGAGAAAAATGACTTGAAAAAACTTGTTCTTTCACGACGAAAACTCTTGATGTACCTTGACATAGATTCTGAGAAGAAATTATCATTAACTAAAAGTTTTCTGAAATTCTGCGATAGCTATCCTTCTGCGTTTTGCTATCTTTTTGAAAAAAATGGCGAAATCTGGATGGGAGGATTTTCCGAGATTTTGGGAAAATTTGACAAAAGAAATAATTCTTTTGAGACGATGAGTGTAGCAGGAACGCTTCCACTTGCTGAAAGCTGGACAGATAAAGAAATTGAAGAACAGAAAGCAGTCACAGATTATATCCAGTCTATATTGAGGAAATTTTCTTCGAATCTTAAAGTTTCATCGACTAAAGATTTGATTTCAGGCCATATCAAACATCTTAAAACGGATTTTTCGGCCGAGATAAGCCCCGAAAGTTTGGATAAAATTATCTCAGAACTCCATCCTACTCCCGCAGTTTGTGGTTTCCCAAAAGATCTTTGTGCGCAAGGCATCAAAAGTATAGAGCATTTTAACCGGGAGTTTTATGCCGGTTACATCAAAGTTGAAACAGAGGATTTAATTTATTATTTTGTGAATTTGAGATGTGCCAGTTTTTTCAAAAACTATGCTTTCCTGTTTATTGGAGGCGGCATTACACTGAAAAGTGATCCTCAAAAAGAATGGGAAGAAACCGAGTTGAAATCATTAGCGGTGCAAAACAACCTAGTTTTTGAATAACATTTCAATTATCTAATTCCATTGGATAAAATTATTGATTATTAATCAATATTTATTATAATTAAATTCATCATAAACAAATATTCAGTATTTTGACCACAAATAGATCAATATGAATCAGCCACTTAAGTTAATTCTGATAACCTTTTTGATTCTCTTTTTTCTAAAAATGCCTTATTTGTTTTATCAGTTTTCCTGATACGTTTTGTTTGGAGGATTTGGATGGTTAGCTTATGATGCATCTCAAAGAGGAGATTCTCTGGATGCGAAAGTCATTAATTTTCGCTATTTTTTACAATTCTTTTTTGGAATTCCTGTTCCTCACATTATCCAGGTTATCTTTAATATTATAATTGTAAAAGGAATGACTCTCAACATATTATTTTCTCAAGACAACCCGTATGAAGATTACAAAAAAAAAGATGACCATTAAGTCATCTTTTACTCTTAAAATCCAATCTGCAGTTTAAAAGAAGAATTTATTTTTAGTTTCATTTGGGTGGTTGCAGCCGTTTCTCTACCCTTCAGTTCCAAGATAATCGAAACATTGTTTGATTTCAGATATTCTACTATATCTTTATCTGCAGGGGTAAAGTTAAGAGCCGTCGGGCTTAGATTATCCACGACATTGGCTATCTCAAGTTCAGGTAAATTGGGTGCTTTAATAAAAATTTTAGCATTCTGAACTTTATCTAATTTAACTGCATCTGAGTTTGCAGAAGATACAAAGTCAATTGTGAAGCTTGATAATTTTGCAGATTTTATATTATTTACGCTTGCATTGGCAAATTGTGCTTTGATTTTTTCATCCAGATTCAAATTAAGAGGAATTTCTGGATACCTTACTGATTCTGTTGTAACGACGAAGGGAATTGTAATATCCGAATTAAATGGAATATCAAACGGTACCGGAATAGAAATATTATCAATAATATCCTCAACTTTGCTACAGCTGATTACGCTACCAAAACCAACTAATAAAGCAGAAGCAATAATTGAACTTTTTATTATTCTTTTCATTTTCTTTTATTTATTTTTTGTCTAGCAAATATCTGCCCAAAGTCTAGTGCGTGATTTTTTTTAGGTCTTCTGGCGAATGTTTGTGCTTGAAGAATATGCCAAACAAAATTGCTATAATCAATGCGTACCCCGCAAAATAAAGCCAGATATGTGGCCAGTTTTTTACCATAACAGCTTGCGATAAAGTTCCATCTGCATTAACTGCGGAGTTGAAAGAATTTTTCAAAATGCTGATGAATGTAGAATCAGTTGGTGTTGTTTCTAAATAAGCTGATAACTCAGATGCTGTAGTGAATTTTAGGGTAAAAAACTTATCGATTGCCCAACCTGCGACATAACTCCCCAAAACTGCTCCAAAACCATTGGTCATCATCATAAATAATCCTTGAGCAGACGATCTGATTTTTTTATCGGTTGTGGTCTCTACGAAGAGTGAACCAGAAATATTGAAAAAGTCAAAGGCCATCCCATAAACAACGCAAGATAGAATAATCATCCAGAGTCCATTCATTGGATCGCCGTAAGCAAAGAGACCAAATCTCAGAACCCAAGCCAACATACTGATTAACATCACTTTTTTGATACCATACCTTCTTAAAAAAAACGGGATTGCCAAAATGAACAACGTTTCAGAAATCTGAGAAATCGACATGATAATTGTTGATTTTTCTACGACAATGGAGTTAGTATATTTAGGAAAGTTGGCAAATTCACTCAAGAAAACATCACCATAAGCATTAGTCAATTGTAATGCCGCACCCAATAACATTGAAAAAAGGAAAAACAACGCCATTTTATAATCTCCAAAAAGTTTGAAGGCGTTAAGTCCTAATTGTTGTGACAAAGGCGCATCCTGATCAATTAATTTTTGAGGCGGGCATTTTGGTAGTGTTAAAGCATAAATACCTAAAACTATTGCTGCTACACCAGCAATGTAAAATTGTCCCTCCGTCGCTTTGTTCCCTGTCAAATTCGTGATCCACATTGCAGCGATAAAACCTATGGTTCCCCAGACTCTGATCGGTGGAAAATCTTTAACAACATCCAACTCACTGTTTTTCAGAATCGTATAAGAAATAGAATTGGTCAGAGCAATAGTTGGCATATAGAAACACATCGCTATAAGCATTATGTAAAAAAACGAATCAGGAGTTTCTGAGTGTGGCAAAATGAAAAGAACTGCACCGTATAAAATTTGTAAAACAGAATAGATTCTCTCAGCGTTTACCCAACGGTCGGCGATGATTCCTGTGATCGTCGGCATAAAAATAGAGGCAATACCCATCGTTCCGAAGACAGCACCAAATTGAGCGCCATCCCAATGTTTTGTTCCAAACCAGAAGTTAGCCATTGTAATCAGCCAGGCTCCCCAAACAAAAAACTGAAGAAAGCTAAGTATTGTTAGTCGTAATTTTAAATTCATAAGTCGTTTTATTATTCTAATTGATTGCTCTAGCTTCATTGAGGTTTGGATGCTCAAACAAAGAAGATTTCGTATCTGAAGATGAGCGTATTTTTATTCTATTTTTTTATTTCGGCGCTTGATTTCTTCCTGAAGCCTTAGAGCTGTATCGAAATCTTCTTCCTTTACGGCGTCGGTTAGTAATTGATTCAGTTCTTCCAGAGAAATTCCGGATAAGTCATTGAAGTCTGAGACAGTCTCTTGTTGATCATCCAAATCGTCTTTTTTTGTTTCCTCAAGTTCAAGTAAAATTCCGGCTTCATTCAAAACGTCAGAAGTGGTGTAAATAGGTGCGTCGAAACGGACAGCCATAGCAACAGCATCTGAAGTTCTTGCATCCAAAATAAGTTCTTCCTCTGACAACGGATTTTTGAAGTTAATATTGGAGAAGAAAACGCCGTCTTTGATTTGATATATGATGACAGACTCTAGTTCGAAACCTGTATTTTTCACAAACTTGGAAAACAGATCGTGAGTCAGCGGACGAGGCGGATTGATGTCTTTTTCTAATCCTAAAGAAATGGATTGTGCTTCAAAATTCCCGATAACAACAGGCAATTTAACCGATGTTTCTTCATGCTCCAACAACAGCGCATAAGCTCCCGATTGAGTCTGGCTGTATGAGATCCCCCTAATGATTAATTTTTTATAATCCATTTAGCAAATATAAAATTTTTTGTTAATTTTCATTGAGAAATTGTTGATTTTTACGTGGTTTCTATTAAAGTTACTTGTGAAAAGTATTTATTTTTAATTGTTAAATTTTAATAAAATATAACACCTTGATTTTGAACACAAATCCTGCAGCCCGACTTGAACGGAAATCCTTTTGAGAGGAAGAATGACGAACAAAAGATTGGGAGTGGAAGGCGGATTAGCTGCCCAAATAATTGAAAATGTATTTTGTAAAAAGTAAAATGTATAAAAAAAACCTGAATCTAAGACTCAGGTTTTATATGATGATGAAAACTGGATTAAGCCTTCAAAGCTTTGATTTTTTCTGTCAATGCAGGAATGATTTGGAACGCATCGCCCACTACTCCATAATCTGCAGATTTGAAAAAAGGCGCTTCTGGATCATTATTGATGACCACAATCGTCTTGGAACTGTTAACACCCGCCAAATGCTGAATTGCGCCGGAAATACCAACAGCGATGTAAAGATTTGGAGAAATTGCTTTTCCGGTTTGTCCCACGTGTTCATTATGGCCTCTCCATCCAATGTCAGAAACTGGTTTGGAGCAAGCCGTTGCCGCGCCGAGAACATTCGCCAAATCCTCAATCATCCCCCAATTTTCTGGTCCTTTCAAACCTCTGCCGGCAGAAACTACAATTTCTGCTTCTTTAAGGTCTAATTTTCCTGAAGACTGCTCGTGATTGATCACTTTGGTATCTTCATTAGCAATGCTCAGCTCTTTTATTTCTTCTGAACCTTGTGCTGCATTTTCTTTCACACCGAACGCGTTTTGAGAAACAGTAATAATCACGCCTGCGGCATCCGCTTTTGCGTGCATAAAACCTTTTCCAGAGAATGCTCTTCTTTTTACCTGAAAAGGAGAAGTGCTTTCTGGAACTTCAATTACATTGGTAATTAAAGAATAATTTTTCTGGATTGCCAACATCGGCGCTACAGAAGATGCGTCTGTGGTATGAGGAAAAACGATGATATTTCCCTCAAATAGTTGATTAATTGCTTCTGCATAAGCCTTGGAACTGAAATTCTTCAGACCCGAATCTTTTACATTAATCACTTTGTCTGCTCCATATTTATAAAGCAAATCTGAAGAATCTGTAGGGTTAATAGAAATTGCAGTGACTGAATCTCCAGTTTTTGCTGCAACGGCTTTTGCATAAGAAACGGCTTCAAATGCTGCTTTTTTGTAAACTCCGTTTATATTTTCCGCGTATACGAATACTGCCATAATTTTTATTTTTTTCTAGATTAAAAGATAGTAGACGAATAGATGATAGACTATGATAAACTGGATTGAGATTTTTTTTCTTGAATCTCTTTATTTTATCTATCTGCCTATTATCACATTGTCTGTAATTTATATCACTTTCGCTTCTTCGTGAAGTAATCTTACCAACTCGTCCAGATTATCTGCAGAAACTAATTTCACAGCCGCTCTTGGAGCAACACTGTCAAAAGAAACTGCTTCGACCTTTACTTCGGAATTCGAAGGTTCTACAACAACCAATGCTTTTGTTCTTGCAGACATAATCCCTCTCATGTTGGGAATGATCAAATCTTTTTCATCGACCAAACCTTTTTGCCCTGCGATTACAGCAGGCAACTTAACCGAGATGGTTTCTTTACCACCTTCGATTTCTCTCACAGCAGTCGCTTCAGAACCATTAACATCCAAACCAACACTTGCATTTACGAAAGCGTAGTTCAACAGCTGAGCGACCATTCCAGGTACTGCTCCACCGTTGTAATCGATCGATTCTTTACCCATCAATATCAAATCATAAGCACCGTCTTGAGCTACTTTTGCAATCTCTTTCGCCACGGAAAAGCTATCTTTTGCTTCTGAGTTTACTCTTACCGCATCATTAGCTCCGATTGCCAAAGCCTTTCTGATAACGGCTTCTGTCCCAGCATCGCCTACGTTTACAACTGTTACTGTTGCACCTAGAGACTCCTGTAATTTTATCGCTTTTGTTAAAGCAAATTCATCTAATGGATTAATAACCCACTGGATTCCATTTTTATCAAACGCAGATTTGTCTGCTGTGAAGTTAATTTTACTTGTAGTGTCTGGAACACTACTGATACATACTAATATTTTCATCTGTTATTGATATATTTTGTTATATGAACTTCGCTAATTTATATAAAAAATACTATGCATGCATAATTTATTACTATTTATTAAATAAGATTCGCTAAGTCCTTATTTATCGGATTTTTAGAATTTTTGTAAATAATATTTTTATAGAATACTTAAAATTTAACTCCGAAGTTATTTACATTTTTAATAACTTGAATCAGAAAAATTTCCATTTTTGACAAATTACTTCTTTACTTGGCTAGGTCTTATTTCAATTTTACTTGGCAATACACGGGGATTCATATTAAGCAAATCAAGAATTAGATTTCCCATATCTTCTGGCTGGATTTTCCATTCGTCTTTTTCTGAAGGAATATTGCCATTGAAGTGTGTCGCCACAGAACCTGGCATCACCGTAGACACTTTGATATTATATTTTCTAAGGTCAATCATCGCCGCTTGAGTAAAACCGACAACGCCAAACTTGGAAGCGTTGTAACCAGCGCCGTTTTCAAAGAAGTTGGTTCCTGCCAAACTTGCGATCGTGATGTAATATCCTTGCGATTTTTTCAGCTCTTCCACCGAAGCTTTTAAGGTGTAGAAAGCACCTGTTAAATTGGTGTCCTGCATAGCATTCCAATCTTCAATCGTCAATTCATCAACTGGTTTGAAAACACCCAAACCAGCATTCGCAATCACAACATCCAGACCTCCAAAATTCTGAGTAATCTTTTGTATAGCCACTTCTTCATCCTTAAAATTCCGGACATCAGAACTCACCCCGAAAACACTTTCCGAAATAATTTTGAGTTCCGAAACAGCATTGTCCACATCTTCCTGTTTTCTACCGCTGATGGCGACTTTGTGCCCGTTTTTCAATAATACTTCTGCGATTCCGAAACCGATTCCTTTGGTTCCACCTGTGATATAAATTACTTTTGACATATTTTTTATATTTGATATTAATAAAAAAGACAGCCGAAACTGTCTTTACTTTTTATCCTTTTGCGTAAAACTCAAAGAAATAAGGGATGCTTTCTATTCCTTTATAATAGTTGTAAAGTCCATAATGTTCGTTTGGCGAATGGATAGCATCAGAATCCAGACCAAATCCCATCAAAACAGATTTTGCCCCTAAAACTTTTTCAAATAAAGACGTGATTGGAATACTTCCGCCGCTTCTGTATGGCAAAACTTCTTTCGCGAATGCTTTTTCCATTGCTTTTTTAGCGGCCAAAAATTCTTTGGTGTCGCTTTCCAAAACATAAGGCATCCCGCCGTGGTGTGGCGTTACTTTTACTTTCACACTTTTTGGTGCAAGTTTTTCAAAATATTGAGTGAATTTTTCCGTGATCTCTTCCGGCGTTTGATTTGGTACAAGTCTCATTGAAATCTTCGCAAAAGCTTTGGAAGCAATCACTGTCTTTGCACCTTCGCCAGTGTAACCGCCCCAGATTCCGTTCACATCCAAAGTTGGACGGATGGAAGCTCTTTCCAGAGTAGTATAACCTTGTTCTCCCTGAATATCATTGAGGTTAATTGATTTTTTATAAGTTTCTGGATCGTCTTTCAGTTTGTTCATTTCTTTTCTGTCTTCATCTGAAACAATCAAAACATTATCGTAGAAACCATCAATCGTAATATGTCCTTTTTCATCAATCAAATCTCCAATCATTTTTGACAAAACGTTGATGGGATTCGGAACTGCGCCGCCATAAAGTCCGGAATGTAAATCACGATTTGGACCTTCTACCTCAACTTCTACATAACTCAAACCGCGCAAACCTGTCGTAACCGTTGGTTGCTCATTAGAATAGATATGCGTATCGGAAATCAAAATCACATCGCAACTCAGTTTTTCTTTATTTTCCTCCAGAAAATCTGCCAGACTTGCAGAACCGACTTCTTCCTCTCCTTCTATCAAAAACTTGACATTACAAGGTAGAGAATCGGTTTTCATCATCGCTTCGAAAGCTTTGACGTGCATAAAGAATTGTCCTTTGTCATCCGCAGAACCTCTGGCAAATATTGCGCCTTCCGGATGGAGTTCTGTGGTCTTTACAACAGGCTCGAAAGGATCGCTGGTCCATAATTCTAATGGGTCTGCAGGTTGAACATCATAATGTCCATAAACCAAAACGGTTGGCAAGCCTGCATCAATGATTTTTTCTCCGAAAACAATCGGATATCCTTTTGTTTCCAAAATCTCAACATTGTCTGCGCCGGCAACTGTAAGATGTCTGGCTACCTCATCTGCACACTTCAGAACTTCTGATTTGTAAGCCGGATCTGCACTGATGGAAGCGATTCTGAGAATATCGAATAACTCGTCTAGAAAACGTTGTTTATTTTCCTGGATGTATGTTTGTGTTGTACTCATCTTATGAATGATAGTTGATAAATGGTTAAAAAACTTTGTCAAAGATTTGCAACTTTTACAAAGTATGATTCGTAAAAATAAAAAATGTCCTGCAAAGGCAAGACATTTTTTATGATAATATTTTTATAAAATTCTTAGTGGTGTTCAGCAGGAGCTTGTACAGTTGCCGGCGCAGTCACTTTTGATTCCATAGTAGATGCTTTTGCAGTATCAGCGATCTGGTGAACAGCTTTTACTGTGTCCGCAGCTGGCGTGTATGTTCCGTGTGGTGCATTCGGGTCATCATATCTTACAATGTCTCCTTCTTTTTTCAAACGACCTTTGTTCCCGCCTGCAGGAATATCACAAGAAATAACTAAAATAGCAGAAGCCAACAATATCACTGATTTTTTCATTATATTAAATTTGATGTGTCAAAAGTAGTGAAATTGAGATTTTCTTGCAAAATTATTTTTGTAAAATATAGATTGTAAAGAGCAATATGGATTCTGTCTAAGTTAGTATGCATAAAATGTGGTTCATAATTACAAATCCTCAACTTGGCGAAGCGCAGCCCGACTTGAACGTAGCTCATTTTTTGCGGATATGGAAGCTTCTATTGAACCGGAAACTTTGTAGCAAAAAATAGCGGGAGTGGAAGGCGGAAAAGCTGCCCTAAAAAATTAAGAAAACTCCATCTGATCGAGTCATAAAACTGACTAAAGTTATAATTCGTTAAATTCTAACGGCGTTTTGATTTTTCTGCTATTTTTGCATAGCTCAAAATTATGCTGAACAAGATTCTGACTTTTCCTTTGGTGATTCTGATAAAGTTTTATCAACTCGCTATCTCGCCTTGGCTGGGAAAAAACTGCCGATACGACCCGACTTGTTCACATTATACTTTGGAAGCTCTGAAGGTGCATGGTCTAGCAAGAGGTGGCTGGTTGGCGATGAAGAGAATCGCAAGTTGCCATCCTTGGGGAGGCGAAGGCTACGACCCTGTGCCGCCGAAACAAGATTAAAATCAATTATCAATGAACCATATTTTTCTTAGATTTTATTTCATTCTTTTTGCTGGAATTTTCCAGATGTTTTCTGCACAGACTGCGGTCTCAGGACTTTCCGACGGGACTTTGAAAATCAACGGTAAAGAAACAGTTGCTGTAAAAATTTTCGCAACGCAAAGAACGGATTCTTTATACAATGAAGCTGCCAGCAACATTCCTAATGAACTGGTCATCCTAAATGAAGATAATATCACGCCAGAATCTGCTGAACAATTAGGCAGTATTCAAAACATTCTTCTTAAATATAAAGGTTTGGGATTTCAGTTTTTGGATAAGGATTTTAAACCTGTGGATGCTTCGCTGGAGCAGAAAAATATTGGGAATTTCAAATATCTTTTGAAATCTAATAAAATGATAAAACCGACTGACCAGGTAGAATTGGAAACTACTTTCAAAATTTGGGATCCGATGAAGGGAATCAAATTGGGACCAGTGATGCTTCATTTTTACAGTCTGATGTTCATCTTCGCTTTTGGATTGGGTTACTTTATTATGGCTAAAATTTTCAAAATTGATGGTGTGGATGAGAAATATCTGGAGCCATTTTTCACTTGGACTTTGGTGGGAACTATTTTTGGAGCGCGATTAGGACACGTTATTTTCTATCAGCCAGAGTTGTTTAAGGAGGATTTCCTGAGCGTTTTCTTGCCAATCAGTACAAGAGGCGGGCTTCATTTTACAGGATTTTCCGGTTTGGCCAGTCATGGTGCAGCAATAATGGTTATCGCAACGACTTTATATTACAGTTTAAAAATCATCAAGAAAAACCCACTTTGGGTTTACGACAGAATCGGAATTGTGGTTGCTTCCGGCGGAGCTTTTGTGAGAATGGGGAATTTTTTCAATTCTGAAATATTAGGAAAACCAATTGATCCAACGTCTCCATTTGCAATGCTTTTCCCACAACAAAGTTCAGAATATGGTGTTACTATCCCGCGTTATCCGACACAACTTTTTGAAGCATTTGGCTACGTTTGTCTCTTTATTTTGCTTTGGACTCTATACAGAAAGACGGATAAGAAATACCAGCAAGGTTGGTTGTTTGGGCTGTTCTTTATTTTGCTTTGGGCAATTCGATTCTTTGTAGAGTTTTTGAAGGAGCCCCAAGGCGATGAGATTATTCGTTTTGCAGGTCTAAACACGGGTCAAGTCCTGAGCATACCTTTTATGATTGCCGGATTGGTAATTATGCTTTATTCTAAAAAATTTAAGCTTCCAAAAGAAGATACTACAACGTCATAAAATAGAAAACTCCCGATTATCACGGGAGTTTTTTGTTGGAGCAAAGTTTTTATTTCGTTTCAATGTCGACAATCTTTTTCCCATTATTTCCAAGATACTTTTTCATTATAGGCTCATAGATTTTGTAGCCATCTTCAACATTTGTAAAAATAATGAGGCCTTGTTTGGTCTTTGGCAATAGGAAAAATATGGTGTTTACACCTTTGTCAGAACCTCCGTGTGAGAGGGCAATTTCATCATTTCCCAAATCATAAATTTCAAACCCGAGCCCGAAATATTTATTTTTCTTAGTTTCAATTTGTCTGCTTTTCATCGCTTCAAAAATCGAAGCGGAAAGAAGTTCATTATTCATCACAGCGACCAAAAATTGGCCGTAATCTTCGACTGTTGTCATCAAATCATCAGCAGCACTTGGTATTTGATTTTTTACAATACCTAGCGGATTACGTTCATCATCATAACCAATTACAATTCTGTCTGCATCGTTCTTCTCATTCCAAATGTAACTTGTATCAACCATTCCGATGGGTTGAAAAACATATTCCTGCGCCAATTCCTCCAAACTCTTATGGAATTTTTTCTCAATTGCTTTTCGCAAATATTCAAAACCTTCACCAGAATATTGATATTTTGTTCCAGGCTCGGCTATGAACTTCAATTTATTGTCTTTATCCATCCATCGCCAATTGGGCAAAGCAGTTTGATGGCTCAGTACCAATCTTGTGGTCAGCTTTTTGAGACGAAAATCTTTGGCAATATCCGGGTCGATCCAGTACTTTTCCAATGGCTCATCCAGATTCCACTTACCAAGGCTTACCAAACGTAAAACCGTCATTGCTGTCACAGGTTTCGTTAAAGATGCGACATTGAAGAGACTACTAACCGACGCAGAAGTTTTACCATTTTGAATCCCGTAAACATTTATTTTGGTCAATTTTCCACACTCAATAATGCCTAATCCTAAAGTCGGAATGTTATTATCTTTTAGTAGTTGCTCAATGTCATTATCAGTTTTATCCAACTTAGCATCTCCGTGATCATAACTCAAAACATCGCTCATCAGCCAATTTCCATCTTTTGCGGTCCAAACTGTTGTAAATTTTGCCTGACCGCCCAAAACATCTTCTTTTCCTTTTTCACGAATGTAAAACCGATGCTCACCTGTTTGTATCGCGCCATATAATTTCCCATTGTTATAAAGAGGAAAAACCTCCAGACTATTTTCAACTACTTTTCTGATGGGTTTTTGATTTGGATTTCCACAGATGTTTTGTTTCGTTCTTTCCAAGAATAATTTTTTGTCTTGAAAGCCTCCATTATCGTGATAAAATTTCAGATTATTATCAACCGATTTTTCCAAATATGCGATATCACAATTGTTGAATCCACGCTCGAAGAAAACGCTGTCCTGCTTTTTGAGCTCTACAAATAATGAAGAATTTTTATCAACTTGAGCATTCAACTTTCCAATGGAAAGAAGCAGAATAATGAAAATAATTAAGAACTGTTTTGTCATTGTTTTTTAATTTTGACAAAGGTTGATAATTATTTGCTCTTAAGTCAAAAATTGAGCCCGCCAATAACCCGACAAGTCCCTGACAAAATCATATCAAATTGAAATTCAGCTTGTAACAAAGAATCTGTTTTCTATCAATCTCATAAGTATTTCTTAAAATCAGGAAAATATTGGCTAAGGTTAAACTTACCAATGTAATCATCACTGATTCTTTTCCGAGTTTTAAAAATGCAACAATCATAAAAATAATAGGTGCAACAATCGCTAAAATAATCTGAAGCGAAATGATTTGTTTGACGATTGGATATTTCTGTTTTGAAATCAACATTATGAGTAATGGTGGCAGAAAATTAGCAATAGGAAACCAGCAAAATGGAAGCGAAGATAGATTGATGATTTTGATAAGAGTCCAATTTTCATTTGGAATACTTTCATCTGGTAAAACCAATTCTTCAACAATTGGATTATCTAAAATCGGTTTCTCAATCGGATTTTCTTGAATTAATAAATCAGCTTCAGATACCTCAAGACTTGTAGCCAAAGTTTTCAAAGTATAACCTTTGGGCTCCGTTCCAGCTTCGATGCGCTGAATTGTCCTCACGGAAAGTCCCGACTTTTCAGCCAATTCTTCCTGAGTGAGATTTTGTTTTTCTCTGATTTTTTTTAATTCGGACATTTAATTATAGATAATGAACGATAAGTGATAAATAATTTCTGAGCAAAATTAAAAATTAGTCTGAATTAACCTTTATAATCAACAAAAAAACCTTTCTGAAAAAAGAAAGGTTTACATATTGAGAATAATTTCCTAATTATTTTTTTGAAATAGATCTTGAAATTACAATTTTCTGAATTTCTGAAGTTCCCTCGTAAATCTGAGTGATTTTTGCGTCACGCATCATTCTCTCAACGTGATATTCTTTAACATAACCATATCCACCGTGGATCTGAACAGCTTCAACCGTTGTATCCATTGCTACTTGAGAAGCGTATAATTTGGCCATCGCTCCGCTTTCAGAAATGTCTTTTCCCTCATCTTTTTCCGCGGCTGCTTTATAAATCAGCATTCTTGCAGCCATAATATTGACGTGCATATCTGCCAATTTGAATGCAATGGCCTGATGATTGATGATTTCTGTACCGAATGACTTTCTTTCCTTAGCATATTTCAAAGAAAGTTCGTAAGCTCCGGAAGCAATCCCTAATGCTTGAGAAGCGATGCCAATTCTACCACCATTCAACACAGCCATCGCAAAAGCGAAACCAAAACCATCTTCGCCAATTCTATTTTCTTTAGGAACTTTCACGTCTGTAAACATCAGAGAATGCGTATCGCTACCCCGGATTCCTAACTTATCTTCTTTTTTTCCAACTTGAAAACCTTCCCAACCTTTTTCGACTATAAAAGCATTGATTCCTTTATGTTTTTTTTCGGGATGGGTTTGAGCAATTACGATATAATACGTCGCATTTCCACCGTTGGTAATCCAGTTTTTGGTTCCGTTCAGCAAATAATAATCACCTTTATCCTCAGCAGTTGTAGATTGGGAAGTAGCATCAGAACCTGCTTCTGGCTCAGATAATGCGAAAGCTCCAATCACTTCGCCACTTGCCAGTGGTTTCAGATATTTCATTTTTTGTTCTTCGTTACAGAATTTTTCAAGACCTGCACAAACCAAAGAGTTATTCACCGACATCACAACAGCCGCAGAAGCATCAATTTTTGCAATTTCTTCCATCGCCAGAACATAAGAAATACTATCCAGACCAGCACCGCCGTATTTTGGGTCAACCATCATTCCCAAAAATCCCATTTCGCCCATCTTTTTTATAGCATCATACGGGAATTTTTGTTCATTATCTCTTTCTATAACACCTGCTAAAAGTTCTGCGTGGGCAAAATCTCTTGCGGCTTGCTGAATCATTTGTTGCTCTTCTGTTAAATTAAAATCCATAAATTTTTATTGAAATGTTGCGTCGTAAAAATACACTTTTTGAGAAAAATTCAAAGGAAAATATATGATTTTGTCATCTTAGAAAAAAAAATTATATTTACGATAATGTAAACTCAATTTTAAGAATATATTAATAAAGATATTTTATGAACGTTAAAAGAATATTTGACTTTTCTACGCTGGCTTTAGAAAAGTTTCCTAACGAAGACTGTCTTGTCACGAAAAAAAATGGCAAATGGATAAAAACTTCTACTGCAGAGTTCATCAATCAAGGTAATAAAATATCACGTGGTCTTTTGAAACTTGGCATAAAACCGGGCGACAAAATTGGACTCATAACTTCTAACAACAGAACAGAATGGGCTGTGATGGATTTGGGAATTTCTCAAATAGGAGTTGTAACAGTTCCTGTCTATCCTACAATTTCTGAGGAAGATTATGTATATATTTTCAATAATTCTGAAATCAAATATTGCTTTGTTTCAGATGCTGAATTATATAAAAAATTAACCAATGCAAAACCACAGATTCCCTCTCTAGTCGGCGTTTTTACGTTTGATGAAATTGATGGTGCTCCAAATTGGAATGAGATCATTGACCTGGGCGAGAATGAATCGACCCAAATTGAGGTTGATGACCTTTCCAGAGCGGTTAATCCGGAAGATTTGGCGACGATTATTTATACATCTGGAACAACAGGTAAACCGAAAGGCGTTCAACTGACTCATCATAACTTGGTAGCCAATGTTACTGCAAGCACACCAAGAATTCCGAAAGACAAAAGCATAGATTATAAAGAGTTGAAAGCACTCAGTTTTTTACCAATCTGCCATGTTTTCGAAAGGATGATTTTCTATCTATATTTGAGTAACGGTATTTCTATTTATTTTGCTGAAAGCATCGAGAAGATTGGCGAAAATGTGAAAGAAGTCCATCCTCAATATATGACCGTTGTGCCGAGATTGGTAGAAAAAGTTTACGATTCTATTTATAATAAAGGAACTGCTGCTGGAGGATTAAAATCTAAGATTTTCCTTTGGTCAGTCGGTATTGCTGAGAAATATGAAATTGGACAACCTAAATCTTTTATGCACACCATCGCGGATAAATTGGTTTTCAAAAAATGGAGAGAAGGTTTGGGAGGGAATCTGATAACATTAGTTTCCGGTTCTGCGGCTTTATCAAAACGTTTAAACAATATGTTTCACGCAGCAGGAATTCCGATTTTGGAAGGTTATGGTTTGACGGAAACTTCGCCCGTAATTTCCGTGAATGCTTTTGGAAAGGTGAAAGCTGGTTCTGTTGGTATTCCGTTGGAAAATGTGATTGTTCGAATAGAATCTGATGGAGAAATTGTGGTAAAAGGGCCTTCGGTTTTCGAGTCTTATTATAAAGATGAAGAAAAAACGAAGGAAGCTTTTACAGATGACGGTTACTTCAAAACTGGTGATATCGGGATGATTGATGAGGATAATTTCCTTTTCATTACCGATAGAAAAAAAGAAATGTTCAAAACTTCCGGAGGGAAATTTGTTGCGCCACAAGTCATTGAAAACTTGGCAAAAGCTTCCAAGTTTATTGAGCAAATAATGGTCGTGGGTGATGGCGAGAAAATGCCTTGTGCGTTGGTGCAACCAGATTTTGCCTTTGCTAAAAATTGGGCAGAACTCCACAATGTAAAAATCTCAGACTCACCGAAAGAAATTGCAGCAAATCCTGCTGTGAAATCAAGAATTGAGCAAGAAATTGAGAAAATAAATCAACATCTTGGAAAATGGGAACAAATCAAAAAAATCGAATTGACACCAAAAGTCTGGACAATTGACGATGGACTTCTGACTCCAACGCTCAAACTGAAAAGAAAAGCGATAAAAGCAGAGTTCCAAGACCTATATGACAGAATGTACAAATAGAGATAAAGCTATCCTTTTGGGTAGCTTTTTATTTTTTTAAAAAGTACTTTTGCCCTCAATAAGATATAATAAGAGAGATAAATGATAATAACCCGAAAAGAATTGATAAAAATTTGTGAGAGATTTCTCGAAGATAAGGTAAGCAAAGAAGAACTCATACACTTCGCTACCACTGTAATGTTTGATGATGAAGATAAGTATGAATGTGAAGATGATCTGGTGGAAGAAATATTATCTCAGTGGGATAATTCTAAAACTCAATCAAAAATCAACAAAACGAGTATTCAGTTTTTGAGAAACGCATTGGAAAACGTGAATTGATAAAATAAAAAACGCTTCAAAATTTTGAAGCGTTTTTCTTATTTTCTTTCTGCCAACTTACTCCAGGTGTGCAAAATGTAAACTACGATAATTCCTAATATTCCTGCGGAAATAGAGAAAATAAATTTGGTATTTTCTTCATCAAAAAAACCAGCTTGCCAATCTAATGCATAGATACTGATGGCTGTAGATAACACGAAAATAACCAAGAATACTTTATAAAATGTCTTCATTTTTCAATAATATTAAAAGTGAATATAATTCTGAAACAGTTGTGCAAAGTTAGCGGTAAATAATTTAATAGAGATAGCCAAAAGTACAATTCCGAAAACTTTTTGCAAAACCTGCAAAGAACCTTCACCCATTTTTCTTTCTATCCAAGGTGCTAATCTCAAAACGATGTAAACCAAAATCGTATTAAGAACAATTCCGCAGATTATATTAATATCGTGGTATTCTGCTCGCAGAGATAAAGTTGTGGTCAAAGTTCCTGCACCCGCAATCAAAGGAAAAGCAATCGGTACAATAGAAGCGGCCTGAGGTTGGTTGGTTTTATGAATTTCTATTCCAAGAATCATTTCCACAGCAATAATAAATATAACAAAGGCGCCCGCAATAGCAAAAGAATTGACATCTACTCCAATAAATTTCAAAATATTATTACCGATAAAAAGAAAAGAAATCATCAATAATCCAGCTACAATTGCAGCTTTTTCGGATTCTATTTTGCCGAATTTTTGTCTCAAGGACACAATAATCGGAACAGAACCCAAAATATCGATGACGGCAAATAAGACCATAAAGGCCGTCATTGTTTCTTTGACTGAAAATTCTTCTAAAAATTCCATAAATTTGATTTTAAAGATTTCGCAAAAATATAAAATATTTTTGAAAATTCCTTAAAGCAATTTGTAGATTTCTGTAATCTCAGTTAATATTTCGGATTGTTTATCTCTTGATGAAAAAGGTGAGTACTTCTCTATATCAATTTTTGTCATCAGCTGATTGTATTTTTCATACCAAATCATACCAAAATTGGCCCCCAGATAATCACGGAAATCTGTTGAATAACGGCTTTGTGAATACTTGTTAGCTTCAGACTTCAGATCTTCTACAGCATTGAAAAACTTTGAAGGATTTTCATCATTCATTTGGCTAGTCAGATATCTAATTGACGAATCAAAATCAAATTGATCTCTATTTCTTATAATAGCTTCGGTTTCTTCTATGTTGACAATCGGCGCTGATACTGCATTTCGCTTATCAATCTCCAATTTCTTTTTTTCTTTGCGACGTTTGTTAAAATAAACAAATACCATTGAACCAAAACCAATAATCAAAAGATTACCAAAAATACCCAGCCAATTGAAATCTTTATGTTCTTTTATTTTCAGTTTTTCCGTATTAATTACGGGCGAATCTACCTTTTCCAATACGGTATTGGTATATTCATTTACCTTTTGCAAAGTCGATTTTGCATTGGCAATATCTTGCGCATTGACAGCATTCAATATTAAAATCTTAGAACCAACATCAACATATTTCTCTTCTTTCGGGTCAAAATATGAAAAATCTTCAGTAGAAATTTTCAAATCACCGCGTTTTTTTGGAATGATGACATATTGGGCTTCTAACTCGCCCTCCAAACCTTTCAAAGTTGCTTTGGAATTGTTGATTATTTTTGGATCAAACACTTCATAATCTGGAGATGCTGCAATTTTAGGAATGATGGATGGCGAAAGATTACCGTTTCCACTGATTTTCACAGCGATATTAAAAGCTTTATTCACCTCAAGATTCTCCCTGCCTTTATCCACCATCTCAATTCTAACATCATATTTCCCTACAGCATCATTGAAATTTTTCGGAGCACCCGCTGGCAATTTTTTCACACTGAGTCTCACTCTATTGGAAACCAATGTACTTCTATGATTCGAAAATGGGACTTCAACTGGCGGAACATCCATCACGCCAGAAACTTTTGGTACGATGACAAACATCCCGATAACCTGAGAGGAATAACTGGTCTCTGTCTCTTCGATAGATTCATCAAAATTAGCAATAGAACGGATAGTCAAGTTTTTTGCCGCTTCGAATTTTGCAGGCTCAAGATGTCTGAAATTTGAAATATTTCTGGAAAAAGCCTTCAAGACCGCAACTACCGGTTCATCTTTATACACTTCTCTTTCTTCCAACTGCATTTGCAAATAGGTATTTTTAGAAGGATTATTGCTTGCCAAAGGTTTTTTCTCTGCTTCTTTTACAATAATGTCAATAGGTTCTGTTTTGTAGATCTTACCATTGATTTTTACCAATGCAGAACCGATTTTTAAATTTCCAGTTTGCTTAGGAATCAATGCAAACTGATAAACCATTTGATTGATTCTAATTTTTTTTACAGGATCAATCAACGTATTTTGTTCTGAGGAAATAGCATAGTCGAACTTTGTTAAGTCCGGAAGTTTTACAGGTGTTTCCTGGATCAGGTCTTCTCCAAAAATTTCCAACACGATGGTAAAAGTGATGGGAGTACTTAGACGCGTGTCCTGTGTATTAACCTCTGAGTAAAGATTAACCTGAGCAAAGGAAAATGCCGATGCTAAAAGAAATAATATGTATAATTTTTTTTCAATCATTACCAATCTTTTTCGTTGCTTTGCGGCATCGAATTGGCTTTTTTATTTAAAATCCTCCTCGCAGTTTCTCTTTCACGATTTTCTATATCTCGCAAAATCATATTTTCTGCTTGTTCAGGAATTTTGTTTTCTTGTTTTTTCGGATCATTCGGTTGGCCTTGGTTCTCACCTTTTTGCTTGTCGCCTTGTCCGTTTTGCTGATTTTTGTTCTGATCGCCTTTACCTGACTGATCTGGATTTTTTTGATCCTTCCCTTCTCCCTTCCCTTTTTTTGGATCTTGTTTTTGCTTATCCTTTTTCTCTTTATCTTTCAGCATTGCAATTTCAAAATTCTTGCGAATGGCTTCGTTATAAGGATCTTGCTTCAACGCTTTTTTATAAAGTTCGGCAGCTTTATCAGGATTGTTGGTTTGCATCTGAACATTTCCCTGATTATAAATCGCTGCTGCTTTTTCGTATTTACTTTTCGTTAAAGTAGCGGCTTTCTCATATTCCGCAGCGGCTTCTTCATATTTTTTACTTTTAAAAAGTGAATTTCCTAAGTTATAATGGGCAGTATAATTTCCATTTTTCAATGAGATAGCTTCCAAATATTTGCTCGAAGACGCTTCGTACTGTTTAGCATCAAACTTTTTGTTACCTTCATAAACCAAAGCATTATAACTCTTCTGAGCAATCAAAAATTGTGAAGAGAAAAACATACTCAATACGATGAAAGTAAATTTAAAATTCATTGCTACAAATTTATCCGATTTATTGTTAAAACAGACAAATGAAAAGTTAAATTTGGGTTAAAAAACGACATAGAAAACACTGTATTTTAGGGAGTTTATAGATAAATATCTACATACAAAATAAAAAAACCATTGTTTGTTATAACAATGGTTCTGCACTTAGCTCAATAATATTCCAAACAATCAATACAAGTTATTGATTTTAAATAGTTTATATATTTTATTTTTGAATAAAAACTACCAGTCTTTCTTTTTAAGAATCCAATAACTTCCTGCGATGAAAATTACCGACCAAACCAGACAAGCAACGACACTTCCAATTGGATATTCGAACTTAAATTCCATCCCAAACATTTTGGCCATCTGAGTTCTTACTAAAGGTGATGGAATCAAGTTAGACATACTTTCGAGTGGTAAATAATCTGTAAAAAACGTTTTTGTTTTCAAAATTTTTGAAGCCTCAGCTTCTTTAATATTTTTTGAGACGCCAAAAGTTTCGATGCCAATCATCACTTTTTCTACAAACCAAATCATAAAAAATCCAAGAAAAACAAAGATTGATTTTCTGAGTAAAACCGACAAAAACATCAGGAAAGAAAAAAATGTAAACAGCTTCAAAAAGTAATTGAAAATGAAGTAAATCTCCTTAAAAATCAACTCACTTTCTTGCGTTGAGGAATAACTCTTGCCCAAAATAAAAGCAATCACAAAAACTAAGAATGTTGAAAATCCAGTAAAAACCAAAATAGTTAAGAGCTTCGAAAATATGAACTCTTCCCTACTCAATCCGTCAATCATATTTTGTTTGAACATTCTATTACTGAACTCCTGACAGATTGAAAAAACAATAATACACCCCAGAAAAATCTTGAGCAGTCCAACAATATAGGTTGTGAAATTCCAAATTCCAGGAAAGTCATACATCCCTTGCTCCTTCAAATTAATCTTCAAACCGGCCAGGTCAAAATCTACCAAACCTACGAAGAGAAGCAGAGTCAAAATAATAAAGTACAAACCGGCAAAAATTCTAAACGGATTGTAATTCAGATTCTTGAGATATTCTAATTTTAATAATCTTATCATGAGTTGGTTTGTTTTACTAGTTCTAGGAATTGAGTTTCAAGGCTTTCTTTTTTCTTCTGAAGGTGAGATAAAGAAACCCCTTTTTCGAATAATTTTCTGTTAAGTTCAGAAGCAGAAATATCGTCCGAAATCTGTGCGATAATCAGTTGGTCTTTTTCTTTAACACTTGAGAAAATATGTAATTGATTTAAAACCGAAATCAAAAGTTCATTATTTTCTGACTTCAACTCAAAGAAACCTTTCGTATTACTCATTGCATCTACAGAGCCAGAATAAATGGCTGTTCCTTGCTTTAAGACAATTACGTGAGAACATATTTTCTCAATCTCATCCAAAAGATGACTGGCCACAATAATGGTTGTTCCAGATTTTGCTATTGAATTGATAATATCCCGAATTTGGATAATTCCTTCGGGATCTAGTCCATTGGTAGGCTCATCCAAAATCAAAACCTGTGGATCTGCCAATAGCGCAGATGCGATGGACAACCGTTGTTTCATCCCTAAAGAATAGGTTTTGAAAGCATCTTTCTTTCTCGTCAATAGATTGACCACTTCCAGAACTTCATCAATTCTTCTGTAAGGAACACCTTTTATAGTTGCGACAATCTCCAAATTTTTTTCAGCAGATAAATAGGGATAGAAATTCGGCTGTTCGATAATGGCGCCTATTTTTTTGAGCGTATCTGTATCTGTACCTTCTTTGCCAAACCACTTCCAGGAACCGGAAGTTGGGTTGATTGTAGAAAGTAACATTCCAAAAGTGGTAGATTTCCCGCTTCCGTTTGGACCCAAAAGCCCATAAACATTTCCTTTTTCTACATCGAAAGAAATGTTATTCACAGCGATATGCTTGAATTTTTTGGATAAATTTTTGACTTCCAGAATTTTTTCCATCTGATTATTTTTTTTTAAATAGTCTCTGATTTTGAATTTTAGTTACAACTAAGAATTTTTAAAATAAAAAAATCCGATTGCTCGGATTTTCAAATTATTTTTAACGCTTATGATTTCCTAGGCCTATCATCCAAATCCAATTGTTTGGAAACAGCCATAGAAGCAACCAGATCATTCAGCATAGAACTTGCTGCAGTTGGTGTGTTGGGCAGAAGAACAAGATTGGAGCGATTGTTTGCACCAATGGATTGCAAGGTATCGTAATGTTGTGTTACCACAATCAATGCAGAAGCTTCGTGCGCATCAATCTGTACACTGTTCAGCATTTTCACAGATTCTTCCAGACCTTTTGCAATTTCTCTTCTTTGATCTGCGATACCTTGTCCTTGGAGTTTTTTGGATTCTGCCTCAGCTTTTGCAACGGCCACAATTCTGATTCTTTGAGCTTCGGATTCATATTCTGCGGCCGTTTTTTCACGCTCTGCTGCATTGATTCGGTTCATTGCGTGTTTTACCTGATCATCAGGATCAATATCCGTTACCAAAGCTTTGATGATGTCATAACCATAACTTTGCATCGCATCCTGCAGTTCTGCTTTTACAGCTACTGCAATATCATCCTTTTTGAGAAAAACATCATCCAATTTCAACTTCGGAACTTCTGCTCTCACTACATCAAAAACATAGGAAGTAATCTGATCGTGTGGACTTTCCAGACGATAATAGGCATCTGCAACCTGGGTTCTGATCACCTGAAACTGAACAGATATTTTCATTTTCACAAAAACATTATCCAAAGTTTTGGTATCAATCATGACATCTAACTGTTGGATTCTGAGATTCATTCTTTTGGAAATCTGATCTATAAAAGGGATTTTCAGATGCAAACCTGCGTGTCTCGCAGAATGGAATTTGCCTAAACGTTCTACCAAAGCTGCCGTTTCTTGTTTTACAGTAAAAAAAGAGGCAAACAATGTAATAAGACCAAAAAAGATTAGGATATAAATAATGTACATAATTGTAATTTTTCTTAAAGATATTAATTTTAATCAGGATTACAAGTGACAAAATTATATTAAAAAGTAAATGATTAAATCCTCAATAAAATTAGTAAACAGAACATTTCATTCATCAAAAATAAAATACTATTAATTTATTAGCAAAGAATTTATAAATTTGATAGAAATAATAAATCTAATATGACTAAAAAACTACTCCTTGCATTCGCTGGGCTTCTATCCAACTCTACTGTATCTGCTCAAAATGTTTCAATTTTCAATGATGTACCATTTTACAGTATGTATCATTATCTTGGAGAAGGTCAAACAATGCCTCCAGAAGCCTTTTCTCAAATTCCAGCTGGTGCAATTCGTCTGCATGCTTATGAGCAGGATATCATTTCCAGAAAACTGTCAGATGCCGAAATAGCATCTCTAGGCAACAGTGTCAAAATGAATATTATCTTGACGGCAGCCTGTGACAACTATGACAGACTCGCTGGGGTGAATTTAGTTTTAGTCCCAAAGGGAAGCACATCATATACTTTCAACCAGGCGGATATCAAACGTATCGAGATTGGTCGCTTTATTACACCATTTATGAATAAGAATGTGTCTCCAACGCAAGTACCGTACAGTTATCAGATTGATAATATTTCGAAAATTCTTCACGACACTACCTTATCTTCTGTTTATGATTTTTGGATTGAGTTCCGTGCTGATGGTTATTCTGCAGCTGCCAATACTCAAGTTGCTGGATGTGCAGACAGAACAGATGTTTTCCGAGGTAATCTGGAATTTGTTTCTAGTGGAACCAACACCTCAGAACCTCATTTCTTTCTGCCATTATCGTATCGTGACAATCTCAATAATTATAATGCAACGGATGTTCCCAACCAGACGACAAGAATTGTGAACTTCACATTGGATCAGCCGGTTCAAAATGCCATTTTATATCTGACTACTTCTAATCACGGATCAAATTCTGGTGGTGAGGAGTATGCCAGAAGAGAACATTTTGTTTATTTGGACAATGTTTTGGTTCATCAATACAAACCTGGTGGTAAAACTTGCGAAGATTACAGACAGTACAACACCCAAGGCAACGGCATCTATGGTACAGCTCCAAAACCGCCAAGAAACTGGATGAACTGGAACAATTGGTGTCCTGGTGACGCGATACCAAATCGTGAGATAAATCTTGGAAACTTGGCCGCAGGGTCGCATACCATCAAAATAAATGTTCCTGATGCTGTGTTTAAAGATGGTCAGGGTTATTTTCCCATATCGATGTATATCCAAAATCAGAAAAGCGGACAGATTATTTGTGCTGCTCCAACAGATCTTAAAATCACAAGCCAAGTCGGACAGGAAATCAATATCAGCTGGAAAGAAAAAGGAACTGCTAATGAATGGGAAACAATCTGGTCCAGAAAAAATGTCTACACCTCGGAATATGAGGATATCCATCAAGTGCAAAACATACCTGCTGATACAAAAAATGACTTGACTAGAAATTGGCTTTATGAGATGTATGTGAAATCAAAATGTACTAATGAAAATATCAATAGTCTTTGGGTGGGACCAATATATTCTACCGTAATAAAATTGGGAACCGACGAAGTTGTTAAAAATAAAAGTTCAGTCTATCCAAATCCGGCAAAAGATGTTATTAATATCAACTCTACTTCAAAGATTACAACAGTTTCTGTTTACAATGTCGAAGGGAAAATATTGTTAGAAGATCATTCTAAAAAAATAAATCTTTCCAAACTGCCTGCAGGAAATTACATTCTGAAAATTGACTTCGCAGATGGTCAATCTGAGACTCAAAAATTGATTAAAGAATAGACCATTATTCTTTGTAAATAAATCAATTCCCGTTTTATGATAAGCGGGAATTTTCATTTGCACGAGTACATTTTTAGACATACATAAAGCATAATCTTTAGCGATCAAATCAATTTATAATGATTAAACAACGCTTTAAATTAAAAAAAGATTTCTGTGTGGAATTAAAATATAACTCTTACTGACTTTAAATCTTTTAATAAACTTATATCAAAACAAAAACGCCAGACTGTGTATAAGTCTGGCGCTTCGTATTTTCAATGCAAAATCACGCACTAAATATATTTTTGAAAATATACTCCTACATTGACACAATATTACGTTGTTTTACGGTTCTACTTGTGTTCTTGTTTCATGTTTTTCATTTAGCTTTTTATACTTAAACCAAGCAGCTCCTGATAACACAAACATATATGCTAAACTGATGTAAACCCAAAGTGGCAAAGGAATCGGGTCACCTTTGGCGTATGAATGTAATCCTGACAAGTAATAATTCACGCCAAAATAAGTCATTACCATCGAACAGAAGGCGAACATCGTCACGACGTGGAAGGTGTACCTACCTCTCAAACCAGGAACCAGTCTCATGTGAATGACAAATGCATAAATCATAATCGAGATGAAAGCCCAGGTTTCTTTTGGATCCCAGCTCCAGTAACGTCCCCAAGATTCGTTGGCCCAAATTCCTCCCAAGAAGTTTCCGATGGTTAATGCTAACAGTCCAATGTTCAAAGACATTTCGCTCACGATGGCCAGTTCCTTTAATGTTGTATCGTTATGTTTGGCAAAAGTTGCTTTGTTTGCAATAATGTAGAATATTAGTGAAATCATCGCAATCAACATAGACAAGGAGAAGAATCCATAACTGGATGTGATAATCGCCACGTGAACTACCAACCAATATGATTTCAGAACGGGAACCAGCGGCGTAATCTGTGGGTCAAGCGCTGAACCTCCGTGTGCGAAGCCCATCATAATAACCGCTACCAAAAATCCTGCAGCTGGAACTAGAGCATTAGCATTATTTTTTTTGATTAAATTTTTAGTTTCAAAAGCAACCTTATGCTCCAAGGATGGTTTTCCAATACTAAAATAAAACATCAATCCCGCAGAAATACCAACCCAAGAGATGAAGATAATTGCTTCATAGCCATTACTCCACGGTGCGTGTCCGGAAATGTACCATCTGGAAATCAGTCCGAGGAAATGGAAAATGTAGCCAATTACACCAATATAAATAATAATCTTAATGACTCTATTGATAATCCTACCCGTTTTGAACAATTCTACAAAACCTAAAACCAATAATAAACCACCAATGATGGTGTAGAAAATCAGTAATTTAAAGTTGATATCCAAGGCATTCATCAAAACCTCCAAATTTACTTTATTTTCAGAAGGCACTACAGTTTTGCCCCATTTCTGTTGGTATTCTTCTACTTTTTTCAGTTCTGCATCCGCTTTTGCCCAGCTTCCGCCTTGTGTTGCCAGCAGTACGCTTGACAAGTATGGACCAAGAACATTCTGCGCATTCTGGTCTGGTTCGAAAGAAGGTGTCATCACGGAACTCCACGTGTGATTTGAATCATTTTTTACAGGAACAGTTCGGAAATATTGATAAGACATAATTCCATTCAAAACCTGGACTTTATCATTAAGTTTGATGACCGCTTCATCATATCGGGTTCTTTCGGAGGCTTTTTTTCTGAAGGCATCATTATAATCATCTTCCAAAACAAAGCGGAGATTTCCGTTTTTGTCGGCAGGAAACAGTTTAATCAAACTTGTGAAACCTTCTTCAGTAGCTTTCGTTTTTTCTCTTAGATCTTTCCCAACTTTTCCAGCGGTTTCGATTTTAATAATATTAACCTGAGCCCAAAACATAGGGTCGATAGTCGCTGCCAAAAACCATTGATTGGCATCCAGATTCTGGAATGTGGAACGCGACGTTAATTTATGCAAAATATCCAATGCCTGAGTATTGGCAGGAACAATTCGACCTTCATAATTTTGAACCAACAGATAACCAAACTTGTCGGCATGCTCTTTACTGATCTCGATATTTTTGACCATCACATCAGCATCTATCACTGCAGGGTTTTTGTTTGGAGACGATGGCGCGGAGACTTCAGGAGAATGAGAATGACCTTCGTGACTACCGTCTTTACCGTGCATATCGATTTCCTGAGCATTCAGTCCAAAACTAAACAAAACTAAAAGTACCATTGTTGCTTTTTTCTTGCTTATGGTTTTCAGCATTTGGTTTAGGCTCCAGAAACGAGAACCTTTCCAGAACATTGTCACAAACATCCCGACAAAAAGAAATGCGTAACCGATATAACTTATCAAAGTCCCCCAAAAATCGTGGTTTACAGAAAGAACTGTTCCTTTTCTATCCGGGTCAAAACTCGCCTGGAAGAATCGGTAACCTTTGTAATTCAACACGTGATTCATATAAATATTGTAAGGCGTTTCTTTACCTTCGTCCACGATTTTAACGTGTGATTCGTAAGCAGATGGCGAAGAACTTCCCGGATAAGTTTCCATTACAAATTTTTCCAATTTAAGAGCAAAAGGCTGATTTCCACTGGTTGTGGTATATATCTTAGGCCCAAATCCCAGCATTACATCCAATCCATCAATTTTGATTTGTTTATAATTATTCGGGTTTCCTTTTTCAACCACCAGGTCTACGATTTGTTTGGTTCTTGGTCCGGCTACTTCTACTTTCAACATATCAGGAACGTCTTTATCTTTTTGTTTGTCTCCTTCATAAGCAACCAATTTTCCGGTTTTGGTGCCTTCTGGAATTACAAGTTTAAGTTGTTCAATTGTATAAAGACTTCTCAAAGCCAGCGGCTGAAATTCATTTTTAGTAGTCGTCCCGGTAGCTTTGGTTGCCATGGTCATAAAGGCCGCATCAACAGGTGTTTTGATGTAAAGCTGTCCATCTTTTTTCTGAAACTCGACTGCGCCATCGATAGACGTTCTGTTGTAACTCACCAAAGTTCCGTTGATATTCTGAACCTCGCCCTGAGCCAAATAAATATTTTGACGTCCGCCCATATCACCGGTCGAAACCAAATGCAGAAATTCCTTTCCATTCCCAACCACCAGACTGTCTTTTTTTCTCTGAATATAATTCAGAGCTTTCACAACGATTTTCTCTTTTCCCAAGAAATCATAAGTCGCCTGGAAATCATGATGAAGTGGCGACATCAGATAGGGAACGTCATGGTAATTCTGTTGGTCACCTTTTTCCTCAATTTTGATTTTGAAGAAATGTTTATCTGTAATGATTTCATTACTAGTTTCGCCTTCTCGGATGTGCATTGTACCCTCGAAACTGATGTAACGCGTAATAGCACCTCCGATAAAAATCAAGATAAAAGCCAGGTGGGAAACCAAAACAGGCCATTTTTCTCTTCGGAAAAGCCTGTATCGTCCGATGTTCCCGATGAAATTCAGTATCAATAAAAACATAACGGCTTCAAACCATTTTGCTTCATAGATCAGTGCTTTTGCTGTTGGCGTTCCGTAATCGTTTTCAATAAAAGTGGCAACAGCCATAGAAATAGCGAAAACCAGCAACAGAAAGGCCATCGTTCGCGTAGAAATAAGAATATCCTGAATCTTTTTCATTCTGAAATTTATAATTCACAAAAATAAGGATGATAAAGGACAACCGCATCAAAAAAAACTGTTATTTGTCATTTTGAGATTGCAAAACGTTATTTTGAATGGTTCTTAATAATTGGTTTTTGGTTGAGAATTAGTCTACTGAAAAAGACGTCAAAGTAAAAAATATAAAAATAACTCTGAACAATTTATCTGAGAAATAAAAAACCTTAAATTTGCATCTATTGACCTTTTTTGAAAATGAACAACAACAAAAATACACCCTCCAACTCAAGCAAAATTATATCGAAACCGAGAATTATTTCGGGGGTCACGCTGATAATCTTATCAATAGTTTTGACCGTTTCTTTCGGTTCGTATCTGATGAACTGGAAGTCTGACCAAAGCCAAGCAGGAACTATGGCAGACAAAACAGTAGAATCTTCCAACCTTTTTGGAAAAATTGGAGATTTTTTAGGGAATCTTTTCATTTTTGAAAGTATTGGTGTGGCTGCTTTTGTGGTGGCATTTTTGTGTTTTGTTTTTGGAACATTGGTTTTCAAGAAGAATTATTTTAAACCTTGGAAAACCATTTCTCACAGTTTATTTTTCATTTGTTGGACTCCTATTTTCTTTGGTGCGGTGACTGATGGTGAAGGTGTCCTCGGTGGCGTTTACGGTTATCAGATTATGGATTATCTCAAATCTTATATTGGTTCTGTTGGTCTTTGGATGGTACTTTTGGTAAGTTTTGCGCTGTATTTCGTTCTGGAATTTAACCTAAGACCAAGTTCTATTAAAAATAAACTGAATGATATCAATGATAATACGTTTGGCAAACTAAAAAGTATGATGCCGAATTCCGATGAAGAATTCGAAGCGGATGAAGAACTGGATCAGGAGATTGTTACTGAAAAATTGGTGGCGAGCGAAAAAACAATCAAGGCAGAGAAAGATTTCAGCAACATCAGAGTTACTCAAGATTTTGAACCTATTAAAACTCCGAACCAAACGTCATTTCAAGATGATATCAGAGAATCTATTCAGGAATCTGTCCCTGAACCCATCATATTATCTTCTACTCCAACTCAGCCTCATAAGCCAGTTGTTGAAACTCCCGTTGTAAATGTTGAGGATGATTTCGCCTTCAATGTAGAAATTAAAAAAGACGAAGATTTTCCTGTAACTGCTGAACAACAGAAATCGGATGACTTAGTGAGCAAGCACGGTTTGTACGATCACAAATTAGATTTGGCCAAGTTCCAGATGCCGTCAGTCGATTTACTGAAAGATTACGGAAACGAGGAAATCACAATTAACAAAGATGAACTGGAAGAAAATAAAAACAGGATTGTTGGATTGCTGAAAACCTTCAACGTTGGAATTTCTGAAATCAAAGCGACAATCGGACCAACAGTCACGCTTTACGAAATTGTACCGGAAGCAGGAATCCGAGTTGCGGCAATCAAAAAATTACAGGATGATATTGCGCTTAATCTTTCTGCACTTGGAATCAGAATCATTGCGCCAATGCCAGGAAAAGGAACAATAGGAATAGAAGTCCCAAGAAAAAACCCTACAATGGTTTCTATGAAATCGGTAGTTTCTTCGCCAAAATTCCAATCGGCTGATATGGATTTGCCCATCGTTTTTGGTAGAACTATTTCGAATGAAGTCTTCGTGGCCGACCTTGCAAAAATGCCTCACCTTTTGATGGCCGGAGCAACAGGACAAGGAAAATCTGTCGGTATTAATGCGATTTTAACGTCACTGATTTATAAAAAACATCCGAGCGAACTGAAATTCGTGATGGTTGATCCGAAGAAAGTAGAGCTTTCCCTATATTCAAAAATAGAAAGACATTATCTGGCGAAGTTGCCTGATACGGAAGATGCCATCATCACAGACAATGCAAAGGTTATCAATACATTGAACTCGCTTTGTATAGAGATGGACCAGCGTTATGACCTTTTGAAAAATGCATTTTGTAAAAACATCAAAGAATACAACGCCAAATTTGCCCAAAGAAAACTGAATCCAGAAAATGGACACCGATATTTGCCTTACATCGTTTTGGTGGTCGATGAGTTTGCAGATTTGATTATGACCGCAGGAAAAGAAGTAGAACATCCGATTGCACGATTGGCACAGTTGGCAAGAGCTATCGGAATCCACCTGATTGTGGCGACACAAAGACCTTCTGTAAACGTCATTACCGGAATGATTAAAGCGAATTTCCCTGCAAGAATTGCCTTCCGAGTTATTTCGGGAGTTGATTCCAAAACCATTTTGGATTCGCCGGGTGCAGAGCAATTGGTTGGTCGTGGTGATATGCTTTACTTTAATGGCAATGATTTGACACGTTTACAATGTGCTTTTGTAGATACGCCGGAAGTAGAAAGAATTGCAGAATTTGTAGGCGAGCAAAAAGGTTATCCAGACGCCTATCTTCTTCCAGAATATTCCGGCGAGGACAGCACTTCTACAGTGGGCGCTTTTGACCCGAATGAGAAAGACCAGCTTTTTGAAGATGCTGCAAGAATCGTAATTTCTACGCAACAAGGTTCCACTTCTATGTTGCAAAGACAACTAAAACTAGGTTACAACAGAGCAGGAAGAATTATGGACCAATTGGAAGCAGCAGGCATTGTTGGTGGTTTCAATGGCGCGAAAGCAAGAGAAGTTTTGATTTCTGACCTTGGTTCTTTGGAAAGGTTGTTTGATGAGTTGAAGGGACGATAATTCCAATATATTTTAATAAAACCTTAACATATATAGTTAAGGTTTTTTTATAATTTCACTTTAAAATTAAACCGATGAAAAAATTCATTTTACTTACTGCATCGTTATCTTTCGGATTGCTGTTTTCTCAAAAATCTAAGAGTGAAAAACCAAAAAACTCAATTCCGTCTAATCCATATCATCAATCGCAACCTGCTGATACAATACAGAAAGAAAACAGTAAAATTTCATTCTATAAAAATGTAGATTCTGCTGATGCTTCCAAATATAGGATGCTAAGTAAAAAACCATCAGAACAATACTCAGAACTACCACAAAATAAAGAAACTACCCAAAAAGAAAAAAACAAATAAATGTCGTCGCACGAACTCCTCAACAAAGCCATAAAAATCGCAACCAAAGCACATAAAAAACAAACCGACAAATACAATGCACCATATCTTGGTCACGTTTTCCGTGTGATGAACGCCGGCAAAACCATAGATGAAAAAATTGTTGGCGTACTGCACGATGTCGTAGAAGACAACCCAGAATTTCCCATAGAATTCCTCCGAGAAAAAGGCTTTCCCGAATATATTCTGGAAGCGGTAGAATGTCTCACAAAACGGGAAGAAGAACATTTGGATTATGATGCCTTCATAGCAAGAATAGAAAAAAGTCCGCTCGCTATTGCGGTCAAAATTAATGATCTTCGGGACAATATGGATTTGGCAAGATGTACAGAACTATTGCACGAGCGAGATTTGAAACGCTTCAATAAGTACCTAAAAGCCTACCTCTATCTTACTGAAAAATATTAGAATTTTTTCTCGCAAATTTTGCTTGTTGAGCAAATCTAAATTAACTTCAGCTGCCAAATCTGCGAGAAACAATATTTAGTCCACCATCGGAATGACAATATCCTTTTCATCGCCCGTCCCATCAATTGTGAAGTTGAGCGCAAAATACAGAAAATGGAAGTTGTCGTTGCCTTTGACAGCAAATTCCCGCTGAAACATGTAGCCCGACGTAATGGATAAGCTGTTATTGAACTGATAACCCATCCCCGCAAAACTACGGTTCCTCTTGAAATTGGGCTCTTTTGGGCCAAAGAATAACTCCTCGAAGGCGTTCACAAAAAATGTCTTCCCCTGTACTTTATCTTTGTTAATTGGCAAAGTTGCACTCAATCGGTATCGGAAACGGTTCGCCTCCGTATGTTCGCCCGTCTGGCTTGCATAGAAAAACCGGTGCTCGGCCCTTCCACGGTGATCCAGCTTCAACTTTCCCAATCTCTGCGTAAGTGTATATTGCAACCACATCCTGAATTCCTCCTGCGAAATCCTCATTTCCTCATACGTTCCGTAACGACCAATTCCCACAAAAACCTGATTATTCTTCGTAATGTTGTAACCCACTCCGCCCTTGGTCTCATAATAATCAATCACAGTATAATCCCGTCTGGAACGAGTTTGAAGCTCAAGATACGCCATCCATTTCGGGTTCATTTTATACGTAAAAGACATCATATTGAAACCCGACAGATGATCCTGAGCAAAACCAAAACTACCCATAAAAACAAATAATAACAATAGCTTTTTCACAGAACAAATATAATCAAATCCCGAATCGATAAAAAGATTAATTTGGGCGTGTCCCATTGTTCTTGCCCGACGATTCCGTGTTGCAAAAGCAAATTACCAGTCCGGCAAAAACAAAGGGTCGGGCTGTCCATTACTATCTTTTTGTCTTTAGTGAGTTCTCCCTTTGCATTACCATTCCAGTCCAGACAAAAAGGATATCCATTTCCATCCCTCACGCGGTGAGCGTTTACGACTTCATCAAAGCAAAACTAAAGAAGATTAATTATGTACAAGCTTTCAAGCTCAGCGTAAACTTGTACACATTTTTTTGAGTTCCCCATGTTATGTTGAACCTTCACAGAAATCTGTTTGAGTTACACAAGCCAGATTGAACTTCAAGGAAATAGTATTTTTATTCCGCAGCTCAGATTATAAACTTTAGGAGAATAAATAAAATTTTTACTGTCGAAAAATAATTTTATTTAAAACAAAAAAACCTTCCAACAAAGTTGAAAGGTTTCTGATGTAATATTTCGAATTTAGTTTATCCTAAAAGTAAGCTTAATGGACTTTCCAGATAAGTTCTTAAGGTTTGCAAGAACTGCGCTCCAGTTGCACCGTCGATAACTCTGTGGTCACAAGCTAGAGAAAGCTTCATTGTATTTCCAACAACGATTTGTCCGTTCTTCACAATCGGTTTTTCAATAATCGCTCCTACAGATAGAATCGCAGAATTCGGTTGATTAATGATTGATGTAAACGTCTCAATACCAAACATTCCAAGATTTGAAACAGAGAAAGTAGAACCTTCCATTTCGTTAGCTTTCAGTGCTTTTGTTTTTGCTCTTCCCGCCATATCTTTTACGGCTGCAGAAATCTCGTTGTAGTTCATAAAGTCTGTATTCTTCAATACAGGAACCACTAATCCGTCTGGGACTGCTACTGCTACACCAACATTGATGTTTCCGTGGTGAACAATTTTGTCGCCAGCCCAAGAAGAATTAACCTGTGGATGCTTTCTCAGTGCAACCGCAACTGCTTTGATAATCATATCGTTGAAAGACACTTTTGTATCTGGCAAACTGTTGATTTCTTTTCTAGCTTCGATGGCTTTGTCCATATTGATTTCCACCGTCAGGTAGTAATGTGGCGCAGTGAATTTACTTTCTGCCAATCTCTTTGCGATGATATTTCTCACCTGAGAGTTTGGTGTTTCAGAATCTTCACCCGGCGAGAATGCTACACTTGGCTGTGCAGGCGCTGCTTTTGCAGCAGTTGTCGCAGCAGCTGGTTGTGCAGAAGGCTGATAGTTTTCAACATCTTTCTTCACGATTCTTCCGTTTTCTCCAGAACCTTTGATGGCAGAAAAATCTACGCCTTTATCCTGAGCAATTTTCTTAGCCAGAGGAGAGATAGCGACTCTTTCGCCAGTAGAAGAAGCTGCCACTGGTGCAGACTCTTGTTTCTCTTCTGTTTTGGTTTCAGCTTTAGCTTCAGTTTTTGGAGCCGCAGCTCTTTTGCCACCTCCAGAAACTACGCTGGAAACATCTGTTCCTGCTGGACCAATGATGGCTAAAATTTTATCAACTTCCGCAGCAACACCTTCAGCAACACCTTGGTACAATAATGTTCCGTTTACTTCTGATTCGAAATCTTGAACCGCTTTATCAGTCTCAATTTCTGCAAGGATATCACCTTCCTTTACCGTATCACCAACGTTCTTTTGCCATTTAGCAACTTTACCTTCAGTCATTGTATCAGAAAGACGAGGCATTGTAATCACTTCTACGCCGTCAGGAATATCAGCTGAACCAGCGCTTTCGTCAGCAGTTTCTACAGAAGTAGATTCGCCTTGAGTTTTAGATTCTTCTTCAGATTTCTTTTCTTCAGTTTTTGCACCACCACCGATAAGTGCAGAGATATCTTCTCCCTGTGTACCGATTACTGCCAAAACTGAATCTACAGGAGCTTGTGCACCTTCTTCTACACCGATGTATAAAAGCGTTCCGTTAATTTCGGATTCAAAATCCTGAACTGCTTTATCAGTTTCGATTTCTGCAAGGATATCGCCTTCTTTTACAGCGTCGCCCACTTTTTTGTGCCATTTTGAAACTTTGCCTTCCGTCATCGTATCCGATAAACGGGGCATCGTAATTACTTCTGCCATAATTTTTATTTGTTAATTTGATAATGAGATGATGCGGTGAGAATTAGTCAAAATCAACCTGTCTTCACATCATCAAACCGTTATTAATTATTTTCTAATTTGTTGATGAACGGATAATCCGGAGTGGAATATACATAATCATAAAGTTTAGAAGAGTCTGGATATGGAGAATTTTCCATGAACTCTACGCACTCTTCTACAAATTCTCTGGATTTTTCGTCCAACGCGTCCAACTCTTCTTGAGTTGCCCAGTTGTTTTCCAAAAGTCTATGTTTTACAATCTCGATTGGATCTTCCAATTTGTGCTGCGCCACTTCTTCTTTAGTTCTATAAGGCTCTGCATCTGACATAGAGTGACCTCTGTAACGGTATGTTCTAGCCTCGATGAAAGTTGGTCCGTCTCCTCTTCTTGCTCTTTCGATAGCTTCATAAGCAACTTCTGCTACTTTTTCTGGATCCATCGCATCTACAGGAAGACAAGGCATCTCGTATCCTAGTCCTAATTTGTAAATATCTTCGTGGTTGGCTGTTCTTTTTACAGAAGTTCCCATTGCGTAACCATTGTTTTCACAAACAAAAATAACAGGTAATTTCCAGTTCATTGCCATATTGAAAGTCTCGTGAAGCGCACCCTGACGTACAGCACCATCTCCCATAAAACAGATGTTCACTGCTTTTCTGTCAAAATATTTGTCACCGAAAGCGATACCAGCTCCCAGAGGAATTTGCCCACCAACGATACCGTGACCACCATAAAAACGGTGCTCTTTACTGAAAATATGCATAGAACCTCCCATTCCCTGAGATGTTCCAGTTGCTTTCCCGCAAAGTTCTGCCATAATTTTCTTCGGGTCTACACCCATTGCCATTGGATGGATGTGGCATCTGTATGCTGTAATCATACTGTCTTTTGACAGATCCATTGCATGGGTAAAACCTGCAGGGATAGCCTCCTGTCCGTTATATAAGTGTAAAAAACCTCTTATTTTTTGTTTCAAGTAAAGAGAACGGCATTTGTCTTCAAACCTTCTCCACATTGTCATTTCTTCATACCACTTAAGGTACACTTCTTTAGAAAATTCTTTCATTGTAATTTCGAAATATGTAGCAAAAATAAGAAAAAAATTCTTTCTTTATTGTATGCATATTATCATATTTTTTGCGGAATAAGAATCATTACTCAAAATTAATATTAAAAAAAGCGCAACCGATTACACAAGCTTTGAATATTGTACAATTATCTCAACTGTTGGAAATAAAAATTATTTGTATATTGAAATCGAAATTTTTATCAATGGAAATCAAAAACCCAGTCATAATATCTGTCTCGAAAGTAATTTCGAATTTTTTCAATCCTTTGGTTTCTCTAGTCATCTATTTCTTCTATTACAGTTACCAAAATTATTCTTGGGAACAGGCGACGAAGAAATTTTTACCGATTTTGCTTTTGCTAATTATCCCTATTGCGATTTGGATTTATAAAAATGTAAAAAATGGAAATTACTCCAATATGGACGTCTCGAACAGAAGACAACGACATTCCCTTTACATTTTCATCATCATCGCAACTGTTGTTTTCTTAGGCGTAGATTTTTACCTCCATAAAGAAATGGATTGGACGGTCTTTATGCTTTGTATCTTGCTTATATTAATGCAAGTCAGTAATTTTTTCATCAAAAGCTCAATGCATACCAGTCTTAATATATATGTTGCTGCTTTGTTTTTTGCTATACAACCTGTAATTGGAATCATTTGGTTTTTACTGGCAATTCTCATCGGTGTTACAAGAGTTATTCTGAAAAGACATACGCCAAAAGAAGTTTTATCTGGTGCCGGTATTGCTTTTTTTGTTTCTTTAATTTATCTTGTGATGGTAAAGGCTATTATTTTTTAATCAATCAACTTATGATATTACAATCTTTAACACCTTCTGAGGAAGAAATCATGCAACTGATTTGGAACAAAGGTCAAATCTATTTCCGTGAACTGATGGAAGTTTTTCCAGAGCCTAAACCTCATCAAAATACTGTTTCTACGTTTCTGAAAATACTGGTAGAAAAACATTATCTGACAACAGAAAAGCAAGGCAGAATCTATCTTTACACTCCAGCACCCAGCTTTGAAGATTATAAAAAACATGTTCTAAAGCGCTTTTTGGAAAATTATTTTAATAATTCGGGAACTGAATTATTGGAGCTTCTCGTCGTAGAAAAGCACATTACTGAAGAATCAGTAAATAACCTTTTTGAGCAGCGAGTTACTAAAACCTCGACAGAAAATCAAAAAGAAAATTACATTCAGGATTTTATCAAGGAAATCACCGGTAATAAAAAGTCTAAGAAGAAAGATAAGAAAAAAAAGAAAAATAAGTAATTCTCAGTAAAAATCAATACAAAAAAAAGCGATCTGGAATAGATCGCTTCTTATTTCTTAGGAAGATTGATTTACCAACGACCACCGCCTCCACGGTTTTCGCCACCTCCGTAACCGCCTCCACGGTTACCACCTCCGTAACCACCGCCTCCACGGTTGTTATCGAAAGATCTTCTTGGTTTTTCTTCTCTTGGTCTAGCTTCAGTTACGTTAAGAATTTTTCCGTTCAATTCTTTCTGGTTTAATGCCTCTACAGCTTGCTGCCCTTCAGCATCTCCCATTTCTACGAAACCAAATCCTTTTGATCTCCCAGTATCTCTGTCAGTAATGATCTTTGCAGAAGTAACTTCTCCAAATTCTTCGAATAATTCTTGCAACTGGTAATCCTTTGTTGCGTAGTTGATGTTTGAAACAAAAATGTTCATTTTAAAAAAATTAAGTTATAAAAATGTTGTTTAAAATTATAGATAAGGAAAAACAACAAAAAATGAATATTATTGATTTCAATTATAATTTGGTGCAAGGTACGATTATTTTTGATTAATCAATAACTTTCAAATTAAATTTGAAACTTATTTCAACATCACTCAATCAACTTCTACTCCACGGCTTGCTTCCAATATTCTGAACCAGTCAATTGTTTCTAAATCAATCATTAAAGATTTTTTTAGTTCTCTTATTGTTTCCTGTCTGGAAGTTCCAATGACTGGAATTATCTTCGAAGGATGTTTGAGAATGAAGGCCAATAAAATTTGATTTTCTTCTGCACCGTACTTTTGACAAAGATTATTCACTATACTTTTTAATCTGATATTCTGTTCTGATTTTTCGGAAAAATAATTTCCCAAGACAGACCAAGCCATTGGACTTTTATTTTCCATCATCAATTGGTCCAAAGTTCCATTTTCAAAGGAGGAAATTTCATTCACAGAGACTTCTATTTGATTGGTGATTAATGGAAAATTTTGATTCAACAATTCAAATTGAGAAGCGGAAAAATTACTGACTCCAAAATGTTTTACCTTTCCAACTGCCTTTAGCACTTCAAAGGTTTCTGCAACCTCACGAGGATCCATCAAAGGAGACGGACGATGCAAAAGAAGAACATCAAGATACTCTGTTCTCAGCTTACTCAGACTTTCATCGACAGTTTTCAGGATATAGTCTGAATTGTAATTATAATGCTTAATTACAGAAGGTTTCCTGTCAGAATTCATTACAATACCGCATTTTGAGATAAACTGAACTTTTTCTCTGTTGATATTCATTTCTTTCCAGGCATTGCCAAAAAGTTCTTCAGTAGTGTGACCACCGTAAATATCTGCATGGTCAAAAGTGGTAATATCTTCCTCCAGACATACTTCTATCAATTCCTGTACTTGTTTTGGAGAGTGATTGGCGCCCCATACACCCCAACGCATTGTTCCGGCTATGATTTCTGAAAACATATTTAAAAATTTGTGCAAATATATTATGTTAAACACAAAATTGATTAATAAATTTGATTATTAAAAAAATGAAGTCTTATGAAGAAATTTACACTTTTACTGGTATTGTGTTGTACATTTATCAATGCCCAATTTACAACACCAAATGATGGAACCACTTACACATTAACCTCTCTATCTGCGGCCGCACCAACAGTTCTCGTAAAAAATGGACTAGAATATACATTGACTGCGGATTTGACCCTTTCTGCAACAGACAAGTTGTTAATCAATGAAGATGCGACGTTGAAAGTCAATGCGGGAATTGCTATTTACATCTATGGAGAATACAAAACCACAGCCGGCAATTTCACTATTACTGCCAGTAATATCACTTCTCCATACAGAGGAATCCGTTTTGAGGAAGGCTCTGTCGCAGAAATGAAAAACACAAGAATTGAGTACGGAGGCGGGGTTCGCGTTCTGACAGCCAATCCTTTTTTGATGGACAACTGTATACTTTATAAAAATAACAATTCGCTCAGTGGTGCCACTGGTAGCCTTGCGAGTAGTGCTGCGCTAGCGATGTTTCAAGGAAGTGGGCACGTTGTGAAGAATTCACAATTTTTGGAAAACTCCAGAGCTGGCATCAATTCTGGTGCATCCGGCGCAGTTTCTATTGATATTACTAATAACTATTTTTACGGAAATAATACCGATAATGGCAACTATCCGCAAATCAATATGGGACCTGGAGGCATAGATTCTACCAGAGTTTTGAATAATCAGATTATTGGCAACAGAGCCATTTTAAGAGCTGGCGGTATCTCTGTTTCAGGTTTATTGGGTGGGACTAACAGATTCCGAATCGAAGGAAATACCGTAAAAGACAACCGTTATGGTATCACAAATCAAGGTGCGGGAAGTACGGGAATCATAAGAAATAACATTATCGAAAATAATAATACCGAAAACAATCCTAATCTTGGAGGAAGCGGAATCTCACTGACTGGAACTCAGAAAGTAATTGTCCGAAATAATCAGATCAGAGGAAATCTCTGGGGAATCACAATTCTAAGTAATGCTGTTATAGATCTTGGAACCAGCGACAGCGAGGGAAATAATGTTTTCAAAAATAATGGAAACGGCGGAACAACCACTGCATTTTTTAACAATACGCCAAATACTGTGAATGCCATAGGAAACTGCTGGAGAGAAGGCGAACTTTCCAATGATACAATGGTTCAGGCTGTGATTGGAAGTCTGAATCCAAACACCGTAAATTTCAAACCTTACAAATGTGCTGAAGCATTGGCAGTTTCTGATGTTTTGAAATCAAAACTAAGCGTCTATCCGAATCCAAGTTCAAATCATTTCTTTTTGGAAGCCGAAAATGCCGGAAATATCATTATCCAGGATTTGAGTGGAAAAGCTGTTTTCTCTTCTATCGTGACAAAAGGTAAAAACGAAATCAACACCAATTTACAATCTGGCGTGTACATCATCACACAACAATCTGAAGGTAAAAAATCTAATACCAAATTGATTATCAAATAGTTTTCAGCTTTTGGCAATTGGCCTTTTGCTTTTTTCAAACTTTAAAACTTTAAAAGCATCACAAAATCGTGGTGCTTTTTTTTGATTAAAATTTACAGTAGATTCGTGAGATGAAAATTGCTTTTAAAACGTTGGATAAGATTAATTGACAAAATTATATGAAAAACAGTGATTATGAATATGCTCTCGTTTTAGTAATTCCAATTATCATTCTTTATTTAATTTTAAAACGAGAAAAAGATAAAAGGAAAACTGAGAATAATCCAATGAATGAAGTTAGAATTATACAAACTTATATATTAATTTCAGGTGTGATTTGTTTAATTCTATATTTTCTTTTTAGATAATAATGGAATCCAAAGTCAAACTCCTCCGCGAACGAAAAAATCTTACTCAGACAGAATTGGCTGAGAAAGCAGGATTGTCTTTGCGGACGATTCAGAGGATTGAATCCGGACAAAGTCTCAAAGGTTTTACATTGAAAGCCATTGCCAAAACTTTGGAAACCGAACCGGAGAATCTGATTTCTAAAGAAGAAAGCAACATATCAATCGACAGAGCAAAACTCATCAATTTTTCAGCTTTGGCAGGGTTGATTATTCCATTTGGCGGAATTATTGTTCCGGCGATTCTGACTTACAGAACTCATGATTCTGTGAATCGGGAATTGGGAAAAAGTGTCATTGGCGTTCAGATTATTTTGGCTCTAGTAATTTCCGTTTCCTTGATTCTCTGTCCGTTTATTCAGCATTGGTTTTTCATTAAATTTCCATTATTTTTGGTTCCACTGATTGCTTTTATCATCCTCAAACTTTGGATTGTGATCAAAAATGGAGTCAGCCTTAACCAAACCAACGAACTATCTATCAAACTGAAAAACAACTTCTTATAGATCAAGTCATAAAACTGACGTAAAATTGTCACATCTTTTTTTATCCAAATTCATTTCATTAAGCCGAATCTTGCATACAAAAAATTGACAATGAAAGTTTTAAAAAAAATACTAATCGGAATTTTGACTTTTCTGATTTTATTATCAGCTGGAGTTTACATCTATTTTGACCAGAAATTCACACCCGAAGACAATTATTTGACTGTAAAAAATGAAAGCGGTACGATTCCCATCATTTGGCTGGGAACTGAGAAAAACGTTTTGCTTCTTCCGGTTCATTTTCCTGATAATCCAGCAACTTATTATTTACAGTTTGACACCGGATCGCCTTACACTTTGTTTTATTCCAACGCGATTAACAATATTAAGGAAATTTCTGTTGATAACGAACGAGCAAACTCGTCTTTCTGGATCGGCAAAACTCAGATTTCTTCCCATCGATTTAAAGAAATTAATACTGAAAAAAACGACGAAGAAGATTCTATCAAAATCATAGGAACCATTGGCGCGGATGTTTTGGAAAGCAGAAAAACGCTGATAGATTTCAAAAATAATCAAGTTGTTTTCAATGTGAATCAGACGCCTAATCAATTTAAAAATGAATTGTTCGATTTCAAATTCAAGAAGAGAAAACTCATCATTTCCGGAACTTTGAAAGGTAAAGAACGGAAATTTCTTTATGATTCCGGAACCAGCGCCTACGAATTTTTGACCTACAAAGAAGAGTGGCAAACTTTAAAATCATCCAATTCAAAAATTAAAATTGAAAAAGCACGATCCTGGAATAACATTTTAACAACGTACACAGCGGATTGTAAAGAAAGTATACAATTTAAAGACAATAAAATTCCGGTCAACCAGATTACTTATGTCGAGGGAATTTCTACTGCACAATTTTCTATGATGAAATTCTCCGGAATGTCCGGAATGCTGGGCAACAGGATATTTTTGAATAATACTATTTTTATAGATTGTACAGCCGGAAAAATGGCAATCAGATAAATATAAATTTTGTTAAACTTCTGACTGCGCTGCTTTATTTGTTTTAATATTTGTATTTATGCGTGCAAACTATCACCAATGAAAAATACGCCGCTTCTTCTTTTTATTCTTCTCTCAGGTTTTCTAAGCTCTCAAAACAAACAGTTTCTGTATGAATACAGATTTATTCCGGATTCAACTGACAAGAAAAATGTGCGCACGGAACTTATGATTCTGAATATTCAGAAAGAAAAATCCGATTTCTATAGTTCAGAACAATATGCCATAGATTCTATAATGATGGCAGAAACCAAACTTGGAAAAATGGCAATGCCGCCGGAAAAAGAAACCGTGCGGGAATGTGTAACCAAGTATCCCAATTCGGATCACATTCTTTATACTACTTTCATAATGTATGACAAATATAAAGTTAAACAGGATATAAAACTGCAATGGAAACTGCATAATGAGTTTTCTAAAATTCTGAATTACAACGTTCAGAAAGCAACGGCTGATTTTGGAGGAAGACTTTGGGTAGCCTGGTTTTCAAAAGATCTTCCGATTCAGGATGGACCTTACAAATTCAAAGGATTACCTGGTTTGATTTTAAAACTTGAAGATTCTCAAGAAAATCATATTTACGAACTGAAGGGTATCAGAACCGATAATAATCCATTTATCTATCCTGACCTGAAGCAATACCGTGAATTTGAGATGAATTACAGTCAATTCGTCAAAAAATTTAAAAACTACCGAAAAAATCCGGCTGCAGATCTGGTAGGAAGAATCCCCGATCAGCGCGACGCCAGTGGAACATTAAGAACATCTGACGAGATCATAAGGGAAATCAATAAAAGATCCTTGGAAAGACTGGCAAAAGATAATAACCTGATTGAGATTGATCTGCTGAAATAAACCGATATAACAACTTTCCATTTATATATAACGGATTGGCATCTATTTTTCAGAAATTTGTATTGTAAAATTATCTGAAATGGATCATCATAATCACGACAAACCTCATCCCAGCCAAAAAATATCACCAAGTTCTGTTTATTACTGCCCAATGGAATGTGAGGGCGAAAAACTCTATTTCAAACCGGGAAGATGTCCGGTTTGTAATATGTTCCTCGTTCCGATAGAAGAACGGGAAGATCACAGAAATAAACCGCAAACCTATTCTAAAACCAATTTGCCCGACAGTTTCAAAGATAAAATCGGAGATTATTTTTGCCCGATGTTCTGCGAAGGCGACAAGACTTATAAATCAGATTCCGGTTGCCCGGTTTGCCATATGCACTTGGAAGAAATCACACAGGAATTGGTTGATAGTTCACAGTTGAAAGTTGATGGTCATAAGAAACACCATAAAACCACCAACCATCAACTATCAACCAACAACCAAGGTAAATATTACTGTCCAATGTTTTGCGAAGGCGATAAGGTCTATGATTCCAACGTCGGTTGTCCCGTCTGTGGGATGGATCTGGTAATGATTCCAATGAAAGGGGAAAAGCAGAAAGATGAAACATACAATCTACTCAAAAGAAAATTCTTGGTTGCGTTAAGTTTTACAATTCCAGTTTTCATTTTATCAATGGGGAAAATGTGGTTTGACTGGCCTTTTTCTCATCATTTTCAAAACATTTTAGAGCTTATTCTCACATTGCCTGTTTTGTTTTACGCGGGTTGGTTTCTGATGAGACGAGGCTGGATTTCTTTCAAAACCTGGAATCTTAATATGTTTTCGTTAATCGCTTTAGGCGTTTTTGCAGCAATGCTATTCAGCCTTGTTGCGTTGGTTTTCCCAGATATTTTACCACACGAAATAGCTCACGCAAACCAAACAGCACTCTACTTCGAGTCTGTTTGTGTGATTCTGACTTTGGTGATAATGGGACAAATGATGGAAGCTAGAGCACATCACCAAACAGGAAAAGCCATCAAAGCGCTGATGAATCTTTCGCCAGAAACAGCCAACTTGATTGTAGATGGATTTGAGAAAAAAGTGCCATTGGCAGAAATTAAAATCAACGATATCATAAGAGTAAAACCCGGCGAAAAAATCCCAGTAGATGGAAAAATTACCGAAGGCAATTCTAATGTGGACGAATAGACGATTACAGGAGAACCAATTCCTGTAGAGAAAAAACCGAATGACAGAGTGATTTCCGGAACACTAAACAGCAACGGAACTTTTCTGATGAAAGCTGAAAAAATCGGCGATGAAACTTTGCTTTCCCAAATTATAAAAATGGTCAACGAAGCCAGCCGAAGTAAAGCGCCAATCCAGAAATTGGCAGATAAAATCTCAAAGATATTTGTACCGACTGTGATTGCGGTTTCTGTTCTCACTTTCGTTGTTTGGTTTATTTTCGGTAGCGAGAACAGATTAATTTATGCTTTTGTCAATGCTTTGGCAGTCCTGATAGTCGCTTGTCCGTGTGCTTTAGGATTAGCAACACCAATGAGTCTGATGGTCGGAATCGGGAAAGGTGCACAAAACGGAATTCTCATAAAAAATGCCGAAGCGCTGGAAGAAATGCACAAAATCAATATATTGATAACCGACAAAACAGGAACATTAACCGAAGGAAAACCAAGTCTGGATCACATCGAAAGTTTTGAAAATGCTGATAAAAATGAAATTCTGAAACTCGCTGGATCACTGAATCAGAATTCTGAACATCCCTTGTCCAATGCGGTTTTGGAAACTCTTCAACAGGCTCAGAGTGACAATGCTAGCATACAATTTGAAAAAGTTGAACGCTTTGAAAATATAACCGGAAAAGGCGTGAAAGGAATCATTAATCAAGAAGAAATCTTATTGGGAAATGAAGCCTTATTAAACCATTTCAACATCGAAATTCCAAAATCATTAAAACAAAAAATCATCACAAAACAAAACGAAGCCAAAACGATTTCTTATCTCACAAAAGCTGGAGAAGTCCTTGGATTTCTGAGTTTTTCGGATCCAATTAAAGTAAGTTCAGAAAAAGCCATCAATTATCTTCAATCCCAAAATATCGAAGTGATAATGATGACCGGCGACAATGAACAAACCGCAAATGCTGTCGCTGGAAAACTCGGCATAAAACAATATAAAGCCAATTGCCTTCCGGAAGATAAAATGAATGAAATCAAAAAACTTCAATCGGAAGGAAAAATCGTGGCGATGACCGGCGATGGCATCAATGATGCACCAGCTTTGGCACAGGCAAACATCGGTATTGCGATGGGAACTGGAACTGATGTGGCTATTGAAAGTGCAGAAATCACACTTCTGAAAGGTGATATTTTGGGGGTCGCAAAAGCGAAAATCCTGAGCGAAAATCTACTGAAAAATATCAAGGAAAATTTATTTTTCGCATTTATTTACAACACATTAGGAATTCCGCTAGCTGCAGGTTTGCTCTACCCTTTCTTCGGGATTTTGCTAAGTCCGATGATTGCGGCGGCGGCAATGAGTTTCAGTTCTGTTTCCGTTATTCTGAATTCCCTGCGACTGAATAATGCGAAATTGGATGTTTAGACTTATCGAAAAGTCGCAAGAAAATAAGCTAATCATTATTAAAAAGTCGCAAAGTATTCCTGATGCTTTTGAGGCTTTTTAGTTTATTAATTAATCTATTATTGGCCTTTGCGAAAAAAAATCAAAAAACAAAACAGCACCGAGAAAAGTCCCGGTGCCATTTCAAAACAAAATAAAAAACTTTAAAAAAATCTGTACTTAAAAAGAAACCGTCAGCTTGCTGAACACATAACGTCCGTTTTGTCCGAACTGCGCTGTCGAGCGAGAATAGATGAACTGATCATTATTGGTGGAAGCTGTCACGTTCTTTGTTGGATAAATATCAAACAAGTTATTGGTTCCAATTGTTAAATTGAAATTCTTGCTGATGTCATAACCGATGGATAAATCTGTTACGATTTTATCAGAAATCAGTTGGTGATCAAAAGGATTTCCATTGAGACCATCTGCACCGTAAACTTTGCCAAAGTAGGTGTTTCTGATATAGAGACTTAAGTCTTTCCATTTAAGATTATTAGACAAACTGGCTTTTACTTTTGGAACCGAATCTTCCAGATAGACTCTTGACCTTTCACCGAAATATGTGTTTTCCAGACCAGCATTTTTCAATAAATCGGAAGCGTGGATGTCTCCTACTTTTTTGGTTTTGTTGAAGTTAATAGCAAAATCATTATTTAATGTGATAGCACCCGTTCTGTAATTATGATTGATTACAACGTCGAGACCTTTAGTTTCAGTATCAATAGAATTGGCAAAGAACTGAGCAGCGTTTACATTCGCCTTTGTAAATTCAGCGTTTACCAATTCTTGTGCTGGAGTGGCTGGATTAGCAAATCGGCTGAATTGGTCTGTCAATACAATTCTGTCATCGATTCTGATGAAGTAAGTATCAGCCGTAATATTCAAATTCAGAGAAGGAATTCTATATGTAAAACCAGCACTTACAGATTTGGAAGTTTCTTGTTTCAGTTTATTAATTCCAAACCCTTTTGCAATCGTAGAATCATTACTGAAAGTCCCAACTTCTAACAATTGTGGTCCATTACTTCCGGGAAGTGAGGTAAACAATGTAGAGGTTGTGTTGTAATAGATCTGATGGATAGACGGCGCACGGAAACCTGTGGAGCCTGCAAATCTAAAATTCAGATCATCTGAAAGTTTGATTCTGGAAGCCAGTTTATAATTGAAAGTAGAACCAAAATCAGAATAATTCTCGTATCTGATTGCTGTATCTACCAAAAACCAATTGGTAAAATTAAACTCTACGTCGCCATAGGCCGCATAAGCATTTCTACTTTTATTAACCTTGTTTTCTGGTCTGAAGCCGGCAAAAACCTGAGAACTTCCCGGCAAAACTGCGCCAAAAAAGTCCGTTGGGTTTACAGAGGTTGCTGTCCTTACATTACCATTCACGTCATAAGCTGTATAAGACGCTTCTTCACCCGGATTCTCTTTGAAATTCTCGTGGCGCTGTTCTGCTCCGAAGGCGACATTCACACCTTTTAACCAATCAAATTTCTTGCTGAAATCTAAGTTAATGGTATTTTGCAAAAACTGTAAGCCTCCTGTTTTGAAAGAATTCGGAGAGTTGAATCTAAGGCTCGTATTGCCTGTGTTCTCAATTGTGTAATCAAAACTGTTTTGCCCGAAAGTATTGCTGAAATCAACTTTCCAACCATCCCATTGACCTTTTAATCCTGCAGCCATAGACACATCCTGAATCAAAGTATGGATTTCTGGCAAATAACCGTCAATATTAAGTCCAGTAAAAGTTCTTGCTTCTCTGGGCCTTCTGTAGAATCCTCCCGATTGCCCATCTCTTATTGAATATCCACCAAATGTGTAAGCTGTCCAATTCTCATTGACAGGCACTTCTGCATTCAAAAATAACTGATGATTACTAAGTTTGGACTGACCGACTTGCATGTTAAAATCCTTTCTGGTTTGTCCTCGGTACGACAATTCATTATCCGTGACATTGGCGCCCAATAGACCTTGTAACGCAGTGATGGTGGAAGCATTTTGAATGCTTGACTGGAAACCAGAGTCAAAATAACTCACACCTTGGGAGAACTGATGAATCAGATTAACGAAATCCTGTTCTCCGACAGTTCCTTTCAGTTGATTGATATTACTGAAATAAGAAGACAAATTCACTCCATTTTCCAGAGCTCTTTTTTCAATAGCATTATAAGCATTGTAGATGTTTCCACTTTCTGTTCCAGCTCTTCTTGTGGGGTCACGGAATTGGGAAGACCAAGTTAAATTATAAAAACCTCCTCTTTTCCCAATTTTATTGCCATAATTCAGGTCCAATTGATATTGCTGTCCGTCATAATTCCCCGTATGATCGTTGGCCGCTTTTGTCAGGTAACCGCCGTAATTCAGTTGCCCGGTCAGTTTTCTTGTGTCTCTTTTCAACTGCAGGTTCATCACGCCGGCAATGGCATCAGAACCATATTGTGCAGAAGCGCCATCTCTCAATACCTCGATTCGGGAAAGGGCAAATGCTGGAATGGCGTTCAAATCTGTTCCAACCGTTCCTCTTCCCGGTGCACCATTGACATTGACAAGAGCCGAAGAGTGCCGTCTTTTTCCATTAACCAAAACCAAAGTCTGGTCTGGTCCCAAACCTCTCAACTGTGCAGGATCTGAGTGATCAGAACCATCTGCATTGGTTTGGATGGTTGATGTAAAAGAAGGCGCAATCGTATTAAGGATTTGGTTAATGTTGGTTTGCGGCAAACTCTGCTGGATATCCTTGATGTTGAAAACATCTACAGGAACCGGACTGTCGGCTTTGGAACGCCCGCCACTTCTGGAACCAACCAGAACCACTTCTTCAATTTCTTTGTTCGATACAGTATCTGATACTGGTTTGGTTTCCTGAGCTTGAGCCAGAGAAATACCAGAAAAGAAAATAACAGCTGTAGAAAGCATCAATCCTTTTCTGGAGTTAAAAATCAATTTAGAATTCATATTTTTTAATTTTACGTTTATAACAAAAAAAACTTCCCTCAGATAAATCTGAAAGAAGCTATATAAAGGAACGATTTAGTCCAACTAATAAAAACTTTTTCCACTTATCTTTCCTTTTTTCAAAGGCTGAATGCAACACCTTTCCTTTCGGCAGGTTGTTAAGACTTCACTGGTTCAGATCCCTCGGTCTTTCTTAATAAGTATGACAGCAATTCGTAATCACAGTGCAAAAGTAATTTGATTTGAGGGTTTACACCAAATTTATTTCATACTAATTTGGTATGATAAATATCATGTTAATTTTTAACATCGTCCAAATTGCTGATTTGATGATCATTGGCATAGAAATTACTATTTAAATCAAATGACTTCTATTAAAAAAAAGTACCATATCGGCTGTTCGGGATTTTACAATACAGATTGGAAAGGCTCGATATATCCAGCAAATTCTCAGAACAAAGAATTTTTAAAACTCTACTCTAACATCTATAATACTGTAGAAATCAACACTACATTCTACAGGAAGCCAACGATTAAAACCCTTCTTAAATGGAAAGAAGAAACACCTGATTATTTTAGTTTCATCATCAAAATCCCAAAAACCATTTCGCATTCCGGATATTCTGAAAATAAAAAGGAAGCGTTTGACATTTTTTGCAATTACATTAATGACAATCTGCAATCGAAGTTAGGTGGTTTTTTGCTTCAGTTTCCTGCCTCTTTTCATTGCACAGAAAATAATATCAGATGGCTGACAGATACTCTTTCTGATAGATTTACCTTGGTTGTGGAATTCCGCCACCCTTCTTGGTGGGACAATGATATTTTTGAGTTATTTGAAGATCATCAGTGGATCTTTTGTGGTGTGAGTTTTCCATCCAAACTTCCGGAAGAGTTCATAACTACCCATTCAAAAATCGGGTATTATCGATTGCACGGCAAACCATCACTGTACAAATCATTGTATTCACAAGAATTTTTGGAAAATCTCAGCAAAAACATCAAAGCTACCGGCAAAGATTTCTACATCATTTTCAATAACACTTGGGGAACTGCTGCAGTAGAAAACTCATTATATCTGAAACAGATTCTTCAACCATAATTTAGATTTTTTATTGAGGTCACATTCTAATTTTTTTTGAGTTTTTGTAGCTGAAAGTGGATTATTTTGACTATATTTTACTGCATTTGTTCGGATCATCTTCGGGGACTCTTCGGATCTGCTTCGGAATAATGATGTTTTTCCCGAAGCTGACCCGAAGAATTGCAAAACAGAAATCTAAGACTTTCAAAAGAAATTTTTCTAATTCCTGTTTCTTATTTTTTATTAATTTTCAGTCTTAACAATTGATTTATTTTCAATTCTGCAATCTCTAAATCTGTATATCATTCAAAATCTTTAACTTTGAGAAAATGATAACTCTATGAAAAAAAAGCTGGTCGTACTCTCCGGTGCAGGAATCTCTGCAGAAAGTGGCATTAAAACATTTCGAGATTACAATGGCCTTTGGGAAAATCATCGAATAGAAGATGTGGCTTCGCCCGAAGGTTTTGCGAAAAATCCTCAATTGGTTTTGGATTTTTACAATACAAGAAGACGACAGTTGACCGAGGTAGAACCCAATACGGCGCACAAATTGCTTGCAGAGTTGGAGGATTTTTTTGAAGTTTACATCATCACGCAAAATGTGGACGACCTGCACGAGCGTGGTGGTTCTACCAAAGTCATTCATCTTCACGGCGAACTGACCAAGGCAAAATCAATCGAAGAGAGCAGCGAGGTTATTGATTATGTTGAGGATATTAAAGTTGGAGATTTACACCCAGATGGCTCCCAACTTCGTCCCCACATAGTCTGGTTTGGCGAGATGGTTCCGGAGATGGATCGAGCCATTGAAATAGCTTCGCAGGCAGACTTGTTTTTGGTTATTGGCACATCTATGCAGGTTTATCCCGCAGCGTCTGTCATCAGATATGCTCCGTCACACTGTGAGATATTTGTCATTGATCCGAATATGGAAAATCCGAATGCCTTCACGAAAAATGAAAACTATTATAAAACTTCTGCAACAGAAGGAATGAAGCAGTTGAAAGAGCTATTAATTGAAAATTATCAATGAAAACACAACAGGCACAAAAGTATTGATTGAATAAATATTCTAAGAAAAATGAAGGCTTCTAAAGGCTTATATTGACTTTAATCTCATCAAATCAAATATATTATTAATTATCTTTTGTGACTTTGGACAACCTCTAATCTTGGAGTGGTGGTTGAAACTAAAAAAAATATAAACTATGCAGGTAGAAATCAGAAAACTAAATATCGATGATTATAACGAATTGGCAGAAGCGATGCAAAAAGCATATCCCATTATCGATGATAATGTCTGGAGCAAACGTAATATCCAGAAACTGACTTCCATATTTTCTGAAGGTCAGATATGCATTATGGTTGATGGGAAATTAGCGGCAGCGGCCTTGTCAATTTGTGTCAATTATGAGCTTTACGGTGACCAGCATACTTATGAAGAAATTACCGGAAATGGAAGTTTCAACACGCACAGCAATATAGGAAACGTACTTTATGGGATTGAGGTGTTTGTGGATCCAGAGTTCCGGGCTTTGAGATTAGGACGAAGATTGTATGATGCCAGAAAAGAACTTTGCGAGATAATGAACTTGAAATCTGTGATTGTTGGTGGCAGGATCCCGAATTATCACCTATACAGCAAAGATCTGTCCCCAAGAGAATATATCACAAAAGTCCGGAATAAAGAGATCTACGATCCTGTTTTAAGTTTTCAGATAGGGAATAATTTTTCGCCAGTCAAGATTCTGAAAGGATACCTGAAAGGCGACTCTGAGTCCGAAGAATATGCTGTTCTTCTGCAGTGGAACAACATCTATTACACAGCGAAGAAAAATACAATGCAGGACAGCGTGATTCGGCTTGGACTGGTTCAGTGGCAAATGCGACCGTTGAAAGATTTGGAGGATTTTTACAAACAAGTGGAATTCTTCGTAGATGCTGTAGCTGGTTATCAGTCGGACTTTTGCTTGTTCCCAGAATTGTTTAACACACCATTATTGGCACCTTTCAATCATATGAACGAACGCGAATCGATGGAAAAGCTGTCTGAACTGACGGAAGAAATTAAACATAAAATCTCAGAATTTGCTGTCAGTTACAATGTCAATATCATCTCCGGAAGTATGCCTATTCTGGAAGAAGGAAAACTGTACAATGTGAGCTACCTGCTTCACAGAGATGGAAAAATTGATGAATACCGAAAAGTTCACATCACGCCCAACGAAAAGAAATATTATGGTATGACAGGCGGAAGCGAAATCAAAGTGTTTGATACAGATTGCGGGAAAATTGGGGTGATTATTTGTTACGATGTTGAGTTCCCGGAACTTCCGAGATTATTGGCAGATCAGGGAATGAAAATTCTATTTGTACCTTACCTTACAGATACTCAGAATGCTTACACTCGCGTTAGACATTGCGCTGCCGCAAGAGCCATTGAAAATGAATGTTACGTTGCAATTGCAGGCTGTGTTGGTAACCTTCCTGGCGTAAACAATATGGATATACAATATGGTCAGGCAACGGTTTTTACACCTTCGGATTTTGCTTTTCCGTCCAATGCTATCAAAGGAGAAGCGACACCAAACACAGAAATGACGATTATCGTAGATGTGGATTTGAATCTTTTAAAAGAACTTCACTATAATGGCGCAGTAAAAACAATGACAGATAGAAGACAAGATTTGTATGATGTGATTTTGCGAGAGCAAACTTATTAATTGACTGCATTTAACTTCATCCAAATTAAATCATCTAAACTTGTATAAAATATATTGAATGAAAAAAGCGATTTTCTTGGCCAGTGGTTTATTATTCTCAATATCAGCTGAGGCACAAATCGGTGACTTTTTAAAAGTAATAAAAGATAAAGCAGGAGTTGAACTGTCTCAGCCGAAAGTACAGACCTCCACAACACCTACAACTCCTTTTCCCTCAACATCAACAACGTCGAATTCTAACATCAACCTTGGAAGTTTAACCTCGACTCAAATATCTACCGGCTTAAAAGAAGCCTTGAGTATAGGTGTGAAAGAAGGAGTACAAAAACTGGGAGTAACAGACGGTTTTTTCAAAAATGAAGCGGTAAAAATCCTAATGCCAGAAAAATTGAGAAAAATTGATGCAACGTTGAGAACCCTCGGAATGGCAAGTTTGGCCGATCAAGGCGTAAAATTACTGAACAGAGCCGCGGAAGATGCGGTAACGGAAGCGACGCCAATTTTCACCAAAGCAATCACTTCTATGACCATTACAGATGCGAAAAATATTCTTTTAGGCAGCAACAATGCTGCAACTAATTATCTTCAAACCAAAACTCAAAGTGAGCTTTTTACAGCTTTTCAGCCAAAGGTAAAAGAATCTCTAAGCAAAGTTGGAGCAGACACGGTTTGGAAAAATATCATTTCAAAATACAATATGCTGACTGGCCAAGCTGTAACTACTGATTTGAACGCCTATGTAACTACCGAAACAATCAATGGTGTTTTCAAGATGGTGGCTGAAAAAGAAACCGGAATCAGAAATAATTCGGCTTTGAGAACGACTTCGCTTTTGGAGAAAGTTTTTGGAGCGGTAAAGAAGTAAAAGAGTTTAGAGTTACGGAGTTGGAGATGAACATAAAAAATTCGCAGAGTGTTTACTTTGCGAATTTTTCATTTATTAATTATTGATTAATAATTATTTAAACTGCATTTCCGGAATCTCGCCTTCAATAATTAAATCAGCTTCTGTGGCTTTGATGATATCTTCTACAGAAATACCGGGTGCTCTTTCCAAAAGCTTGAAACCTTTATCTGTGATTTCCATAACGGCTAATTCTGTGACAACTTTTTTGACACAATTTACGCCTGTCAGCGGAAGTGTACATTTTCTCAAAATTTTGGATTCGCCGGCTTTGTTCACATGCATCATTGCGACGATAATATTTTCTGCAGAAGCTACCAAATCCATTGCGCCGCCCATTCCTTTGACCATTTTTCCTGGGATTTTCCAATTGGCAATATCGCCGTTTTCAGAAACTTCCATCGCACCAAGAATTGTCAAATCTACTTTTTGACTTCTGATCATCCCGAAACTGAAAGCAGAATCAAAAAAGGAACCGCCAGGAAGAATTGTTATCGTTTGCTTTCCTGCGTTAATCAAGTCTGCATCTTCCTCACCTTCATAAGGAAATGGTCCCATTCCCAAGACACCATTTTCACTTTGAAATTCCACCGAAATATCCTCCGGAACATAATTGGCCACCAAAGTCGGAATTCCGATTCCAAGGTTCACATACATCCCGTCTTTCACTTCTCTTGATATGCGCTGTGCGATTTGTTCTTTTGTAAGCATCGTAAAAAATTGTTGTTGCAATATATCAATATTTCATCTTATAGAAAAATGCTTTTTTGATGATACAAATTATTATTAAAACTATCGGATTTATATCAGTATTTTTGCATTCACAATTATGAAAACATTATTAAATTACCTCAAGCCACATAAGTGGCTAATCATCATTTCGCTTATTTTAGCCGCTGTTAATCAAGTCTTTTCATTATTTGCTCCGGCAATTACAGGAAATATTCTGGATCAATTGGTAACACATCCGCACTTTTTCGATAAAGAAAAAACGCTGCCAAGAGATTTGAATCAATTTCTGTATGGAACCGATATTTACCACGGTGCATTTTACTTTTTAGGATTACTAATTGGCACAGCAATGGTTAGCAGAATCGCAAAAGCATTTCAGGATTACGCTGTGAATGTCATTACTCAAAAATTTGGCGCTAACATTTTCACGGATGGTTTACAACATTCTATGGCATTGCCTTATCAGGAATTTGAAGACCAGAGAAGTGGCGAAACGTTATCGATTCTGACCAAAGTAAGAGAAGATTCGGTGAAGTTTATTACGAATTTTATCAACGTGTTTTTTGGAATTCTGGTTAGTATTATTTTCGTTTCGGTTTATGCGATCAGACTGCATTGGTCGATAATGCCGGTTTACATTGTCGGGATTTTCCTGATTGCATTTGTAACGAATCTTTTAAGCAAAAGAATCAAAAATATCCAGAAAACGATTGTTAGAGAAACCACAAGCCTGGCTGGAAGTACAACAGAAAGCTTAAGAAATATTGAAATTGTAAAAAGTTTAGGATTAACCAATCAGGAAATTAATCGTCTGAACAACAACACTTACAAAATTCTCGGACTGGAATTGAAGAAGGTAAAAAGTATCCGTTCTCTAAGTTTTATTCAGGGAACAATGGTCAATTTCCTTCAACAATTGATTACACTGACGTTGTTGTTTTTAATTTTCAGAAATATCGTAACGCCGGGACAATATTTGTCATTAATGTTTTATGGATTCTTCATTTTCGGACCGATGCAGGAAATCGGGAATATCATTATTTCTTACCGTGAAGCCGAAGCATCATTGAAGAACTTTGACAACCTGATGAAAAAGCCTGTGGAAGAAAAACCACAAACACCTAAACAAATCGGGGCTATTGAAAAATTAGAATTCAAGCACGTTTCTTTCAAACATCAATCCGCTCAATATAAAGCGTTGAATAACATTTCATTTGATGTTAAAAATGGAGAAACAATCGCATTTGTTGGTCCGAGTGGTTCCGGAAAAAGTACGCTTGTAAAATTGTTGGTTGGTTTGTACCGACCTCAGGAAGGTAATATTTTCTATAATCAAATCAACGGTAAAGAATTTGACTTTGATGAATTAAGAAATCAAATCGGATTTGTAACTCAGGACACACAGCTTTTTGCAGGAACCATCAAAGAAAATCTCCTTTTCGTCAATCCAAACGCCAGCGAAGAAGACATCGAATTGGCATTAAGAAAATCAAGCACCAAAAATTTATTGGAACGTGCGGAAAAAGGCATTGAAACCGTGATTGGCGAAGGCGGACTGAAATTAAGTGGTGGTGAAAAGCAGAGAATTGCAATCGCAAGGGCGTTACTCAGAAAACCTCATCTTTTGATTTTTGACGAAGCTACTTCTGCTTTGGACAGTATTACCGAGGAGGAAATCACATCAACCATCAAAGAGATTTCTGAACAAAAAGAACAAATTACCGTTCTAATTGCACACAGATTAAGCACCATAATGCACGCAGACCGAATTTATGTTTTGGAACGCGGACAAGTCATAGAAACCGGCTCCCACGACAACTTGATTGCAGAAAAAGGCTTGTATTATGCGATGTGGAGACAGCAGATTGGGGAGAGGAAAAGTTAAGGTAATTCTTAAAGTTATTAATTATTATTGCCAAATTAGTTATATTCTAATATGAATCCGATTTTTCATTTTGCCCAAGGATTTTATGATGTGGGTTTTAATGCAGCTTACAGAAATAAAGACGAAAAATCTGATAAAGGTTTTCAAAGACTTCCTGTTTCTGTAATAAACTTTAATTTCGCAGCAGAATTATACTTGAAGGGACTACATTTATTAACAACTAAACAAGAAAGGTCTGGGCACGAAATATGGAAACTGTTTAAAGACTTACCTACAGAAATAAAAATTCAGATTGAAGAAAAATATGATGATCTAGTTTTATCAGATAATAAAGAATTGGGTGAATATAGCGCAAAATTTATTATAAATAAACTTGAACCAAAAACATTACGAGAATCTAGTAGTCTAAAAGATATGTTGCTATTACATAACAAATCTTTTGAAGAATGGAGATATTTATATGAAAATCGAAAATCAATAATGTTCAAATATAATTTTAATCAAATGAATTGCTTTATTAAAAGTCTAATAATTACTATTAACAAAATACAATCAATAATCTAAATCTTCCTCACCGTCCTCTGCTCCATCCTTTTCTCATAATTCTCGACTTGGAAAATCCTTTGAACGATATTGCGATGAGTATGGATTTCGTTTAGACATAACAATAATTTTGTAAGTTTAAAATTAAATATTTTCAAAAATCGATGACTTTGTTAAAAATAGAATTACGCGAACATTTTAATTACGAATAAAAATGAAAAGCAATTACAGTTGCTCAAATTATTGCTTGAAGAAATGAAAATCCAGTTCACTTTCGAAAAAAATGAAACTGAAACTATAAACCCTGAATCTAAAAATAAAATCAACGAAGCCAGAAAAGAAACAAAGAATGAATAAAATTTCTTACCGTTTTGATTTATGCAATGACTCTCACCAAAGATTTGATTTGGATTAATTTCTGCATCAACTCCTCTCTAGAATCCGCTAGAACATTGATGTGTCCCATTTTTCTACCAGGTTTTGTTTCGGCTTTTCCGTAAAGATGAACATAGGTTTTTGGTAACTTCAGAACATCTTCCAAACCTTGGTATTTTACTTTTCCGGAATAATTTTCTTCACCAACCAAATTCAGCATACCCGAAAATCCACAAGCTTCTGTATCTGCCAAAGGTGAGTTGGTAACGACTCTGTAGAATTGCTCGAACTGTGAATTAGAATTACCTTCCTGTGATTGATGTCCAGAATTATGAAGTCTCGGCGCCGTCTCATTGACCCAAACTTTTCCAGTTTTGTCAAGGAATAATTCGATAGCAAATAAACCTGCAGAATCTGCACTTTTGATGAATTGACTGGCAATCACATCAATCTGTTGTTGAGTTTCATTCGAAATATCAGCTGGACAAATATTAAAATCGAGAAGGTTCAGTTTTGGGTCGGCCACCATCTCTGTCACAGGGAAAGTTTTGATTTCGCCACTTTCGTTTTTTGCCACAATGACCGATAGTTCTTTATCAATATCAACCATATTTTCCAGAACCGATTCCTGAGTCCAAAGATTTCTCCAATCATCGTTTGAGCGAAGCAATTGAACGCCTTTTCCGTCGTAGCCACCTGTATTCAATTTTTGTACGAAAGGAATTTGGATTTTAATTTCATCATCACTTCCATCCATAATTTCGAATTCCGGAGATGGCAATCTATTTTCCTCATAAAATTGTTTCTGAAGAATTTTTTGCTGAATAATTTTGATAATTTTAGAATTCGGAACCACTTTCACACCTTGATTTTCCAATTCTTCCAGCGCATCTGCATTCACGTGTTCAATTTCAATCGTCACAACATCTTTGTCTTGTCCAAATGCCAAAACCGTGTCATAATCATTGAAATCACCTCTGGTGAAATATGAAATATTGGCGCAGGAACACTCAGGATTCGGGTCTAGAACATAGAATTCATCATCATATTTTAATGCTTCCTGAATGAACATCCTGCCCAATTGTCCTCCACCTAAAATTCCGATTTTCATGCTTTTACTTTTTTATTTTTAGATTTATTTGAATGCAAATTTCGATAAGTTTTTTTTAAATCTACTACTATTTTTAATAAATCTCTACTGCCCAGACAAAAGAAAAAGTCAATTGTAAATTCTCAAATTATGTGATATTGTCTTAATAAGAAAAAGACAAAGCCATCAAAATTAATGATGGCTTTACAACAGTTTATTAAAAAGAAATGTATTTCTAAATCCGATTTATAATTTCAAATCTATTTCTTAATAAATTTCTGAGTAGAAATGATTCCTTCAGCATCTTCTATCTTAGCGAGATAAACTCCTTTTGGAAAACTGGAAACTTGGATTTTTTTGTCTTTAGAGGTTGCTACTTTTTGTACAGAAGCTGAATATATTTCTATTGATTTAATATGATCTTCGGAGTCAATATTAAGAACATCTACAGCCGGATTTGGATACAATCTTACCTTGTTGGTCTTTACCAAATTATCTGTGGTGGATAATGTCTGATTAGTAACTATCGATGATACTTCTGAAGCAGTCAGAACCCTGTTATAAACCAATAGATTATCAATTGTCCTTTTGAAATTATTTCCTGCATTATTTGGGTATACAATGGTAGAAACCGGCAAAGAGTTGTATAGAACTGCCAACTGATTAATCGTAGAAGCTGTAAATTGAATATTATTAATATACAACCTCGGATTGTCTCCGCCTGAGCTGGCGTTCGGACCGTTGTTGGTAAAAGTGACCGTCACGAAATTATTGGTAAAATCAATATTTGTATTCACATTAAAAGTTGGTGTGTACTGTCCATTGGTGTATTGGAAGAAAAAGAAGCGCAGAACTCAATCGCAGCAACAGAAAAAAGCATATCTCCTTTGCCACAGATGCCATAGAAAAACGATTGGAAATTCTTAATCACAACAAAACCAGAAAAATCACGGTTCGGTATGTCGATAAGCAAATATTGGAAGAAGCGACTGGAACCACGGTAATTATAAACATCCCTATTTTATGGAAATAACTGCAATTATTATAGATGATGAAGTGAGAGCTCGTATTTCTTTACAACTGCTTTTGGAGGAATATTGTCCAAATATCCAAATTCTGGAACAATGCGAGAATCTGGCAGAAGGTGTAAAAGCCATCCATAAACATCGACCAAAAATCGTGTTTTTGGATATAGAAATGCCTGGACATAGCGGACTGGAATTATTTGATTTTTTCAATGAAAATGAGATAAACTTCTCTGTAATTTTCACAACAGCTTATAATCAATACGCCATAAAAGCTTTCAAATTTTCCGCTATCAATTATCTTCTAAAGCCCATAAATCCTGAGGAACTTGTGGAAGCAGTCAAAAGGTTCGAAAAAATCAAATCTCAAAATCTTAAAATTCTAAAGGAAAATATTAATCACAATAAACTGAATAAAATTGCCGTCCCAACTGGCAACAGTATCTTATTCCTGGAGACAGACCAAATCTTGTATGTGAACGGCGAAGGATCTTATTGCGAGATTGTTCTGCTGAATAGCGAAAAAATAATTTGCAGCAGGTATCTGAAGAATTTCGAAGATATACTTTCCCAGCATACCAACTTTTTACGGGTTCAGAAATCTTACATTGCCAATCTGAGCTGTGTGTCCATCTACAATAAGTCGGATGGCGGCAATCTGGAATTCAAAAACAAGATCTGCATCCCGGTTTCGCAGGAAAAAATAGATTTGATTATGGAAAAAAGTTCGCTTATCAAGCGATAGTTATAGACAAAAAAAACTTTTTAGCAGATTTTTGCAGGAATCTATTTTCTACAATTTTCTTTTCTTCTGGTATCGATAATATATTGGATTTTCCATTCGTTATTAGATTTTACCAACTGGAAAGAATTGACACCGCAATGCGAGAATTGACCTTTGTAATAAAACTCATAAGGCGTCCACACCGAGGCAAGATTTCCATCAATCAAAATACTTGAAAATGTGATTCTTTCATCCAGACTTTGCTTTTCAGCTTTGGAAATACTTATCGTAAAATCATTGATATTCTCATTTTTGACTTCGCCATTTTTCCCAATCGTCTGCAAAACTGCATTTTTGGCAAAGGATTTTTTAATCAAAACCGAATCAGAAGTTTTCATTCCAGTAAATAATTGATTAACTGTAGCTTTAACCAAATCCTCTTCAGAAATTTGAGAAAAACTAAAAACGGGAAACATCAACAATAACAAAATTCCGACTTTCATCTTTACATATTTGCTTGCAAAAATAGAGATTTTTTATGGTTGAGGCTTTTGAAAATCAATATAAACTCAAATCTAAAAGCGCTTATTTCCTACAAAATTGGTATAACTTACAGGAATCAGAAACATAAAAATTTCTTCAAATTATCGGTCAATTCCGTCCCAAACAATCTATCTTTGTGCTATGTCAGAAATCATAATTCTATTTATCGGAGCTATCGCAGCGGGATTGATGGGTTCTCTCACAGGATTGGGCGGCGGCGTTATTATCATTCCATTATTGACTTTAGGATTTGGAGTTCCAATGCATTACGCAATTGGCGCGTCTCTCGTTTCTGTTATCGGAACATCCTCTGGTGCAGCAGTAGCTTTTGTAAAGGAAGGTTTTACCAATATGCGGATTGGGATGTTTCTGGAGATAGCAACCACAGCCGGCGCAGTTTTCGGAGCACTAGTTTCAGGATTTCTAAATCCGAATACAATTGGGATTATTTTTGCGAGTATTCTAATTCTTACCGTTTTACTGAATCTTAAAGGAAAACCAGACCATCAGAAAGAACTAATCAAAGGAAGTTTGGCAGATAAACTGAAGCTTTATGGGACTTTTCCAGATAAAGACGGCATCAAACATTATGCTTCGCGAAACACCATTCCAGGTTTTTTAATGATGGTTTTTGCAGGCGCAATGTCGGGACTTTTAGGAATCGGTTCAGGTGCTTTGAAAGTTTTAGCGATGGATAATATGATGAAATTACCTTTCAAAGTTTCCACAACCACGAGTAATTTCATGATTGGTGTGACGGCTGTTGCAGGCGCTTTGATCTATTTTCAGAGAGGTCAGATTATTCCAGTTATTGCAGCTCCGGTTTTGATTGGTGTGGTTGTTGGAAGTTTCATCGGCTCCAAAACTTTAATGATTTCTAAAACCAAAAAGCTGAAAATATTTTTCGCAATCGTAATCACGATTCTTTCAATATATATGATGTACAACGGGGTTAATAAAAATTTCCATTAATGAGAACAAAACCATTCACAGACGTCGATCTCAACCGTTCCGTGGGAAATCTTTTGCGATTGGGCGTGATCCTTTCCGTAGTTACTTCTCTGATTGGTTTTATAAAACTTTTCTCAGAAGGTTTTGTGATGCCTAGAAAATACAGACTTTTGGAAATGGGCGACTCTTCTGAAAAAGTTTGGGGAACGTTCTGGAATTCGCTCACAAAAGGCGAGGGAATGGCGATTATCCAACTCGGAATTTTGTTGCTGATTTTAACACCATTGGTTAGAATCATCTTTGCGCTAATTGGTTATCTAAAAGAGAAAGACTATACCTATGTCGTTATTTCGCTTATTGTTTTAGCAATTATGACCGTCAGTTTTCTGACAGGATACGCACATTGATTATAAAGGATAGTTGATGAATTAAAAATGTATCATCTATCCGTCTATAAGCTTAAAATCTAAGCCTCATAAAACTCCAAAGGCAAATTATCCGGGTCTGATGTAAAAAAGAATTTTTTATCTGTAAATTCATCAATTCTGATTTCTTCGCAATCTACTCCTTTCCTGACTAAATCATTTCTTTTTTCTTCGACATTTTCAAGTGAAAAAGCAAGATGCCGAAGTCCACAACTTTCTGGTCTGGACGGACGTTTTGGAGGATTTGGAAAAGAAAACAATTCAATCACATAGTGTTTTCCTATGGCTAAATCCAATTTGAAAGATTGTCTCTCTTCACGATAAACTTCACGAATGATATTAAGACCAATAACTTCTGTGTAGAATCTTTTGGAGACTTCGTAATCGGAACAGATGATGGCGATGTGGTGGATTTGCATAGTTTAATAGTAAAATATAAATTATATAAAGTACAAAGTATTTTTTTATTGGGTTTGAGATTCCATTTTTAGTTTCTCCAAATAATCATTTTCCAATTCCTTTAGTTCCTTGAAATAATATTCCTTATCCATAAAAACTTTTGGATTGTAAGCGTCTCCAGGTTTACGTTTCTCGTGCAAATCAAACTGGCTGGCGTGCGAAGCGACCCAAACATCAAAATCCAGTTTTTTCATCGCATCAAAGGTATAGGCGTAATCTTTTTGCATCTCAGGATAAGCGTGAACATCAGAAAATTTATGGTCGATGATGATGGATGGCATATTCGCAATCAAAACTTTATAAGTTCTGTTTTGATCTTTTGTTTCAAAGATAAAACTGCAAGAACCTTTTGTGTGACCTGGATGATGAAGCAAAGTCAAAGTTGTATTTCCCAGCTTGATTTTATCGCTATTTTTCAAAAGAAAATCAGGCGTTAGCGGTTTGAAAGTCACGCCATATTTCCCCAATTCATAATCTGATTTTCCTCCGGACTTCAGTTCTGCTAATTCAGCTTTGTCCACATAAAGTTTTGCGCCGGTTTCTTTTTTGATGTCTGCCATTGCGCCCATATGGTCAAAGTGCGCTTGCGTTAAGGTCAAGATTTTGGTGTCTTTATAATTGAATCCTAATTTCTCAATATTAGCTTTAATTTGAGGATAAGAATCTGCCAAACCTGTATTGATCAAAATATTTCCTTTGCTCGTGACGATGAGATACGATGCCAAATCATAGGTTCCGACATAATATAGATTCCCAACAATTCTGAAAGGTTCATAAGGTTGAGACCATTTTTCAGGATTATTTTTGGGTTCGGTCACGACTTGAGCACTTCCAAATGAGCAGATGACAACCAAAAATACTAAGGCAAATTTTTTCATAAGAACTTAAAATATAAATTATGCTGCTAAAATCAGGATTAAATAAAAATTGCAGCTGAGAATTTTCAACTGCAATTTAATTATTCATTTTTAATTATTCACTACAGAGTTTCTTTCAACCAATCAAAAAATTCTCTTTGCCAAACCAAGCCATTTTGTGGATGAAGCACCCAATGATTTTCATTTGGAAAATAAAGAAATTTAGTTTTGAGACCTTTCAGCTTTGCAGCTTGGAACGCTTCCTGACCCTGCTCGTAAGGAACTCGGAAGTCTATTCCGCCTTGAATAACCATAATCGGCTTGTTCCATTTGTCCACAAAATTACTCGGATTAAATTCTGAATAAGCTTTTGGTGTTGGTTTTGTCCAGTAATTTCCGCCCAAATCCCAATTGGCAAACCACAGTTCCTCTGTTGTTCCATACCAGGATTTCATATCAAACAATCCGTCGTGTGCAATAAACGTCTTGAATCTGTTCTGGTGAACGCCAGCCAGCATAAACACAGAATAACCGCCATAACTCGCGCCAACTGCCGCTACTCTATTGCCATCTACAAACGGTAGCGTTTTTGCAAAATCGGTTGCCGACAAATAGTCTCTTATTGGTTGCCCGCCCCAGTCACCGCTGATTTCCTCATTCCATTTTACACCCCAGCCTGGCATTCCTCGTCTGTTTGGCGCTACTACAATGTAACCATTGGCAGCCATAAGAGCAAAATTCCATCTGGTGGAAAAAAACTGAGTGAGTGCAGATTGCGGACCGCCCTGACAATACACTAGCGTTGGATATTTTTTATTCGGATCAAAATTTGGCGGATAATGGAACCAAACGCCCATTTCTTTTCCGTCTGTGGTTTTCACCATTTTTAGTTCGGATTTTCCCTGAGCCAAATTGGCGTAATTTTCTTTGTTTATTTCCGTAATTGGTTTCAAAGTTCCTTTGTTATCGACCTCGAACAAATCTGCATTATGATTGATATCAGTTTTCGTCACCCAAAGTTTGCCTTTGTTTTCGAGAACAATATCATTAATATCAAAATCGCCTTTGGTCAATTGTTTTACGGTTTTGCTTTTAACATCAATTGAGAATAATTGCTTCGTTCCTCTGAAAGCCGACGTAAAATAAATCAGCTTGGAATCCGAAGCCCATTTCACATCGCCTGTTACACTTTCGTCCCAAGCCTTTGTCAGATTTGTTTTTGCTCTGGACTTCCAATCCATAATTACGATGTCATTTTTATCCGCTTCATAACCATCTCTTTCCATCGAGTTCCAAAGGAGGAATTTTCCATCATTACTGAATTTCGGATTCACATCGTAGCCCGTCATTCCCTCTGTTAAATTGGTGATTTTACCGGAAGCAATATTGTAAGAGAAAATATCTGTGTTGGTACTTTGAGCATAATCAGCGCCTGATTTAGCCTTGGTCACATAAAGCAATTCCGAAGAATCCGGACTCCAAACAAAATCTTCTGCGCCTCCAAATGGTTTCTGAGGCGAGTCAAAAGGTTTTCCCTCCAGCAAATCTTTGGCTTTATCTGCCGATTCCGAAACATTAACCACAAAAACGTGATTGTAAGAGCCCTCATTCCAAGCGTCCCAATGTCTGTGGTTTAGGTCTGTATATATCTGTGCGGTGGTTTTTGGTAAATCTTTGTACTTGTCTTTTCCTAAAAGGTTTTCTACCAAAACAGCTTTGCTGAACGCCACTTTTTTCCCGTCTGGCGAAATGACTATATTATCAACTTCACCGATTTCATAGAATTCTGTCCAAGTTTTTCCAGCATCTTTAGAAAGATAGATTTTATTATTTTCAAGTGCATAGATTCCGTTATTATCCCACTGAATAAGGCTTTTTTTGCCCAAATCTATTTTATTAGATTTCCCAGAGAGGTCTAACCAAAAAGCTTCGGAATTAGATTTTTCGGTTTTGAGGTCTGTTTTGCTGATTTTGTAAATCAAAGAAGATTGATCTGGCGAAACGGCTTGCACGCCAAGTCTGTTAAGCGTCCACATTATTTCTGGTGTCATCACCTGTTGAGCATTCATCATAAAAGGTGCGGCTACAGCTGCAACTATGAAATGTTTGATTTTCATTTACTTAATAATTTTTATTTTCAAAAACTCGGACGAAGTTATTAAAATATTGTGTAAATTTGAGGATAACCATTTAAAACTAATTATTATGAAAAAACTTTTATTCTTTTCTTTTATTGCTGTTTTTCAATCCTTTTTTGGACAAAACGATAGTTTATTAAAAACGGTCTATTTTAAACCACCTGCTAACTGGAACTCCACTTGCGTCTGGCCTAATGTTATAGAACCGCAAACAACTTTAGATTTTTTTACTCCACCAGCCATGACTGGAACTTGTGAAGGTTGGTACAAATACAGCATTCCTTTTTCCAAAGCCAATTTTATTTTTAATAACTGTATTTACATTGCTGGAGCTCCTATTCATCCAAATTATCAACAAGTTTCTATCATTACAGAAGATACTATTTTTTATGATTATTCAGCAGGCCCAATTTCCAATCCGCCAGCTTGTCTTCTTGCAGTGAATGATGCTAATAAAAAAATGGTTGTAGTGAAGATTTTTCCAAATCCGGTTCAGGATTATGTGAATATAGAGTCGGACAAAAATTTTATTGCTTATGAAATTATTGATGAGTCCGGAAAATTAATTTCGAATAAAGTTTTTAAATCCTCTAGAATTGACATTAGTAATTTTAATACAGGCGTTTACTTCATCAAACTAAAATCATTTGACAACGAAACTAATATTGTGAAGTTTATTAAAAAATAAGTTTTCGTTTATTGATTTATAATCATTATATTTGCGCTTCAAATTTTATACATTAAGACAATACTATGAGCACAATATTTACGCTGTTTATGATTCTAATTATCATCGCTAGCATTTTATTAGTTATCATCATTATGGCGCAAAATCCTAAAGGAGGCGGACTTTCCGGCACATTCGGGGGAGCTTCTGCTGCTAATTTCGGAGTTCAGAGAACTAATGATTTTATGGAGAAAGCAACTTGGACTTTGGGAACTACCATCGTAGTTTTGATTTTCTTAAGTATCATTCTTACAGGAAAGCCATCGCAAACAGCACCAGCATTTCCTACACCAGCTAAATCTGAGGCGCCTGTAAAAGCACCTACAAATAGCGCTCCAGCTACGCAAGCACCAGTTACTAAGTAATTAAACTAGTTTATAAAATAGAAACGCTTCCAAAATTGGAAGCGTTTTTTGTACATTGTTTCAAGAAAACTTATTCTCGTCGAAGCACTTTTTCATCAGTAATTGGAAACAGTCTCCCATATCGTCGGAAGCTCTGCAAATGGCATTTTCTAACATTCCTCTGACTTGTTTTTCTGTAACACCAGCTTCTGTCCAACTTTTACCAGAGGTGTAAGAGTTGAGAATAAAAGGCATAATCCTATCAATGGCACAAGCAAAAATAGCGTCCGGCGTTTCTTCCTCTTCAAATTCTATCCAGAGATTGTAAAACTCTGATGAAAGTGGCTCATCCAAAATACCGAAGATTTTTTTGGCTGCTAATTTCTCTCTTTCAAATTTTCCTTTCATTCCTTCCTCATCAAACAGAAATGTGTCACCTGCATCTATCTCTACCAAATCGTGAATGGATAACATTCTGATCACTCTGAGTAAATCAATTTCTGTATTATTTTTGGCATAAGGAAAAAGAATCTGCGCCAATATGATGATTTGCCAACTGTGTTCCGCAGTGTTTTCTCTGCGGGAATCGTCTGCGTTGTAATTTCTCCTTTGTACATTTTTCAAGGCATCAACTGCTAGGATGAAATCTATTTCTTTTTGGATTTTCATTTTTGATTTTTATAATTCTGTTCCAGATTCTACTTCATAAGGTTCTTTTCCTTTTTCAAAAATCCTGGTGAATTCTGAACCGTTCACTGTGATTTTATCATTAATTCTTCTGACCCAGTTGCCTTCTCTCAGTCCAATAACTTTGATATCGTTTTGAGTCAAGAATTCTTTGATTCTGGTTTCGCGGGTTTCTCCGTTGTGTTTGATTTCAGGATTTGGATCCAAGTAATGTGGATTGATGTTGAAAGGAACCAATCCCATACAATCAAAGCTTGGTGGATAGACAATCGGCATATCGTTGCTAGTTTTCATGTTGATTCCGCCAATGTTGCTTCCTGCGCTGCAGCCCAGATATGGTTTTCCTGATTCGATATTATGTTTAAGGACATCCATCAAGCCTAATTCGTGGAGTGTTTTAACCAGGAGAAAAGTATTACCTCCGCCTGTGAAAAAAGCCTTTCCAGAATTAATAGCTTCTTCTTTATTATCGAACTCGTGGAGACCTCTGACATTGATATTAATTCTCGCAAAAAATTCTTTTGCTTTTGTTGTATAATCTTCGTGGGAGATTCCGCCTGGTCTGGCAAATGGGATGAATATCAATTCATCAATACCATTAAAAAGATTCTGAAGTTCTGGCTTGAGATATTCTAAATATTGACCGCCGAAAAGTGTGGATGTGGATGCTAGGATGATGTTCATTGGTTTTTGGTTGATGGTTGATGATTGATGTTTGATGTTTGATGATTGATGATTGACGGCAAATTTCGGGAATGTTATTTTAAAATGCTTTATGATTTCTCACAGAATTTGGGAATTGGACAGATTTTTTTTGGAATGGAAGAATATAAATTACAGGTGCGAGAATATTGTTTACAGGCGCAAGAATATAACTTACAGGTGTAAAATAAAAAACCTGCAGAAAATCTGCAGGCTCAAATAATTTTTTGATTGATATGAAGAAAAAAGTAAATTTTCTAGATTGGGATTTTACAATCCAGCCCATCCACCAGCCCAAGTTGGTGTAGATGTTCCGTTACCTGCACCAGTTGCGTTAGCGTTTTCTGTGTAAGTTTTATCCAAAAGTGTAGCAGCTGGGCTTCCTGAAGTTGCTTTTACAGAAGCTTTTGTTGTTATATTATCGAATTTCACATTAGTGATTTTGTTTGCTCCATTGAAGAAAGCTACTGATTGATCGTGCTCAACATTGATTCCCGTAGTCCAGTTAGACAATACTACGTTGTCAATAGTTGCGTAAGTACCTTCTCTCAATTTCATTCCATCTGCCTCTCCAGAAGTCGATCCAATGAAAGTTGCATTCTTGATAGTTGGGTTTGATCTTGGATTTGCATCTCTGTTATTTGCATTATTATCTGCCTCAATCCCTCTGTTTCCTACACCGTTTGCTCTTCTTTTTGAATAGATGTTAGTAGCTGTTCCGTTCCATCCTTCTGTCCAGTCTAAAGCGTCATCTTCATTATAAATAGAAACAATGTTTGAAACATTTACAGTTCCTCCGAAGAATTCGATACCATCATCTGATCCATTTACCATAGAAACATTGTCGATTTTTGTTCCATTCCCTACCCCGAAAAGAGACAGACCGTTGAATTCTTTTTCACCTGTGAAAATTGCTCCGGCATATTCTATCCTTACATACGTCAATGAACCAGAATTATCATTCGCGATGGTTCCCCCATAAGTAGCGTTACCAACTTCAGAAGTTGCTGTTGTTCCTTTATTAATTGGTGCTCTACCACAAAGCACAACACCACCCCAACTACCTGGCGTAGCTGCAGGCGAGGTAAAAACAACAGGTGCAGATGCAGTTCCGTTTGCAAATATTTGCCCGCCCTGCTCTACTACCACGAAAGAAGAAGTACCACCTGAAGCTTCCAATTTTGTACCTGCAGGAATAACCAATTTACCACCATCACGAACGATAACAGAACCTGTAATTTTATAAATTTTGGCAGCATCCAATGTTACTGTTTCTCCAGATTTAACCTCACCTTTGAAATCATTTGGATTAGAAGCAATACCAGTTGGCGATACAACCGGGATTTCATCATCATCATTACTACAAGATACAAAAGTTACAGTTGTAGTTGAAATTATGAATGCCGCTGCAATCAATTTTAAATAAGACTTTTTCATTTTTTTTGATTTATTATTTATTTACTTTATTTATTTTTAAAATTCATAAGAAAATCCTACTCCGTAGTTCATTCCTTTTTTGAAACTTCTTACAACCACATCTCCATTATCATTGGCCTGAACCCTTCTAAACTCGGGATTGATAAGATTTCTTCCGGTCAATGAAATTCCCAGTCCGCTTGCAAACTTCATTTTTAGGATCGCGTCTAGAGAATTGATTGACTTGTCTACAATGTTCCCCTTTGTTTGATATCCCAATGCATAGATATTGTCTGAGATATAGGAGTATGAAAGGACAAAGTCTAGTGCATTTTTATCGCCCCATTTTTGCTCCCAACCTAGATTAACATTTGCAAGAAAATCTGATGCACCCTGCATTTTGTCTTTATCTTTGATGAAATCTACCGATACTCTGGAGTTTGGATTTTCTGCTACCACTTTATCATTATCCAAATCTTGTTGAGAGTTGATATAAGAAGCATTCAGAAATGTATAAAAACGTGTGTTATTTACTTCGTAAAGATCCTTTCTCACCTCTACTTCTGCTCCGAAAATTCTGCCGCTGTCGCCTGTGTTCACAAAGGAAACAGAGTTGGATGAGGAGTTCACTGTAACTCTACCGATTGGATCTACAATATATTTTCCAAATGCTGTTACAGAGATGACCTCATTTCTTTTAGGAAACCATTCCCACTTAAGATCTACATTATAATTATCTGCAGGATTGAGATCTACGTTACCAAAACTCAACTCATCGATTTCTTCGTACTCATAAGGCGCGAGCTCTATCAATAAAGGCGTTGTATAGGTTTTGGACGCGGAGAATCTTAAATTGTTTTTATCATTCACTGCATATTTTAAATTCAGGGAAGGAAGCAGTTTTGAATAGTTTTTGTTGATGATGCCGCCGTTTGAGAAAATGGCTGTCATATAAGTAATTTCCTGATCCAGGTTATCGTATCTGATACCCAATTGCCCTGTGAATCTATCACTCAACTTGTACTCGAAACTGGCATAGCCTGCATTGTTGAATAATTTTGACTGATAAAATTGTGGTCTCAATCCTTGCTGAGGATCTTTGATATCTCCCCAGAAAGTCACGATTTGGAAAAGATTGCCATTGGTGTAATTATTCAGATTGAAAAATCCGTCGTAATTATTCGGATCTAAATAATAATTGCCTTGTGGCTGGAGGATTCTGAAGTTGTACTGGTACGAACGGAAATCGCTGTCTTTCATTCTCCCGCTGTAACCCAAAGTCATTTTCAGATTGTCTGAAAAATTGTAATCTGCGTGAAGATCTGCAACATAATCATTCTCAATCAACTTATCAAAATATCTCTGGTTTGCACCAGGGTTACTGTTCGCAAAATAATTAAGACCTGTCTCGGTATTGAAAACGGAAATATTTTGCTGTCTGTCTGGTCTTCTGCTGTCTAATCTATTGTAGCCAACATTCCAAACGATTTTTAAGGGATCAGATAATTTGTGCTCACCACGAAGCTGATTTACAAAAAGATCATTGGTTTTATAAAGTGCTCTTCTGAGATTTGCAACTTCTATTCTTTCCTGATTGGCGTTAAGCCCTTCATTCACATCCCGGATATATCCGCTGTAATTCCCCAATTTTTGCTCGGTTGTATGTATGTAGTTCGAACTATAATTAATGGAATGATTTGGATTAATTTTGTAATTGACATTCAACAATCCCGTTGTGTTGGTAAGATATCTGAACTCTTCTCCGTAAAGCTGCTTCAAAGGTGACCCAGTATTATTATATGATGAACCAATGTTTCCTTCAACAAATGAGTAGTCATTATCAAAATTACCATATCCAAAAATGCTTAATTTACCCTGACTTCCAATTCTAAAATTGGTACCAAAATCAAAACCTAGATTTGAATTGATTGGCGTTGCTCTCTCTCTATTGTTCCAAGAAGTAGAAAACGCATAACCCTGAGTCGCTAACTTAGCATTAGAAGGTCTGTTGACTTGTTTGAATCCAAAGAAATCTGGACCGTCCTGAAGATAAAAATTATTTTTCCGAATCGCATTTGAATTTACAGATGATCCTAAATTAATTTTGAAATAAGGTTTTCCCGTGTAAACTTTCGTAACGATATCCACATTTGCACCAGAAATGTCTCCCCAAAGTTTAGGTTGATATACTTTCTCCAGACCTACAAAATCTATCATATCAGTTTTAACAATAGATAAATCTAGATTTTTAAACATTGGATCATTAGACGGAATTGGAAGTCCGTTAATGGTTGTAGAATTATTTCTATCTCCAAGTCCACGGATAAATATCTGGCCACTTCCTTCCTGTTTTTGAGACCCTGTCGCTTTAGTAACCGCAACAGAAACATCTCCGATACCTTGTTTTTCCAATTGCGCAGAACCCACTCGCTCTATTACCTCTACTGATTTTTTCTGTACTTGGATGATATTGGCCTCTGTGCCTTTTCTAGTATTACCGATGATTTTTACCTCGTCGATTTTTTTTTCACCCTTCAGAGTATCTTGGGTATTTTGCGCCAGCAAAAGCGTCATTGGCATACAAAGAAACAAAGCACTAATGCTTATTTTTTTTGCTTTCATTTTTTACTTTCTTTTTTCTTCGTTGCCAAAGAAATGATTTGGAAAGCAATCTGAATGTATAGGAAATTTTAAATATTCTTTAACTTCATATTACGAAAGATGATATTATGTTATATCAACTTTAACAGGTTAATGAGTTTTAAAAATCTGTTCATTATTTGTTAAATTTGCAGCAGATATTTTTTACTGAAAAAAGGTATGGAAACAATCAAACCTTCTGATATCAACAGTTTACAGTTTTAAACATCAATTAACATTAGAAAATTCCCAAAATTGACACTCAAAATGGATTTTACACAAGCTTTAGAAACTTTGCGCTCCGGTGGAACGATCCTCTACCCCACAGATACCATCTGGGGAATTGGTTGTGACGCGACCAATCCGGAAGCGATAAAAAAGATATTCGACATCAAAAAAAGAGAAAAAAACAAATCTCTTATTATATTAGTAGAGTCCGAAAAAAGATTGCAGGATTTGGTAGATGTTCCGGAAATGGCCTGGCAAATTATGGATGTGAGCGATAAACCAGTAACTATAGTTTATGAAAATCCGAAAAATCTGCCAAGTGAAATTCTCGCCGAGGACGGTAGCATAGGAATAAGATTGATAAAAGATGAGTATTGCAAAAAACTTATCACAAAGCTGAATAAACCGTTGGTTTCTACATCTGCTAATCTAAGTGGACAAAAATCTCCAATGAAATTTGGCGATATTTCGGAGGAGATCAAAAATGCTGTAGATTACATTGTTGAGGAAAATCACGATAAAGTTTCGAAGTTTTCTGGTTCATCCGTTATCAAAATTTGGAATAACAATCAGATTAAAATTCTTCGGGAATAAAAAAACCGGCGGATGACCTTTTGCAAGAGCATCCGCCGGAAAAATAAACTATGAAAAAAAACTACTTTTTGTATTTATCTTAATCTCAAAAAGAATACCGTCCCTATTTTCATAGCAAAATGTCTTATTTCTAATTTCTAGCAATAATCATAAGTCAAAAAGTCCTGATTTTCAAAAATTTGGGCGTATCTTCATATTTTTCCTGACAGCATTTCCACATCAAAAAAATATGAAGACCGCGCTATCCGCTTCTATCTTTTTTCTCGGCTAGCAAGCCGACAAAAAAGGATATCCGCTACTATCGCTTACGCAGCTGCGCATAGTAGAAACTTTTCCCAAAAGAATTATCTTTGCAGCTATTATATAGGATTGAGAAGTTTGTAATCATTCCACCAACTTTCAACCGACAAATGACAACCAAAATGTTCATCAACCTTAATCAAAATAAAAATCTCAAACTTTTCAAAATCATTTCTGAAGTAGCCGACAGAAACGGACAATCCGTTTACGCCGTTGGCGGTTTCGTAAGAGACTTGCTGATGAAAAGAAAAGCACCTACTGATATTGACTTTGTGACCGAATCCAGCGGAATAGAACTCGCAGAAAGTATTGCCAAAGAAATCGATCCCAAAACTAAAGTAGCCGTTTTCAAAACTTATGGAACAGCGATGTTCCGATACAAAGATCTGGAACTGGAATTTGTAGGCGCCAGAAAGGAAAGCTACAGCGAGGATTCCAGAAAACCATCTGTTGAAATCGGAACTTTGGAAGACGATCAAAAACGCCGAGATTTTACCATCAACGCAATGGCGATTTCTCTCAACAAAGATAATTTCGGAGAACTAATAGACCCTTTTGGTGGGATGCAGGATCTTTCCGACAAAATCCTGAGAACGCCTTTGGAACCTCACCAAACCTATTCGGATGATCCTTTGCGAATGATGCGAGCCATAAGATTTGCCTCAACTTTGGATTTTGAAATCGAGGAAAATTCTCTGGAAGCCATCAAAGAAGAAGCCGAGCGAATGAAAATAGTTTCTATGGAAAGAATAATGGTAGAATTAAACAAAATAATGCTTTCCGAAAGACCATCCAAAGGTTTTAAACTGCTGGAAGAAACATCATTATTACAATATATTTTACCAGAACTAACCGCTCTAAAAGGCATCGAAGATATTGACGGACAAACACATAAGGATAATTTTTACCACACACTAGCAGTTGTAGATAATATTTCTGAAAACACAGATAAGCTTTGGTTACGATGGGCGGCTTTGCTTCACGATATTGGAAAAGCACCTACTAAAAAGTTTCTGGAAGGAACAGGCTGGACTTTTCACGGACACGAGTTTGTAGGTTCGAAAATGATAAAATCAATTTTCAAAAGGCTGAAACTTCCGCTTGGAAACGAACAAAAATATGTAGAAAAACTGGTGAGAATGCACGCCAGACCTATTGCCTTGATTACGGATGATGCTTCGGATTCTGCTCTCAGAAGATTACTTTTTGATTCTGGCGAAGATTTGGAAGACCTTTTTACGCTTTGCAAATCAGACATCACGACAAAAAATTATTCTAAACAGACGCGCTTCAAAAAAAACTTCGAATACGTTGCGCAAAAAATCAAAGAAGTAGAAGAAAAGGATCAGGTTCGTAATTTCCAACCACCGATATCTGGAGAAGAAATTATGGAAATGTTCAATCTGAAACCCGGAAGAGAAATCGGAATTCTGAAAGAAAAAGTGAAGGAAGCCATTCTGGAAGGCGAAATCAAAAATGACAAAGATGAAGCGAGAAGTTTTGTGATTGCTGAAGCAAAAAACTTGGGATTAAATTTGGTTTGATATGAATAAGACAGAAATAATTAAACTAATCACTCAAAAACTCACCGAAAAAATCCAAAACTTCGAAAAGCTGATTGACGAAACCCGCGCTTCCAATAACGATACTAAAAGTTCTATGGGCGACAAGTACGAAACCGGAAGAGAAATGCTTCAGCAGGAAATCAATAATCTTCAAAGCCAGCTGAACGAAGTCATCAAACAACAGAATTTTCTGAAAACTATTCCTACCAAACCAGCAGATCAAGCAGAAAAAAGTGCGATTGTAAAAACAGAAAAAGGAATATTTTTTATATCAGTATCTTTAGGGGAAATCACTTTTGAAAACCAAAAAATAATTTGCATTTCTCCGGAATCTCCTTTGGCAAAAGCGATGAATGGTAAAAGAAAAAATGAACTATTCACAATCAATAACATCAACCAAAAAATTGAAAATATCTGGTAAAATTTACCTTATTTTTGTAACTCACAAATTAGCCTAATGCAAAACTACCTCGATTTACTTCAGCATATTTTAGATAACGGAACCGACAAAACCGACAGAACAGGAACGGGAACACGCAGTGTTTTTGGTTACCAGTTGCGCTACGATTTGTCGAAAGGATTTCCTTTGGTAACCACCAAAAAGGTGCATCTGAAATCGATTATTTATGAATTGCTTTGGTTCATAAAAGGCGACACGAATATCAAATATCTGACCGATAATGGTGTTTCGATTTGGAATGAATGGGCAGATGAAAACGGAGATCTGGGTCCTGTTTATGGCGCGCAATGGCGAAGTTGGAAAGGCGCAGACGGAAAAGTGGTAGATCAGTTTTCGGAAGTCATAGAGCAGATCAAAAAAAATCCAGATTCCAGAAGATTAATCGTTTCCGCCTGGAACACTGCGGAGATTCCAAATATGGCTTTGGCACCTTGCCACGCAATGTTTCAGTTTTATGTGGCCGATGGGAAATTGTCTCTACAGCTGTACCAAAGAAGTGCAGATGTTTTCTTGGGAGTTCCTTTTAACATTGCAAGTTATGCGCTTCTTTTGATGATGGTTGCACAAGTCTGCAATTTAGAAGTTGGCGATTATGTTCACACTTTTGGCGATGTTCATATTTACAATAATCATTTTGAGCAGGTTAATAAACAGCTTTCCAGAGAGACAAGACCTTTGCCAACAATGAAACTCAACCCAGAAATTAAAGATATTTTTGATTTTGACTTTGAGGATTTTACTTTGGAAAATTACGATCCGCATCCAGGGATCAAAGCGCCTGTGGCGATATAATTAATTGCTTTGAAAGTTATCTATCTCTTTATTTTATTATTTTTAATTTTCTTTAATTGTAAAGAAAAAGAGAAGACACAAAAAGATTTGCGTTCCGAAAATTTAGTTGAGGTTTTGGGTCCGAAAGAAAAAGGAATTTTTGATTCTTTGAAAGTTCCAAATCATCTTAAAAAGGAAGTTAAAAGTATTTCAAACCTCAATTATTTCGATTCCGGAGTTATTGGACAGGAAAATCCTGATATCAAATATGCAACTCCTTTTTCCGAATTTGAGAAATTGAAAAAGAAAGCAAGTATTAAAGAAATCTATCAGCTGACATTTAATAATAACACAGTAGTTTCTCTTTATTCTTACACTGCTGTTGCAGAAAAAATCCCTAAACTAAATCCAATATTCTATTCTAGGCTTTTGAATATTCAAAAAGAAATTTATTCAAAAAATGGTTGTATAGTGGGAAATCTAAAACCTTCCGAAATTTTCTACGATGAGTATCTAAAAAACGTTGATGAAATAAGCGAGGGAAAAGATTTAATTCTAAGAAAACTAGATAGTGTTTCTATCTATCATAATAATACAACTCCTTATGTGCTAAATCAGGCATTAAAACATAGGATTTATCCAGAGAGTTTTCAAAAAAGATTTGAGAATTTAGCTTTTAAACAAGAAAATCCTTACGTATTGATATATTTAAGCAAAAAATTCAGAGAGCGATATAAGAATCAACTTCAGAAAAGCATAATCTCTTATCTTAAAGAAACAATAGATGAGCCATATCCAGATTATTGTAAGAATACTTTAACTGTTGAATTGATGAGATTTAAAAATCCCGACAATAAAAATCTTATTGAAAAAATTTTGAAAAATAATTTCATTTTGAAGAATGACGAAAAAGTTAATCAACTAAAAAAATCAAATGGAATTTTATATTAAACTATTCAGAGAGTAACTTTAATAGTTTTTTAAAGACTTATCAATATTATTGTTTAAAAATAATAAGAAAATATAATGAAAAAGATTTTAATCGCTGCACTTTTTCTAGGTGCAATTTTTAACTCAAATGTTGCTTTTGCACAGACAGAAACTTCTGGCAGAAACGTTCCTTACAGAGCAACTCACACTAAAACGACAGAACTGAAACACACCAAACTAAAAGTGAGTTTCGATTACCAAAAAGAGCAAATGAATGGCGAAGAATGGCTCACAGCTAGTCCTTTTTTTTACACCTCAAACGAGCTTGTTCTGGACGCCAAAGGTATGCTGATTCACGAGGTTGCGCTAGACAAAAATGGAACAAAATCACCGCTTAAATTCGATTATAAAAACGATGTTCTGAAAATCACATTGGATAAAACCTATCAGAAAAATCAGGATTACACGGTTTACATCAAATATACAGCCCGTCCTAATGAAGTAAAACAAGAAGGTAGCGCAGCTATTAATGATGCCAAAGGACTTTATTTTATCAATGCACAAGGTAAAGACCCGGATAAGCCAATCCAAATCTGGACTCAAGGCGAAACCGAATCTTCATCAGCATGGTTTCCTACGATTGATAAATCCAACCAAAAAACAACGCAGGAAATCTATATGACTGTTCCTGATAAGTACGTTACACTGTCTAACGGAATTCTGAAAGATTCTCAAAAGGAATCCGGCAATATGAGAACCGACCATTGGGTGATGGATAAGAGACATTCTACTTACTTGTTTTTTATGGGCGTTGGAGAATATGCGGTTGTAAAAGACAAATGGAGAAATATTCCTGTCGATTACTACATTGAGAAAGAATATGAGCCTTTTGCCAAACAAATCTATGGCAATACACCTGAGATGATCGAGTTCTTTTCTAAAAAATTAGGCTATGATTATCCTTGGGCAAAATACGCTCAGATTTCCGGTAGAGACTATGTTTCCGGAGCTATGGAAAACACAACAGCCACCCTTCACGGAAGTGATATCCTTCAAAAACCAGGACAACTCATTGATGAGAACAAATGGGAAGACACCATTGCGCACGAGTTGTTTCACCATTGGTTTGGAGATTTGGTAACGGCAGAAAGCTGGAGTAATCTTACTGTAAATGAATCTTTTGCAAACTATTCCGAATATCTTTGGAATGAGTATAAATATGGAAAAGATCAGGCAGATTATCACCAGATGAATGATGTGAATAATTATATTCATAATCCTGGCGATTTCAAAAAAGATTTGGTACGGTTTGACTATGCGTCTCGGGAAGATGTTTTTGATCTGGTAACTTACCAAAAAGGTGGCGGAATTTTGCATATGCTCAGAAACTATCTCGGCGATGATGCTTTTTTTTCAGGAATAAACGATTATCTCAAAACCTACGAATTCCAAAATGCAGAAGCGCATCAGTTAAGATTATCTTTTGAGAAAGTTTCTGGTAAAGACCTCAATTGGTTTTTTAATCAATGGTTTTTCGGCAGCGGACATCCTAAGCTGAACTATAATTACAACTTTGAACCTGTAAAAAAGCAAGTTATCGTAACTCTTAATCAGTCTCAGGATCAACCTTTCGAATTTCCTTTGACAATCGATGTTTATGACAACGGAAAACCTGTGAGACAAAAAGTTTGGGTAGATGCAAAAGCCAAAAACACTTTTACTTTTGATGTTTCTAAAAATCCTGATTTGATTAATATAAACGCAGACGGAATTCTGGTGGCAGATATTACTGAGACGAAAACTCCCGAGCAAAATTTACTTCAATTTACGGGTTCTAAAGAATATAAAAGCAAGTCAATCGCGCTTAGCAAGATCAAAGAAGAGGCGGGAAAAAATGCTGCAGGAATCAAATTACTGGCAGCTGCACTGAAAGACCCATTTTTCAGAATCAGAGAACAGGCTTTGGAATTGATCGACTTAACCAATCCAGATCAGTTGAAAGCTTTGGGCGCTGATGTAGAAAAGTTAGCATCCAACGATCCAAAAACATTGGTTCAGGCTGCAGCAATTTCTGCTCTTGCCAAAACTAAAAACGCTAAGTACAATCCGATTTTCGAGAAAGGTCTCAATGCAGTTTCTAACGCTGTGAAAGCTTCATCTCTGACTGGCATTGCAGAACTGGACCCAACAAAAGCTGCTGCTTCCATTGCAAATATTGATTTGGATGGCGCATCAGACGATTTGATTTCTAAACTACTTCCAATTATTGTGAAGAATAAAATCGAGAAACAAATGGCAGCTATCGGACAAACGGTTGCGTTCTATCCATTCATCAAATTCCAAGATCCGACTCTCGGAAAATCTGCCGAGGAAGGTTACAACTGGATTATGAGCTCGGATAATCTGAAAGCGACGGAGAAAATTACGAAAGTTCTGGTTCAGGCAAAATCTCAGATTCCTGATAATCCACAAGTAAAAATGATGCTGGTTCAGATGCTGAAAGATGGACTTACCAAGAAAATGGAAGTTTTGAAAAAAAATCCAGTTAGCGCTACCATTAATCAGCAGATTGACGCCATTAATAAAGCTATAGAAGCATATAAATAAAAGGCTTCAGTTTATATATCTAGATGTTTTAGCTATATTGACAACTTGACGCACAAGAAATCTGATAAACCTTTAATACCTATAAAATAATAATCTACACCAAAGCAAAAACGTTTTTGCTTTGGTTTTTTTTTGTTTTTCATTTTCAAGCAGAGTGCTTTTTCATTTGGTTTTGACGCGAATAATAATTAAAAAAAATGAAAGCTAGTTCACTTTCTAAAAAATGAAATTGAACATGTAAATACCAAACTAAAAAAAATGAAGCAAGAGAGAAAATTATTGACTGATGATCAAAAAAATATGTTTAAAATTTATTGTTCAACTTTCACTAGGAGATCTGAAGGATTTGAAAATCTTACAAATCCGGCAGAAAATTGGAGATCGAAAAAAGGGAGACTTTTTTTATAGAATTATAATATCAAATTTTTAGGTCATTACAATGAAAAATAGAAAACCGGTTCATTTAAAATTGAACCGGTTTATAGTTTTAAGCCTTCTTCCTCACGGTCCTCTGCTCGATCCTTTTCTCATAATTCTCACCTTGAAAAATCCTTTGTACCATAATTCCAGGAATATGGATTTGGTTTGGGTCTAGTTGCCCTGGTTCTACCAATTCTTCTACTTCTGCAATCGTAATTTTTCCTGCGCCGGCCATTGGAAAATTAAAATTACGAGCCGAACCTTTGAAAATTAGATTACCTGCATGATCGCCTTTCCAGGCTTTGACGATGGAGAACTCTGCGAAGAAAGCGTGTTCCAATATATGAGGTTTTCCGTTGAAATCTTTCACTTCTTTGCCTTCCGCAACTTCGGTCCCGAAACCTGCTGGGGTGTAAAAAGCAGGAATCCCAGCTTGTGCCGCTCTGCATTTTTCAGCTAAAGTTCCTTGTGGTGTGAGTTCTACTTCCAATTCACCAGACAACATTTGTCTCTCGAATTCTGCATTTTCGCCAACGTAGGAAGAGATCATTTTCTTGATTTGTTTTTTCTGCAACAACAATCCTAATCCGAAATCATCTACACCTGCGTTGTTGGAAATGCAAGTTAAATCGTTCACATTTTTTTTGACCAATTCCGAAATACAATTTTCAGGAATCCCACAAAGCCCGAATCCGCCGAGCATTATCGTCATTCCACTTTCTATATCTTTTACTGCCTCTTCAGCATTTTTTACTCTTTTATCAATCATAAAATTGAGTTTTCTTTTGTTCCAATTGTTGGTTGATAAATATAAAAAAATCCACAATAGTAAAGGAAAGAAAAAAGAGAAAAGATGGAAGATTTTTAATATAAAAATTGATTAAAAATTGTATGGTATTATAAATGTTGAAAATTTCTTACTTGCGAAGTGCGCCCCGACCTGAGTGGAGCTCTTTTTGTGAGGAGGCACGACGAGCAAAAAAGCGGGAACGGAGGGCGGAAATAGGCGCCCAAATCAATGAATTGGAGAGAATTTTGAGTTTGAGGGTTTGAGGGGAAAACAAAAAAACCTGACTCGTTGCGAATCAGGTTTTTGAAACTTGGGTTTCTTTGATTATTTTTTTCTTTCCAGAACTTCGTCTACCATTCCGAATTCTTTAGCTTCGGTGGACGTCATCCAGTAGTCTCTGTCTGATGCTTTTTCTACCCACTCGTAGGTTTGTCCGGAGTGTTCTGAAATGATGTCGTACAATTCTTTTTTCAACTTCAACATCTCTCTCAGGTTGATCTCCATATCAGAAGCTACGCCTTGTGCGCCACCTGATGGTTGGTGAATCATCACTCTGGAGTGTCTCAAAGCGGAACGTTTTCCTTTCTCGCCTGCTACCAAAAGTACGGCACCCATAGATGCGGCAATTCCTGTACAGATGGTTGCCACGTCTGGTTTGATGATTTGCATCGTGTCATAGATTCCTAATCCTGCATACACACTTCCACCAGGAGAATTGATGTAGATTTGTATATCTTTTGCAGAATCAGAACTTTCTAAAAACAGTAACTGAGCTGTGATGATATTGGCCACCTGATCATCGATACCTGTTCCTAGGAAAATAATTCTGTCCATCATCAATCTCGAAAAAACGTCCATTTGAGCAACGTTCATTCTTCTTTCCTCCATAATGTAAGGTGTCAGATTGGTCGGGTTGAACATTCCCATATATTGATCCGTTACCAGACCGTTGTTTCCCATATGTTTTACTGAGAAATCTCTGAATTCTTTTTTAATGTCCATATTAAATGTGGTTATTTTTAAATCTTATTTGAGTTTGCAATTTCTATTCCTTTGCTAAAGTAGGACTTTCTGTCACAAAATACGAAATAATTCGCTGTCTAATTTGTTTTTGAGTTGAGTCAGAAGCATAATTTGTTGATAGATCTGTGTTCCGTCTTCTTGTTCGGTGAGAGAATTTTTCAGATCATTAATCAATTTGACGATGTATTCCCTTTTATGTCTTAGAACAATGTCTGAAACCAATTTCGGCACGACTTCTTCTTCTGAACTGAAATAGATATTAAACTTGTTCCAATTGCTGGTGTGGTAATTTTCTATCAAGGCATTGGCCAATTTACCGGACACTTCTTCATCCATCATATTGAAGAAAAAATTACCGGACCGAATTTCGTTTTGAAGAATTCCTTCTTTGATTTCGGAAATTATTTTTTTATGTATATCCAGCTGAATCTCACATTCATCTTCTTCCAAATGATTGAGAATCTCTTCAATGACTGTGATTTTGTACGGATTGCCTTCATAATCTTTTCGGTCTAAGACAAAATCCCCGTATTTCAGCATCAGATCAACTAGCTTTTCTTCCTGAAGCAACAATGGATTAACCGTAAATTCAGTTGGCTGAACGATTTCTAATTTCGGAGTCAATTTTTTCTCCTCGAATTTAGGTTTAGATTCCTGTTGATGCGCAACAGTGTTCTGAATCTGAAGCTCATTGAACAAACTTTGCTCACTCAATCCGAATTTATTCGAAACTTCTTTCAGATAAACTTCCCGTTTCAAAGCGTTTTGTACAAATGCCACCGATTTTACAATATCGCGGATGGATTCTGCCTTTCTGATTGGGTCATTGCCTGCATCTTTAAGCAAAATCTCAGCTTTGAAATCAATAAAATCCTTCGCTTCTTTATCAATGAAATTCTCTACATATTCCTGCGGATGTTTTCTCGCAAAAGAATCGGGGTCATCGCCGTCTGGGAAAAGAAGGACACGGATATTCATTCCCTCGGAAAGCAACATATCGATGCTGCGGAAACTGGCTTTGATTCCTGCTTTATCGCCATCAAAGAGAATGGTTACATTTTCCGTCAGTCTTTTGATGAGTTTGATTTGCTCCGTTGTCAAAGACGTTCCGGAACTCGCCACAACGTTTTCTATACCACTTTGATGAAGCGAAACCACATCCATATAACCTTCTACCAAAAGGCAAAGATTTTTCCTGGAAATAGATTGTTTCCCTTGATTCAGACCATAAAGAACATTGGATTTATGGTAAATCTCAGTTTCCGGAGAATTGAGATATTTGGCTGTTTTGACATTATTCTTGAGAATCCTGGCTCCAAAACCAAGAACTCTTCCGGAAAAACTGTGAATCGGAAAAACTACACGATCCCGGAATCTATCAATCCCAGAGGGCGAATTATCCGGAAAAATAGACAATCCAGATTTTTCTAAAATCTCTTTCGAATAAGTTTTCGCTAAAGCAAATTCTGTAAAAGCATTTTTCTTTTCCGGGGAGTACCCCAATTGGAATTTCTTAATAATATCGTCCCGTAGTTCTCTTTCTTTAAAGTAAGAATAAGCAATCATTTTGCCTTCTTCGTACTCCCAAAGCTGGTTCTGAAAAAAATCATTGGCAACCTCATGGACTTTATACAGCAAATCTTTTTCGGTTTGCGACTGCTTTTCCTCCTCAGAATATTCGCGGATATTTTCCTCGATTTCGATGCCGTACTTTTTCGCAGCGTGACGAAGCGCTTCCGGATACGTAAAACTTTCGATTTCCATCAGGAATGAGATGGCAGTTCCACCTTTTCCCGTGGAGAAATCTTTCCAAATCTGCTTGCTTGGAGAAACAACAAAACTTGGCGACTTTTCTTCGTGAAATGGACTCAGCCCTTTGAAGTTGGAGCCTGCTCTTTTCAGTTGAACATATTCGCCAATGATCTCTTCTACACGGATAGTAGAAAATATTTTGTCTATGGTTTCTTTGGTGATCAAACTTTAGTAAGATGTTAAATGTTAGAAACTAGATATCAAACTGTTGAAAACTGATTCCAATATTATCAAGTTTACTCCAATTTTCAATTCGTAAAGGTAATAATATGTTGAACAATTCTGCACTAAAACATCAATCATTAATTCTGTAAAAGCTTATTTTTGTAAAAAATTTACAGATGCAATTTACGATTCATCAACTCGAAGAATGGAAAGATATTGTGAATCAAATCATTCCTAATCTAAAACATAATATTCTTCTTCTAAAAGGAAATCTGGGCGCGGGAAAAACCACTTTTTCACAGTTTCTGCTAAAGGAATTGGGAAGTTCAGACGAAATTTCTTCCCCAACCTACTCCATCGTCAATGAATATGATACACCAAACGGCAAAGTTTTTCATTTTGACCTATATCGATTGAAATCTGTAGAAGAAGCTTATGATTTCGGAATCGAAGAATATCTGGACAACGCATTCTTATCAATTATAGAATGGCCGGAGATTTATATGGATGAGTTGGAAGGCTACGATTTTCATGAAATGAGCTTCCAAAATACAGAATCCGGCAGAGAAATCGAATTTAAGTAACTGTACCGTAAAATTGTTTTATCTTTGTTCTTTATTTTTGATTAACGATTCATTTTCATGAGCAGTACATCCACCATATTTACGCCTTTTACAGAGGAAGAACTGATCCCTAAAGAGGAAAAATTAGAAGTTGTAAAAAAACAGGGTAAGACCTTCAGTATCGGGATTCCAAAAGAAACTTGCCTGAACGAAAAAAGAACGTGTATCATCCCTGATGCGGTTCAAATTTTGGTAAATAACGGACACAAAGTCATTATAGAAAGCGGCGCTGGAGAAGGCTCACACTTTTCGGATATATTATATTCCGAAGCTGGTGCAGAGATTACCAAAGACCCAAAAGTGGCATTTTCTCAGGATCTTGTCTTGAAAATAAATCCACCCACCGAAGAAGAAATCGATTATCTGCGACCGATGACTTATCTTATTTCGGCTTTGCAAATCAATCTTCGAGACAAAGACTATTTCTTAAAATTAGCTTGTAAAAAAGTTAATGCTATTGCATTCGAATTTATTTTGGATGAGTACAAACAGCTGTCATTGGTAAGACTAATTGGCGAAATTGCTGGAAGCGTATCTATCCTTTATGCATCAGAACTTTTGGCAATGTCCAATGGATTGATGCTTGGCGGGGTAACAGGCGTGCGTCCTACAGAAGTTGTCATCATTGGCGCAGGAATCGTGGGCGAATTTGCGACAAAAGCAGCCATTGGATTAGGCGCAAGTGTCAAAGTTTTTGATAATTCTTTGTCGAAGCTTCGAAGGTTGCATACAATCGTGGACAGTCGCGTTCCGACATCAGTTATCGATCCGAAGGAATTAACAAAATCTCTTAGAAGGGCCGACGTTGTCATCGGCGCTTTACCAAGATTGAACCTTCCGCCAATCGTTACAGAAGATATGGTGATGAAAATGAAGAAAGGAAGTGTCATCGTCGATATCACGATCGATAATGGAAAAGTGATTGAGACTTCTGAATTAACGACCACAGAAAAACCATACGTTATAAAACACGATGTCATCCATTGCGGTTTACCGAATCTGACTTCCAGAATGCCTAGAACAACGACTAAAGCTGTGAGCAATTTCTTCCTAAGTTATCTTTTAGGTTACGATGAAGAAGGCGGTTTCGAGAATATGCTGATTCATAAAAACGAAATCAAACAATCTCTTTATATGTACAAAGGAAGACACACGAAACAATTGATTTGCAACAGATTCGACCTTCCTTATCACGATATCAATCTTTTGATTTTCTAAATCTAATTAATGCTAAAAAAATTAAAATTCTACGCTATCGGTCTGATTCCAGGCTTGTTAATCGTATTTTTCATACTCAATCAAAAAGGAACAAGTTGCTCCTATTTCCCAAATGACAGAGTTTTGGCAGAGACTTTAACAAAGGATTTTTCATATTCTCAAAACTTCAAATCAGAAATGGAATTTAACAAAATCTCTGAAAATTTTATCAAAGACAGTATTTTGGTTAAGGGAAAAATCGATTTTGATAAAAGTAATGCTCAGAAAAAACCTTGCCCGGAATATATTCTATATTATCCAAAGAATAACCCTACTTACGAAATCCACTATTCCAAATGCAAGGATAATGCGGAATTTCTCGATTTGAAAAAATTAAAATAGCCTATTTAGAAATTAATGTCTATCTTCGTCTGGTGAAAACAACAAACAGAACATATTATTACGCAATTCAAACCTTGAAATAGGATTAGGATTCGTATATAAAAATATCAAAACCTCGTCCTGATGACGGGGTTTTTTGTTTTTAAATTATTAAAAGTTAAAAAAAATGAAGATAGGAATAATTGGAACAGGTCTAATTGGCGGCTCCATCGCTTTAAAATTAAAAGAAAAAAACTTTGCAACCCAGGTTTTCGGAATTGACCAAAATGAAGAGAATCTTAATAAAGCATTGGAACTGAATATCATCGATGAAAAATCAGATTTCGAATCCGGAATTAAGAACTCGGAATTGATTATCATTGCAATTCCGGTAGATTCGGCGAGAAAAATCTTACCTTCTGTAATGGATCTGATGGATGAAAAACAAGTTGTAATGGATGTTGGATCTACGAAATCTGGCATTGTAGAAGCGATCAAAAATCATCCTAAAAGAAACCGCTTTGTCGCTTTTCACCCGATGTGGGGAACAGAAAACTCTGGTCCGAATGCTGCAACGAAAGATAGTTTTACGGGAAAAGCAGCCGTGATCTGTAACAAAGAAGAATCGGATGAAGATGCTTTAGAAACTGTAGAGCAAGTCATCAAAAATTTGGAGATGCACCCGATTTTTATGAATGCAGATGCGCACGATCTACACACGGCTTATATTTCTCACATTTCGCATATAACTTCTTACGCTTTGGCCAACACAGTTTTGGAAAAAGAGCGAGAAGAGGACACGATTTTTCAATTGGCGAGTTCCGGTTTCTCAAGTACAGTTCGACTGGCAAAATCTCATCCTGAAATGTGGGTTCCGATTTTCCGCCAGAATAAAGAGAATGTTTTAGACGTTCTGAATGAGCATATCTCACAGCTAAGAAAATTCAAATCTGCTTTGGAGAAGGAGAATTTTGATTATTTGGAAGAGTTGATTGTGAATGCGAATAAGATTCGGGGGATTTTGGAAAAGTAAATAAATTAAAATCCTATTTTATTTTTCTCCATCGAAAACATTTCATCAAGTTCTTCTAACTTAGCTTGATAAGAATTTTGGTTTAAAACTTTCATTTTTCTCAACCAAGTTAGATTATTAAATTGATTTTCATAGCTAATATTTTTGTTGATATGAGCATAATTATTAATCAAATATCTATTTCTGGTTTCGAAAAGTTTGTCAATAAATACTTCAACATCAATATTGTTTGGGCTATTCTTAATAATCTTGATAAAATTATTATTTGACAAATTTATTCTCCAATAATTTTCTCTTGTAATCAAACCTATTATCATCAGTATTGAAGCAACAAAAAACCATACTAATTCCGCAAAATCTCCAACAAATTCACCATCGATTCTTAAGTAAAAAACAAATGCAGAAAAGCTATAAAAGAAACCTGACAGTATAAAAATGAGTAAACTATTTTTTGTTACACTAAATTTATTTGGTAAAATATTTTCAAAAGGTATATCCATTTCGTCTCTGCCACCAAGCGACTTCCAAGCAATACTTAATTTAGAATCATCAAACTCTAAGTTTTGCATTCTAATAAAACTTCTTTGTGTAAGCTTAGAATTCATCCATTAAATTCTATTTATCAAACTCATTCGGATGCAACTTTTTAATATCATCCACAGTTCCAAGAACTTTATCTTTTAAGGAATCCTGATATTTTTGCAGTTTTTCAGAAACTTCAGAATCGGAAGTTCCAATGATTTTTGCAGCGAGAATTCCGGCATTCGTTGCGCCATTCAGAGCAACAGTTGCAACGGGAATCCCTGATGGCATTTGTAAAATCGACAGAACAGAATCCCAACCATCGATGGAATTGCTAGACAAAATAGGAACTCCAATCACAGGCAAAGTGGTGCAACTGGCAACCATTCCTGGAAGATGCGCCGCACCGCCAGCTCCAGCTATAATCACTTTCAAACCTCTTTCTTTCGCTGTTTTGGCGTAGTCAAACATACGTTCGGGTGTTCTGTGCGCAGAAACAACTGTTAATTCGTAGGGGATTTCCAGAGATTTAAGAAAATCTGCTGCTTGTTGCATAATTGGCAAATCGCTCTGACTTCCCATAATGATTCCGACCATTTTTCACATTTTATTAGATGTCCAAAGATAAAGATTTATGACTAGAATCAGAGTTTTTAGAATACCTTTGTGCTTAATTTTTTGAGTATTGAGTTCTAAAATCATCATCGCAATTTTCTTAGTTGCAGTCGTTTGGGGAACCACATTTTTGGGTATCAAAATCGGCGTAGAAACTGTTCCGCCCTGGTTTGTAGCTGGACTTCGCCAGTTACTGGCATCGTTAATTCTTTTAACAATATTGATTTTTACCAAAAATCTTAAATGGATTGGCTGGAAAAACTTCCGCATACAGATTACATTATCTTCTCTGATGCTGATTGGCGCTAATGGTTTGACAACGGTTGCAGAAAAGGAACTGACCAGCAGTCTAACATCGCTCATCAGTGCAATGTCGCCAGTTTTTATCTTTGTTGCAAGCGTCGCCATTGGAATGGAAAAATTTTCCTACAGAGCAATGATTGGATTATTGATGGGATTTTGTGGTGTTATTTTCATCTTTTGGGATGGCGTAGATGATTTGCTGAATCCTGCTTACCGGCTGGGATTATCGATTTTATTAGTTGCAGTAATGTGTTGGGGTCTTGGAACCATCTACACAAAGAAACTGAACTTACAGAGTCAAAATCTATTTCTAAATTTATTTTACCAATTTGCTTTTGCTGGAATTTTGCAACTGATATTTGCTTTTTCTTTTTCTGATAAAATTGATGTTTCAGCGTGGTCTATAAAAAGTATTGCGGCCATTTTTTACTTGGGAATTTTCGGTTCTGTTGTGGCTTTTTACGCCTACAATTATTTATTGAAAACCACGCTTCCAACGCAGGTTTCCATACTTTCTTATGTGAATACGATTATCAGTATTTTCTTGAGTTGGTTGATTTTAGGAGAACATATTTCTGTTAAATTCCTGACCGCAGCAGCCTTAATTATTAGTGGCGTTTTCATCATCAACTATAAACCTGGGATGCTGAGAAACAGATTTCGTAAACAATAGTTCTCTTAAAATAAAAATGTGGCAATTAAATTGATAGGTTAAATTTACAAACAACAATTATAAATTTCTTACTATGAAAAATTTAATGCTTACAGCTTTCGCAGCAGCTTTATTGTTCACGACATCTTGTTCAAAACAGGAAAAAACGGTAGTAACAGATGGAAATAATGACACGGTTACAGTCGTGAATTCTGAAATAAGAACTCTGACTGAATCCGAAGCAAAGGCAAAAGTGGATCAAGCCAAAGCGGATTTGGACGCTGCGATAGAAAGAGGCGATAAAAAAGCAGAAGAAACCTCCAGAAAAGCCTTAGCAGATGCCAATATGGCTTGGGACAATGCAAAAGCTGCCGTAGGAAATGTAGCTTCCGACGTAAAAGCTGGTGTAGACAGTGCAAAACAAAATATGAGAAATGCAGCTCAGGACACCAAAGAGGCGATTAACAGAACAGCACAAGATGCTAAAGAAGCCAGCAAAAAAGCAACTGAAAATGCTAAGGACGCGTACAATCAGGCTTTGGAAAACGCTAAGGCAAATTAGGTAAAAAAAGCCATCTCACTCGAGATGGCTTTTGTCTTATAATTCATCCAATGGGTTCCAAAACAATGTCTTAAAATCTTTGATTTTACCATTTTCCAAAACAACTACATTTTCTTTCTCCAGTTTTTTGCTAAAGGATGGTACGGATAACATTCCAGAACTGCTGATAACCCGATGAGCAGGAACATCTGAAGGACAACCTCCCATCGCATTGCCAACGTGCCTCGAGTGGTTGGGATATCCTACAGCTCTAGCAATTGCGCCATACGTAGAAACACGACCAACGGGAATCAGTTTTGTAATCTCGTAAACTTGTTTTTTAAATAAATCGTTCATGGGTCTTACTAAGTTTTTAAATTTAGTTTAAAATTCAAGCAACTTAAACTTTAGCTGCACACCAAAATTATCATTAAACTTAGTTGTATTATAATGACCAACTCTATAGAAAAACGCAAGGTTGAATCTTGAACTCAGAAAATTATTATACTCAAAACCTATTTCTTGATACAGATGATTCAATGGTGAAAAGTTTTCTACCACATGGTATTCAGGGTGTTTCAGATTGCCAATAATACCTCGGGCAATGATATCAAAACTGGAGGTGTTCTTGCCAAAACTTTTGAAATACCAAGGAATTCTGTGTGAAATGTAATAGCCAGCAAATTTATCATTAAAGTATTTCCCAGATGTCATTGTCGCAAATCCAAGATAACTGGTCAAAGAGAAATTGGACAATATACCTGTACCGCTATTGGCATCCAAACCGCCCATTTCAAACAATTGCCACATTGGAGCCTTTCCTATAAAGTAACCACCATAGATTCTTCCCAGGGTTGTACCCCACGCACCTCGGAATTGATGAGTTATCAAGGCATCAAATCTGCTATAATTGAACTCGCCTCCTAAACTTTTGTAACCTTGCTCATAATTAACAAAAAATTCCGGAAAGCTCTGTTGATAAGTGTATTTACCACTTGGCGTCATAATATTTCTGCTGTTGGGCGAGAACTTGATTGTTGCCAGTGAACTGAAATTTTCAAATTTTCTGGACATCCCCATAAACTCATACGGATAACCGGCTTCCTCATTTTGCTTCTTACCCGATACATCCAAAGTCACTGAATTACTTAAATCTACTTGATAACCAAATCTGAAACCGTCAAATTTGTAGTATTTGTCATTTCGTATCGTCATTCCGCTATTGTTGATAGTCATTTTTGCATTCCAAAGATTCTGACTGAATCTTCCAGAAGCCGCGACATCATTAAAATATTCTGCCCGGAAAAATGAGTTTCTGTTCAAAGTAGTTTTCACATCTACACCTGCACCGTATTTGAAACCGCGGTCCTTAAAACCATAAGCCAAATAAACGTCTGGCGAAATGTATCTGTTAAATCGTTCATTCAACTTAAAACCAGCACCTAATCTCAAGCCTTCGTATCGGTTATATCTGGTCTGTAAAGGATTGATATCTACCATTCCGACTGTGAATTTGGCTCGCAATAATGCAGTCAGAACCTTTACTTTTCTGTCTAGCGTATATTTTTTTCCAAGACTGTCAATTTTCACGTACGTCAGTTTTTCTCTGGCACTCAAACTGTCTGTTCTGTATTTGTTTAATAATGAACCATCTGTATTCTCCACACTCATTGTGTAACCTCTGAACTGAGATGCTTTTAAATCTACCGGTGTTTTGAAATCGAAATAATCTGCCTTCATATAAGCATAATTCCCAAATTTTTTAACCTTGTCCAGACGGTCTTTTTTTTCATCAGCTGTTTCATTTGGTTTCTTTTGAACGGTTTCAAATTCAGCTACGCCCATTTTTATTTTTAGGTTTTCAGTTTTTAGAAACCATTTGTCATTGATTGGAACCCAAACCGAAGTGATATTACCATCGGACTTCACTTTGCTATTGCTATCTATCTTTTTGATGGCATAGCTATCTTTGTCGATGTACAGATATCCATTGTATTTTCTTCTGTTGATAGGAACTTTGTAATCTACCTGTCGGAAGCGGATGACATAATTCATTCTCCCTTCTATTTCAATAGAATCGGTAAGAAAATATCTGTAAAGGCTTCTATTTTCTGGCAAAATCTCTCTCGGGATTTTGTCTCTGTTGGATCGCAAAGCCAGCATCTCGTAAACGGGATTTTTCAAACCGGAGATTCTGTTATCCAAGACATTTACCTTTTCGCCATACTTTTTGGAGTACAGAAATTCCATCGCGCGTTCCCACAAAAACAATTTGCTGGTTTTGGCTACGGACATCATCTGCTCGCCTTCAATTGAGTCTTTCTTATCTTTTTCATTTTTCGGAAGCAAACGGTTGGTTGCTCTAGAAAGTGAATCTTTTCTAGCGTCAAAGAATCTGGTATAATCTTTAATACTATCTTCATCCACATCGAAAGACATTTTCTCGTAAGATTTGTAAGAATAAGAATCTAATGCATTGGGAGAATTATCTTTGAACCTTCGGAATGTCTGATCTATAATCGCAAGGGCCTTTGGGTCACTTTCGTTGCTTAGAACAACACCTTGAATCTGACTGGTTTTAAGATTATCACGGTCCAAAGCTATTTCCATCACTTTATCAACAACTACTTCGTCACCTATAAAATTATCAATTTCGACATCAACTTTTGGACATTTTGTAGTAAAAATCGCAATCCCTTTTTCATTGGTTTTAGTCAGAAATTTTCCGTTACAGGAGATTACGGCGCCTCGGATTGGCTTTTGATTGTCAGATCTTGTGACCGTAAGCGTGCTTTGCGAATAAAGCATTGAAAACGAAATAGAGAAAAATAGCAAGTAGAGCAATCTCATCATTATAAAATAGTTTTTTTTAATAGTAATAGTTCAGCTTAAAACTGTAGGCAATTTTTCAGCCAAAAATTAAATTTAGAGAAATAAAAAACATCTCAAGATAATTTGAGATGTTTTTTGATGATTGTATATCGTTCATTATTAGTTAAGTTCGAAATAGTTGAGATTAGCATTTCCTGCTTCGAAATATAATCTAAGTTTGTTTTCACCTTTTACAAGATTGATAGTACCTAGAGAAACAGTTTTCCAGATTCCTTTTCCTGTTGGCGGCAATTTTACTTTGCCTAAATCATCACCATTTTCTGTTTTTATGACCAATTCGGAAACTAGACTGGAATCATTATTATATCTGATGTTCATTTTATATTTTTTCGCTTGATTGCTGTTCAAAGAATATTGCAACCACTCCCCTTTTTCGGTTTTCCCAACGTAGTAACCATTGCTAATTTTGTCTTTTCCTGCAAAAATATCAACACCATCGTTTCTCATTTTATTTCCAGAGTTCCATTCGGTTCTATTACCAGAACTTACCCAAACATTCTGAAAATCATTATCAGAATATGCGCTTCCAATTCTTCCCAAATCATATTCGGTCGCAAAGATTCTGCCCGGCGCACTGTGATTTTTAAACGGTTTGGTGCTATCATCATTTACCTGGCGGAACAGCGCATCGATGACATCTTTCTTCACTTCTACATTTTCGATTTTGTAGTTATCGGCAATTTTCATCAATGTATTCTTTGCAAATTCTTTGGTAGGTTTTTTACCGCCGTTTTTCCAGTAATCCAATAATTTTTTATAATCGGAAGTGATTTTGACATTCGTCACGCCAGCGATATTATCAATCTTTTTCATTGGCCAATATGCGTAACCGATGTTATTTTTTAATAATAACTGATTCAGTTCCGTAAACCAAACGTTAGAATTCTCGCCCGTTTCGCCTAGCCAAGCAGGGACATTCAGTTTGTTTCTCAAATCGATGATGTTCTGAATAGATTCTGGAGCGTTTGTTGTCCAATATTTGTGAAAACTCAGCATAATATTATCGTCCCAAAGTTTTGGCAAACCATTATAATTATTGCCCCATCCGTTTCCTTCTAGGATGATGATGTGATTTTTATCCACTTCTCTGATAGCGTCCGAAATCTCCCTCTGAAGTTTCCAAAGTGGCGCGTTGGACATCTCATCCGTACCATTTTCATTTTTCCCTGTGAAACCATAATTCGGTTCGTTTATCATATCGTAACCTGCAATCCATTCTTTATCCTTGTAGCGTTCTGCCAGTTTTTTCCAAAGCGCAATGGTCTTCTTCTGATTGTCCTCGCTGTTCCAAAGATTCGGTTTCGATTTGTCGTTATCAGAAATATTGGCATCATTACCTTGTCCGCCAGGCGCTGCGTGAAGGTCTAGAATCAGATATAATTTATTGTCTTCACACCATTTTAAAAGGTTATCAGTCATCGTAAAACCTTCTTCCAGCCAAGTATTTTGTCCTTTCACTTTTTCTTTTTCAATAGGCAAAGTGTAAAGGTCGTAGTGCATCGGAAGTCTGATGGAATTGAATCCCCATTTTGCTAAAGAATCGATGTCTTTTTTGGTAATTCCGTTTTTTAAATAGGCTTTGTAAAATTCAATTTTTCCGTCTTCTCCTGCAACTTCTGTAATCTTTTCTTTGATTTTAAATTGAGGACCAGCGAATGCATCCGTCTTCAGCATATAACCTTCCTGAAGCATCCAACCGCCCAATCCCAGGCCTTTCAAATAAACATTTTCGCCTTTAGAATTGACAATTTTTTGACCTTGAGTTTTCAGAAAACCTTGTGCGTTCCCAAATTGAGACAATAATAAAGCGCATAAAACCGTAGTTCTTAACATATTTTCATTTTTTACTAAGATAATACTATTTTGTTAGCTAAAAAGAAATTTATCAAATTTGGTTATTTAAACTTCGTATTCTAAGTTCTAATTGAAATCTAAGAGCTAGAACTGTCATACCAGCACGCGCAAAGGTATCTGCCAAATTATCTGAGAAAAGGTCAAATTTCTGTTTAATATGAGTGTACGGAAGTTTGGTAAAAAGTCATCAAAATGTTACCATTAATTTCAATTTATTGGATTTCTTCATAATATCATTCTTGATGTTAATTCAAGTTTCCATTTATAGTCAATCTTAATTTGAAGACGAATGTTAAATCTTTGACGATAACTCCTAGCCCAGATGGGAACGGCATCCTTTTTTATTTTTTTGTAGACTTCACTTCAATCGAAGGAACAAAATTGGTGAAAAAATAAAAAAGATATAGTGGACAGCGGGAAACAGCTCCATTAAAGAAAATATAAACAGCTCGACGAAGTTAATATGTAATTAGTTTGTTGTAATCTACAGGAAAGAATCGCATTTTTTTGATGAATCGGCTGAGAATAAATACCTTTGGAAAAAAATTTATAATGGGCGTAGCAGATTTGTTATTCAAAAGAAAAAAAGAACTGGCTGAAAAAAACCTGAGAGATGGTCAGGATTATTTGGTAGAAAACGGAAAGAGAGATGCTGTGACAACCCTGCCAAGTGGTTTGCAATATGAGATTTTGGTGGAAACTGAAGGTCCAAAACCAACGGCGAAAAGTACGGTAAAATGCCATTATCACGGAACAACTATCACAAGCAAAGTTTTTGACAGTTCTGTAAAACGCGGAAAACCAGCTTCTTTCCCTCTAAACAGAGTTATCAAGGGCTGGACGGAAGGGTTACAGCTGATGTCTGTTGGTAGTAAATTCAGGTTTACGATTCCGCCACATTTGGCTTATGGACAGCAGGAAGTGAGCAAAGAAATCGGGCCAAACAGTACTTTAGTCTTTGACGTGGAGTTGTTGGAAATAAAGTAGCACTTGGCGGTTTGCTTTTGGCTTTTGGCTATTAGCTTTTATATCAATGGGATAATATTTATTTTTTTGAGATTTGGGGAATAGATAATGTTGCTATTTAATTAAATAAAATCTTTGTGTTTTTAAAAATTATTTTTATTTTTGCAACCTGTTAATCAACCTCTGACGAAGGACGTGTATGTTGCTTGGCTTGACAAAACAAATTTTTTATTTTAAAAAATGGATTTAGTAAAATACGTACAAGATAAGTACATTACGAAAAAAGAATTCCCAGAATTCAAAGCCGGTGACACCATCACTGTGTATTACGAGATTAAAGAGGGTGCTAAGACAAGAACTCAGTTCTTCAAAGGTACTGTAATCCAATTGAGAGGAACTGGTCTTACTAAGACTTTCACTATCAGAAAAATGTCTGGTGATGTTGGGGTGGAAAGAGTTTTCCCTATCAATATGCCTGCACTTCAAAAAATCGAAGTTAACAGACAAGGTAAAGTTAGAAGAGCTAGAATCTATTACTTCAGAGATCTTAAAGGTAAAAAAGCAAGAATCAAAGACAAGTCTTACGGAGGTAAAAAATAATCCCGGGATTTTCTTCTTGAAATATAAAAGACCAGCAATTTTGCTGGTCTTTTTGTTTGTTTAAACTAATAAAAAAACATAGGGCTTTGCCCTATGCTCTTGAGGCCGCCACTTTATGGCTGGTTTTATTAGATAATTCCTAATTCTTTTCCTACTTTTTCAAAGCCTGCAATTGCTTTGTCCAAATGTTCTCTGGAATGCGCTGCAGAAAGTTGAACCCTGATTCTGGCTTTGCCTTTCGGAACAACGGGATAGAAGAATCCAATCACATAAATGCCTTCTCCCACTAATTTTTCTGCCATTTCCTGTGCTAATTTGGCGTCATACAACATCACAGGAACAATAGCCGCGTCGCCGTCGGGAATGTCAAAACCTTTGGCTTTCATTTCCTTCCTGAAATATGCTGCATTTTCCATTACTTTGTCTCTCAGCGATGTGTCTGCAGAAATCATATCCAAAACTTTGGACGCTGCACCCACGATTCCCGGAGCTAATGAATTGGAGAATAAATATGGACGCGAACGCTGTCTCAGCATATCGATGATTTCTTTTTTCCCTGATGTAAATCCTCCCAAAGCACCACCTAGAGCTTTTCCAAGAGTTGATGTGATGATATCTACTCTACCGATTACATCATTTGCCTCGTGCGTTCCTCTTCCGGTTTTTCCAATGAAACCAGTTGCGTGAGAATCATCTACCATTACCATCGCATCATATTTTTCTGCCAAATCACAAACACCTTTCAGGTCAGCTACGATGCCGTCCATCGAGAAAACACCGTCTGTAACAATGATTTTGAAACGGTGATTTTTTTCGGATGCAGCCTTTAGTTGTTCTTCCAAATCCAGCATATTATTGTTTTTATAACGATAGCGGGCTGCTTTACACAGCCTGACACCATCGATAATCGAAGCGTGATTCAGCTCATCGGAAATGATAGCATCTTCGTCTGAAAATAATGGTTCAAAAATACCACCATTGGCATCAAAACAGGCAGCATAAAGAATCGTATCTTCCATTCCTAAAAAACTGGAAATCTTGGCTTCTAAATCTTTGTGAATATCCTGAGTACCGCAGATAAAACGAACAGAAGACATCCCGTAACCGTGCGACTCAATAGCGTCCTGCGATGCTTTCATCACTTCTGGATTATTGGACAATCCCAAATAATTATTGGCACAAAAGTTCAAAAGCTTCTTTCCAGCTACTTCTATCTCTGCACTTTGCTGTGAAGTAATGATTCTTTCTTTTTTATAAAGCCCGTCGTTTTCTATGTTTGTCAATTCATTTTGAATGTTCCCAAGGAATTTTTGTGATATCATTTTTATTGATTTTCGATTTTAACAAAAATAAAAAAAGCACTGTAATAAAGCGCTTTTTTATGATATTTTAATTTATTAGTCTTTTATGATCTTAACCGACTGGTTATTAAACTTAAGAATGTAAGTTCCTTTTTCCATTGTAGAAATATTAATTTCTGAGTCTGCTTCTGCTTTTCCTTTTTTCACCAATTTACCATCGATGGTATAGATCTGAAAATCTGTTGATTTTTCCAGACCTGAAATTTTTATGACTGATTTCGCAGGGTTGGGATAAACATTAATGGCTTTTTGTTTAGCATCATCTACAGCCAAAGTATTATCTTTTGTAACTGTCGAGCCTTTGGTCACAATTTGTTTATCATAATTAAAGGTTACACTCGTCACATCGAAATTGACATCATTAGTAAAATACTGATTGTTAAAAGTATTATCCAAAACTAAATAAGCGGTCTGTCCGCCAGCGCCAGACACTTTTATTGGCAAAGGCATTTCGAAGAAGCTTACTGTAGAACTGCTTCTTGTTTGCCCGACCCGGAAAGTCAGTTTTTTGGATGTTGGATTCTGTGTCCAACGGATTTGGTAAGTCGGATAACCTTCACCATAGATCCAATCATTAAAAAATTCCGTGAAGTTTCGACCTGTATAAGATGATAAAAAATCCCTGAAATCATTTGTTTTGACATAATTATAAGCGAAAGCGGGATTATTCTGATACGCTTTTACCATGGCATAAAACTGATCATCTCCCAAAATCCATTTGATCATTCGCAGCACATAACCGCCCTTGGTATAAGTCAGCCTTCCATCAAAAATCCGATTTGAAGTTAATTGGTTATCCGGAACATAAACGCTTCCTCCAGGAGAACTTGTAATATTATCCATCTCACTTTGCAGATAGTTCTGAAATTGAGAGGTACTCATCAGTAGTTTTTCGAAAACAACATATTCTCCCATTGTCGCAAATCCTTCGTTAAGCCAAATATCATTCCATTTTCCACAAGTCAGCTTATCTCCAAACCATTGATGCGCCAATTCGTGAGCAATTAAATCTAACGAATAGTATCCCATTGATGACATGGTTGCATGTTCCATTCCTCCACCCCAGTTGAACTGCATATGACCATATTTTTCGTTTTTATAAGGATATTCGCCGAAATGATCTTCAAATGTCTGCATGTTAGTTTCAGTCCAGTTAATATTATTCTGATTACTAGTAGTTACAGCGGCAGGATACACATAATTTAGAAAAGGAAATGATCCATTGCTAGTAGTTATTGTTGAATTAAGCTTAACATAATTCGAGATTCCAAGCGCAAACAGATATGCGGGAATTGGATAATTGGTTTGCCAATATGTGATTTTTCTATTATTTACAATGGTTTCAGATATCAATTTCCCATTAGAACCAACAGTATATTGTGTTGGTGTATTGATTTTGATATCCATTTTCTCGATTTTATCATTCAGACTTTGTTTGGTAGGCCACCATTCTTTAGCACCGAAAGGCTCTGACAAAGTCGCCAGGATAGGATCGCCAGCAGGCGTGAGGGTTGATACAAAAGCACTTCCAGCAGTAGATGGCACACCACTATAAGTGATAGATAATGAATCGGTAACCTGAGCCGCAATGGCTGCCGGAAAATCAATTTTAATCTCGTCGGTTGTCAGCTGCTGAAAAGTCAGGTTCTGTCCGTGATATTTTACATTCGAAACCGTAAGATTATCTGCAAGATCAAAGTAAATATCTGGTGAATCCGACAACATTTTGAAATGTGAAGTTACTGTTCCGGAAACATATTGCTGATTGGGATCAAGGCTCAGTTCGACTCTGGCGTATCGCAAATCATAATTAAGTGTGTTAGAATTAACATTGACATCCAAAATAGCTTTCATGGACGCTTTCTTTTCCATTTCTATCAGCCCTTTTCTGTCAATATTGAATTTTTGTGCTAAAAACACATTCATAATACAACATATCAACACCAAACTATATAATTTTTTCATTATAATTAAATTTTAGTCAAAGCTACAAAAAAACCCACATAAAACTTGTGGGTTTGTAATTTATAAGTTCTTGATTTTTATAAATCTAAAGTTGGATCCAGCAGTTGTTCCATCCTGTCTTTGACTTGAGCCACAGACCCCGAAAATTTATTAATAAGAAGTGAAAATGTAAGCGTTTTATTATTTCTGGTTTTAATAAATCCTGCCAGTGTTTTTACGCCATTCAAAGTTCCAGTTTTTGCAAAAATCTGTCCATTGGAGTTAATCATAAACATATGCTTCAAAGTTCCCGATTGTCCAGCAATAGGTAAAGATTCGAAATATTCTTTATAATAAGGTGATTTCATCATTTTTGCCAAAAATTTGGCTTGAGAAATTGGTGTTACGGTATGAGCCTTAGACAATCCGCTCCCGTCCATATAATTGAGTCCGTTTAAATCAAAACCGATTGATTGCAGATGCTCTGTCACAGTTAATCTACCCGCTTCTACCGTTTGATCACCCAATTTTTGAAACCCATTTGATTTCAAAAGTGCTTCTGCATACCCATTATCACTTCTCTGATTCGTATAATTTACAATTTCTGCCAATGTCGGCGATTTGTAAGTCGTCAGAATTTCTCTTGGTTCAGGCTCGCGGTCAACGATTTTCGGAGTTACTTTTCCTGAAATGTAGATTTTATTTTTAACCAAACTTTCTCTCAATTTATTGGCCAGAAAAGCGGGTGGCTCAGCAATTTTTGTTGTGACCCAAGCTCCCTCAAATTTATCTGCATAAACCAACTTATTGGCATAAGGCGAGACGTAAAAATATTTTTTTTGTTGATTAAACGGATTGTTAGATTGATTGACCAACAATTTTTCATTTCTCGGGTCGATATCTTTTGTTGTTCCAACAGGAAGAAAATAATTTTTCTGTTCAAGCCAAACGATATTCTGCGGCAGTTCAGCTGTTTTATTCTCTTTGAATATAGCGGTTTGAATGATGATATCACCCGTGATTTTCTTGATACCTTTATCCTTTACAGCATCCAGATATTGCGTCACAATCTGGCCGTAGCTCGCTGCACCACCTCTGTTCCCACCCAGAGACGGATCTCCGCTGCCCACAATGTACAGATTGCCTGTCAATACTCCATCTGCATCAATCGCACCAGAATATTCCAGTTGTGTATTCCATCTGTATTGCGTCCCAAGCAAGGAAAATGCAGTTTCAGTTGTTAATAATTTGGTGGTGGAGGCCGGAATCAGTGGTGCTGTTTCATTGTAGCCAGTTACCACTTTCTCAGTTTTTGGGTCATAAACCACAAAACCCCAGTTGGCATTTCTCAGAACTGGATCCGTAAACATCTTGCTGATGTTAAACTCAATTTGCTCTTTCGGAGACAACAGCGCCTTTTCTGCGGTAATATCCTTTACCAGGTTTTGCTGATCAGCTACCTGCGGATAAGTAGAAACTGCGACGCTCCCTTGCGAAAATACAAACGAAGACACACCAATTGCGATGACGGAAAGATAATTTTTGATTTTACTCATTCTCAAAACAATTACAAAATTTATTGAATTTTTACTAATTTATATTAATATTAAACTAATCTTTTATTCATAACTAAGTAAAGTTAGAGAATATTGCTACCTCAAATCATTTAATATGTACTAAAAAAGCTGAAAGTTTGTTAAAAAAAGTTAAAAATCAACTATAAACTCTTTTTTAATGGATTTATAAGCTGTGATCTCATCAAATTCTTCCAAAGATTGCAGAACTAATTCTTTGTAAATGTTATAATTTTTGTTTTTCGGGAATTTGAGTAAAATTTGGTATTGGTACAGATTATTTATTCGTGCAATCGGTGATTTTTCGGGACCAAGAATGCATTCTTCAGGTATATATTTTCTGAGAATAGAACCCAAAAACTGCGAAGAACGATTTACTTTATCTTCTTTCGTATGTTTTAGCTCAATCATTATCAATTTCACAAATGGTGGATAGAAAAATTTTTTTCTTTCATCTAGGAAATAATCATAGATTTCTTTAACATTCTGATTTTTAATCAATTCAAAAACCGAATGCGACGGATTGTAAGTCTGAATCAGAATCTTTCCCTCGCCGGAAACTCTTCCAGCTCTTCCTGCAACTTGCGTAATCAACTGATAAGCTCTTTCTTCTGCCCGAAAATCCTGAACATGAATCATCGCATCTGCTTTCGGAATAGCAACCAGTTCTATGTTTTCAAAGTCCAAACCCTTGGAAATCATTTGCGTTCCTACCAGAATATCTGTTTCGCCATTTTCCAATTTTTCATACAGCTTCTCGTAGGCAAATTTCTTGCGCATCGAGTCCACATCCATTCGGTCTACCTCGGCGTCAGAAAATATTTTTTGTGTTTCTTCCTCAATCTGCTCCACGCCAATCCCGCGCGTATTCATATGATCACTATTGCAACTTGGGCAAGTTTTAGGTTTTCCTGCGCGATGTCCGCAATAATGGCATTTTAGTTCATTGGACGCTTTATGATAGGTCATTACCACATCACAATTGCTGCAATACGTCACGTGACCACAAGTTTCACATTCTATGACGTTGGCGTAGCCACGGCGGTTATGGAGAATGATGGTTTGTTTTTTTTCTTCAAGTTGAGAGGAGATTTCGTCAATCATCTTCTGACTGAAATTCCCAACAATTTTTTTCTGATTCTGCGCTTCTTTGATATCAATCAATTCGAATTTTGGCAGTTCTACCCGACCAAATCTCTCATTCAAAACCACGTAACGCAGTTTATCTTTCATCGCGAGATCATAGCTTTCCACAGATGGTGTTGCCGAGCCGAGAATCAATCTGGAGTGATAAAAAGATGCTAACATTATGGCAGAATCCTTCGCATTGAAAAAGAAATTCTGATCACGCTGTCTGTAGGCAGAATCGTGCTCTTCATCCACAATAACCAAACCCAAATTTTCGTAAGGCAAAAACAAAGCATTACGTGTTCCAATCAAGATTTGAAGTTCATTTTTCTTGATTTTGCGCCAGACTTCTACTCTTTCAAAATCCGTCAGTTTATTGTGATAGAACCCGAGTTTCTTGCCATATTTTTTTTCGAGACGGATGGTGATTTGTTTCGTCAAAGCAATCTCCGGCAACAGCAAAAGCACATTTTCTCCAGCGTTTACACAATCTTCAATTTTATCAAGATAAATATGCGTTTTGCCCGATGAAGTCACGCCGTGAAGCAAAACATTTTTATTCTCCTCGAAAGCCTGATCGATTTCTGAAATCACATTTTTCTGAGTTGCGGTAAGTTCTTCGATCGCTTCTATCTCGCCTTCATAAGATTCGATTCTGTCTTTTTCCAAATAATATTCTTGCACGAGTTTTTTATCAATCAAAGATTTTACTTGAGATTGATTGAAATTTCCTTCCTCAAAAACGTCGGATTTACGAATTGGCTTGTCGGGATTATCGGTTTCTTTGTCTAAAATTAAAAGAAATAATTCCTGCTGTTTCTTAGCATTTTTCAGACTCGATATGATTTCCGCCAGATTATTTCTTAGTTTTAATTCCTCTTGATTGATTCTCAGGTATGCAATTTCTTTGGCTTTATACTTTTCGGTGATTTTTTCATCAACAGTAATGTACTTTTCATCAATGAGAGCATTGATGGTTTTGATAATTTCTTTTTTTGGGATGAAGGCTTCAATCTCTTGCAGATTTAGCATTTGTCGCACTTCCAAAGCCTGGAGAAGATAAGTCTCATTGGCATCCAAATTTTGCCAGTCGATGGTTTTTTCCGATAGCAACCGGACGTAAGTTTCACTCTCTAATTTCAAAGAAGATGGAAACGCCAGACGGTAAATTTCGCCCAAATTGCAGAGATAATAAGAACTCATCCAATTCCAGAATTCCAGTTGTTGTTTCGGAACAATCGGCTGATTGTCTAACAGATTAATGATTTCTTTCGGAACAAAAGTTTCCTCAAAATCATCGAACAACTCGGAAACAATTCCTGTGTAGATTTTCTTCCCACGAAACGGGACCAAAACCCGCATTCCGACTTCAATCTTATCCAAAAAATCTGCTGGAACTTTGTATGTAAAAGTTCCTTTAAGATTGAGGGGAAGGATGATTTGGGCGAAGTTCAAGTTTGTAGTTAGTTGATTGTTGAAAGAAATAGTTTTAAAGTCTTCGACTCCGCTCAGACTGACATCTCGATAAATGAACGTTTAGCATTGTCCAGCTAAGCGAGTCGAAACGTTCGGATGACAATTAAACCGTATAACTCTGGAAAGCTTCTTCCAGACTTGCAAATTTTCCTTTGAATTCTGAAATCGGAGAATCTTGCAAAATTCTTCCTTGATGAATTAAAATAACTCTGGAACAAAGCGCTTCTACTTCCTGCATAATGTGTGTGGAAAGAATCACCGTTTTTTCTTTTCCAATTTCTTTGATCACGTTTCGGATTTCTACAATTTGATTAGGGTCGAGTCCGTTGGTTGGCTCATCTAGGATCAACAAATCTGGTTCGTGAAGAATAGCTTGCGCTAGTCCAACTCTCTGCTTGTAACCTTTGGAAAGCTGCGATATTTTCTTTGATTTTTCTGGTGTGATCCCAACCAAATCAATTACCTGCTCTACTCTTTCATTTTTTACGTGGTGAAGATTTGCCACAAACTGCAGATATTCCTTTACGAACATCTCATTATAAAGCGGGTTATTCTCCGGCAGAAAACCGATTTTCTTTTTGGATTCGATTTCGTTTTCTGCAATATTTTTATCATCCAGAAGAATCTCGCCTTCATCAATTTTCAGAACGCCTGTGATGGATTTCATCAGTGTAGATTTTCCGGCGCCATTGGGACCGAGAAGTCCTATGATTTCAGTATTTGAAATCGTGATATTAATATCGTTGAGCGCTACTTGCTCGCCGAATTTCTTGTTGAGTCCTGAAATTTTTAGAGACATCGATTGGATTATAAATGATGAGTGATAATTGATTTACAAAAATATGAAAATTGATTGGGATTATATAAGCAGAAAATTACAGCTTTTGTAATAACAGCATTAATAAATTAAAATCTATAAATATCAGACATTTGTTTTCGGAAGAGAGCTATTTCAACAAATGATCATCAACATTTTACCATTATGTCCAAAACTTGTTTTAAATTTGAAATTCAAAAAATTTTATATGAAATACTTATTTGTCATTATGTTATCATTATTCGGATTTTCAAAAAACAAAGCGCAGGCAAAATCGATTCACAGTTTTAAAGTAGAAGCATTGGATGGTTCAACGATTGACTTTTCTAAATTCAAGGGGAAGAAAATATTGGTAGTAAACACTGCTTCCGAGTGTGGTTTTACTCCTCAGTACAAAGATCTGCAAAAACTTTCTGATGCGTACAAAAACAAATTGGTAGTTGTAGGTTTTCCTGCTAATAACTTTGGTGGACAAGAGCCTGGTTCTAACAAAGAAATTGCCACTTTCTGCCAAAGAAACTACGGGGTGAGTTTTCCAATGGCTTCGAAAGTTTCTGTAAAAGGGAACGATATTGCGCCAATTTACAAGTTTTTGACAGACAAAAAAGAAAACGGCGTAAAAAACACAAAAATCCTTTGGAACTTTACAAAGATTCTTTTGGATGAAAAAGGAAACGTGATTGACAGTTTCGTTAGTACAACCAACCCAATGAGTGAAAGTATTACGAAATATTTGAAATAGATTTTGAGATTTTAAGATAATAGACAAATAGATGAAAGACATTCTAGTTCGTCTTAAAAAATTGCACAAACGAAAAGCGTTCAGAATCTGAACGCTTTTTCTATTATCTATTAGTCTACCATCTATCGGTCTAAAAATTATACAAAAGGCACTTTAACCACTGTCGCAGGAATATCTTTATTTCTGATTCTGATGAAAATCTCAGAACCTAATTTGAAGTTCGGTTTATCCACATAAGCTAAACCTAAACCAACTTTTTTCATTGGCGACATTGTTCCGGAAGTTACTTTTCCGATGATATTTCCCTCTGCATCCACTACTTCATAATCGTGTCTTGGAATTGCTTTTTCCTGCATTTCGAAACCAACTAATTTTCTGGAAACACCTTCAGCTTTTTGATTTTCCATGAATCCTTTGTTCACAAAATCTTTATCGAATTTTGTAATCCAGCCCAACCCAGCTTCTAGCGGAGAAGTTGTATCATCGATATCATTGCCGTAAAGGCAGAAACCTTTTTCCAATCTCAAAGTATCTCTGGAAGCCAAACCGCAAGCAATCATCCCAAACTCTTCTCCAGCTTCTGACAACGCATCCCAAAGCTGTTCAGCATATTTATTATCAAAATAAATTTCAAAGCCACCGCTTCCCGTGTAACCGGTGTTAGAAATTATCACATCAGAAAAACCAGCCACAGAACCGATTGTAAAATGATAATATGGAATTGCTGACAAATCTGTTTCTGTCAATTTCTGAAGAATCTCAGTCGCTTTTGGACCTTGAATAGCAATTAATGACATCTCATCGGAAGCATTCGTCATTTTTGCACCGAATTTCTCATTGTATTTTGCAATGTGATTCCAGTCTTTATCAATATTTGAAGCGTTTACAACTACAAAATACTTTTCATCTTCCATTTTGTAAACAATTAGATCATCTACAATTCCGCCTGTTTCGTTTGGAAGACAAGAATATTGTGCTTTGCCGTTTTCCAAAGCATCAACATTGTTGGAAGTCACAAACTGCAACAAGTCTTTTGCAGAAGCACCTTCGATGAAGAATTGTCCCATATGAGACACATCAAAAATCCCTGCTCTTTCGCGGACAGCAAAATGTTCATCTGTAACTCCTGAATATTGAACAGGCATTTCGAAGCCTGCAAACGGAACGATTTTCGCGCCTAGAGAAACGTGTTTATCGTATAAAGCGGTTTTTTTCATTTTATTTGGATGATTTATTTTAGTTGCGCACAAATATAAACAAGATTTTAGACAATAGACGCCAGATATCAGACTTTAAATGATGATGATAAATGTTGGTTAAAGACGACAAACAATTTAATTATCTTTGCAGTTACGGAAATGATAGAAAATCATTTATCATTCATCAACTATCAGTTATAATAAAAACTATGAGCGATATAATCCTTTGTCCAAAATGCCAATCCGAATTTACTTATGAGCAAGATAATCTGCAGGTTTGCTCGCAATGTTTCCACGAGTGGGATCCAGCGGAAGTTTCTACAGAAGGAAAGATTTTTGATTCTCTTGGAAAAGAATTGCAAAATGGAGATTCTGTAATCGTCATCAAAGATTTGCCTGTGAAAGGCGCTCCGAAAGATATCAAAGCAGGAACAAAAGTTAAAAACATCCGATTGCGACCAGAAAGTGATCACAATATAGATTGCAAAATTGACGGTTTCGGATCCATGGCTTTGAAGTCTGAGTTTGTGAGAAAGGCTTAGTTAGCAAATGGCTTAGATGTTGGCGATTGGCTTTACATTCAATTTTGGAAAAGCAGGAAGCCAAATAAAAAGGAAAAATTTGGCAGGGTAAACTTTCAAAGACTTTGATTGTTTGCAGAAATGAAACTAATTTCAAGTCTCTAAGGCAGAAAGAGAAATAACCAAAAATTTCCTGATGTATTTTATTAAGCCAAAATTATAAAATTTCACTGATTCAACAAACTGTAAATCTATAAGTTATCCATATTTTATTAACAATTTTAAATCTGATAAAATTAGAACTGTAAGAAAACCTGACCTTGCAGAAAGTTTTGCGAATAAACAATTAATGATTTACCATTAGAAAAAAGCTTATTTCTGTAATGAGATCCGGCAAAAAGACTTTCTGAAACAGACGCTTCCACTCCACTTTCAGCAACTTTTATTTGATGTGGGAAGTAGTATTTTTTAGTAAGATTGAGTTGTGTTTTTTCTTCATCTGAAAAAATATTGACCTCGCCTAAAAGTTTGGCTACATAATCATTGTAAGGATGGTCGTAAGTTTCTCTAGGCGAATCATTTTGAATCAACCTTCCGTCTTGAAGAACCAAAATTTTGTCTGCCCAGGGTAGAACTTCTTCCAGATTATGAGTCGAAATCATCAAACTCAGATTATTTTGCTTCGCATAATTAAACAACTTATCACGCAACTCAAATTTTCTGGAAAAATCCAGATTGCTAAAAGGCTCATCAAGCAGAAGCATTTTTGGAAGAATTGCTAAAGCACGCGCAATAGCCACACGTTGCTGTTGCCCACCACTCAGGTTTTTCGGAATCACTTTCGCAAAATCTGTCAAACCTACTACATCCAACAACTCTTCTACTTTTTCTTTTTTTGCTTTTAAATTGATGTTAGAAATATATTTTCCCACATTGTCATAAACCGTTCCATAAGGCATCAGATCATAATTCTGAGCTACGAATTTCATCTGAGATTCTCCGGGAACGAGATTTCCTTTTGGACCGAATAATTTTTCGCCTTGAAACAAAATATCACCACTTTGCCAATCCATCAAACCATAAATCAAACTCAACAAAGTCGATTTTCCACAACCACTTTCCCCTGCCAAAGCGATTATTTGACCTTCATCTACATTCAGATTAAGATTTTGAAATAATGGTTTATCGGCTTGATAATTGAAATATAGATTCTTAACTTCTAATAACATCTTTATAAAAATTAGTGGTTGAAATAATAATAATTTTATTATTTTAGCAAAAACACAAATTTAGATAAAATATAAAAATTTCTTTATGAAATTGCATTGCAATTCTATATGACATTAAAAAAAAGTAAATCTCTCCATATGAAAAAGACGACTTTAATTTCCGCTATTCTTCTAATCTCAGCATCGGTTTTCATCATTTCTTGCGGTAAAGACAAACCTGTGACCAGCGAAAGCAACGAAGTTTTGACGACAACAAACGGACAAGTTTATGTGGTTGACACGATGAATAGTAAAGCAGAATGGAAAGGTTTTAAAGTTGTAAAATCTGATAATACGAGTCATATCGGAAATTTAAAATTCGAAAGTGGCGAAGTGACTGTGAAAGATAACAAGCTGGAAAGTGGTCAATTTGTTTTGGACATGAATTCTTTGACGAATGAAGATTTAAAAGATTCTGAATCAAACAACAAGCTTCTTGGACATTTGAAAAGTGCAGATTTCTTTGACACTGCCAAGTTCCCGACCGCCTCCTATGAAGTAACAAAAGTATCAGAAGGACTTGTAGGAAGTGACTATAATACCATTCTAGACGGAAACCTGACTTTGAAAGGCATCACAAAACCATTCAGTTTCAATGCTAATGTCAAAGTAAAGGATGGCGAGCTGAGCATCGCAACAGAGCCAAAAGACATCAGCCGAGATGAGTTCGGAATCAAATTCCAAATGCCTGCGGCGGAGGGTTTGATCAAAAATGAAATCAACGTTCAGATGAAAGTAAAAGCGATTGAAAAGAAGTGATAAACATTCAAGAATCAAGATATCAGAATTAAGATTTAAAAAATTAGAATCTGTCTTTCGTAAAAGGCAGATTTTTTTATTTTAAAATTGTATTTTTGCCCTCTATAATTTATTATAAGCAATGCTAGAGAAAATTGATGACCTGCTGATAGAAGTACAAAATTTCCAATCTTCTGCAAAAGATGAGATTGAACAGTTCCGTTTGAAATACAACGGAAAGAAAGGAATTATGAATGATTTCTATGATTCTTTGAAGCAAATCCCAAACGAGCAGAAGAAAGATTTTGGACAGAAAATCAACATTCTAAGAAATGCTGTCAATGAAAAATTGGAAACTTTAAAATCAGCTTCCGAAAGTAATATAATTCTGGAAAAAGAAGATCTTTCCAGACCGGCTTTTCCTTTGGAATTGGGTTCCAGACATCCGATTAATTTAGTGAAAAATAAAATTATTGACATCTTCAAATCGATTGGTTTTGCTGTGGCAGACGGACCAGAGATTGAGGATGACTGGCACAATTTTACCGCATTGAATCTTCCTGAATATCATCCAGCGAGAGATATGCAGGACACATTTTTCATCGAACAAAACCCGGATGTTTTGCTGAGAACACATACTTCTTCTGTTCAAATCCGTTACATGGAAGAGAACGAGCCGCCGATGAGAATATTGGCACCAGGAAGGGTTTTCCGTAATGAAGCTGTTTCTTCCCGTTCGCACTGTATTTTTCATCAGATTGAAGGACTGTATATTGATGAGAATGTGAGTTTTGCAGATTTGAAACAGACGATTCAATTTTTTACAACGGAGCTTTTTGGTAAATCAAAAATCAGAATGCGACCTTCTTATTTCCCTTTTACAGAGCCAAGTGCAGAAGTTGATGTTTATTGGGGACTCAATTCTGAAACCGATTACAGAATCACAAAAGGAACTGGTTGGTTAGAAATCATGGGTTGCGGAATGGTTGATCCTGCAGTTCTTAAAAATGTAAACATTGACCCAGATAAATTCTCCGGTTACGCTTTTGGGATGGGAATCGAGAGAATTGTAATGCTACTTTATCAAATGAGTGACATCCGAATGTTCTTTGAGAATGACAAGAGGATGCTGGAGCAATTCAAAGCCTTGTAAAAAAATTATATAATTATAAAATTAATCCTGCAGAATTAGATTTTGCAGGATTTTTTATTAACTTTATAGAGCAAACCGATAAATAATAGCTGTACAATTTTATAGTTATAAAAAATATTTTCATAACTATTTATTATTATGATATTTTTTAATTTTGCGAATTATGATGATAAAATTAACAAATGTGTAAAAAGAACTAGCTAATAAAAACACAATATGAACAAAAAAAAACAAAACACCAATAATTTGAATTTCAGATTAAGAAAAATTATTCATTATTTCCTAATTCTTTGCATTCTCTCGATTCAAATAATTTTAGCAGCTTTCTTTTATAACGAATTCAAAAGTAAAAAAAACCTAATTTTCATTGAGAATCAGATTAAGGAAATCAGCTCCTTAGAAAATCTCACGAATGACTCAAAAAGAGAATTGCTAAGCTCTCAGGACTATTTTCAAAAGTACCTGATCACGAATGATAAGAAATTCTTGGACTCCTATTTCCAATCTATGAATAAGCTGACGAGTAATCTTGACAGCATCAATAATTTTAAAAATCCTAAGCTAGCAAATATCTTACTTCCTCAGAAAAAAGATTCTTCTGAGTTTAAAAAGTTGAAACTTCTAGCAGATTCTACCTATCAATTTTCTACAAAATCGAGTTTCAGAGTGCGGGAGGATCTTCCTAAAATGAAGAAATACGATTTCCATTACGATTATAAGAAATTTGAAATCAAGACCGAAACAGTTTCTGACACTGTTAAAAAGAAAGGATTTTTCGGACGTTTGGGCGATGCAATAGCCGGTAAAGATAATGTGAGAAAGGAAAGTACCGTGGTTACAGTCAATAATGGTGGTGTTTCCAATGTTGACAAAATAAAAACGGAGATGGACAGCATCGTCAACACCATTAATAACCATTACTCCAAAGAGATCCAGAAAATTCAGGTTAATGTGACGAAAGGAACAAGTCACAGCAGTAAGTTTTATAAGATTTTTAATACACTTCTGATGTACAGCAATGATCTGATGAAAATCTATGAAACAGCCATCAAAGATTCTAAATCTGAGCTACAAAGAGAATATGACAATCTGAATTCTGAGAAAAACAAAATCAGGAATAATCTTGTAATGGGCGCAATGGTATTGATGTTTATTGTCTCGATTTTGATCATGATTTTGACCCGAATTGCATTCATCTATGAAAAAAGGTTGAAAGCAGCTAATATCCAGATTAAAGAAAACCTGAATTTTAAAAATAGAATTCTGGGAATGCTGAGCCACGAACTGAGATCGCCATTGAAAATTATAGGAATTTTCATCAACAGAATAGGTAAAAAGACCACCGACGAAACCGTAAAAGAATATTTAAAATCCATCAGTTTTACCACTAATACATTATTGATGCAGTCTAATCAAATTCTGGAATACACGAAAAACCAACAGGTGGAAAATAAACTTATTTCTACCGAATTTAACCTTAATAATGAGGTCGATTCTATTCTGAATTCGATTGAACCATACATTCAAACTAGGAATAATCGATTTATAATTAATAAAAATATTGACCCCAAGCTTGTAGTCTATTCTGACAATACCAAAATCAACCAGGTTTTTATGAATATTTTGGGGAATGCCAATAAGTTTACCGAAAATGGAAAAATTACGGTAGATACCAGAAGTCAGATGATTGATACAGACACCGTTTCTCTGATGACGAAGATAACAGATACAGGAGCAGGAATCTCGAAATCTGATTTGGAAAAAATATTTGAACCTTATTATCAAGGTGTTTTATCGGAAGATGTGGAAAATCTAGGAGCTGGTTTGGGATTGAGTTTGTGCAAAGAAATTGTAGAATTATATTCTGGAAGTATTTCGGTTGCAAGCGAACTTGGAAAAGGCACGGAAGTTAGTTTTTCAATCAACCTAAATCTTCATCAATAATGTCGGAGCACAAAACCAATTTTTTGCTTGCAGATGATCACAGCCTGATAAGACAAGGCGTGGCTTTTCTTCTGGAGGAAATTGAAGTAGATTGCGAGATTCTTCAGGTATCTACATTATCTGCAGTATTGGAAACCCTAGCAAAACATCCGATTGATATTGCGATCATCGATGTTCATTTTCCAGATGGAAATAGTATCAGCGTCATTCCGCAAATCAAAAAAACACAGCCTGATATTAAGATTCTGATATTTACGGGAATAGATGAAGAAGCACAAGCTTTGAAATTTATCAACGCTGGGGCAGATGGTTTTTTAAGTAAAGTAAGTGAAGAAGAAGAGATCAAAAATGCTATTTTGAATATGCAGAAATATGGTCAATATATTTCGCCTATGACGCAATCGCTTCTCTTGAATTCTCTTCAAAATCCGAAAATAGTTAATCCTTTGAGCCGGCTCACGGAGAGAGAAATGGAAATCGCACAAATGTACGCCAAAGGTTATGGCAACCTGGAAATTGCCAACAATCTGTCTGTAAAACAAAACACCATCAGCACCATTAAAAAAAGGATTTTTGAAAAGTTGAATATTCAGAACATTGTAGAATTATCTGATTTGATAAAAAGCAATCATTTGTAATTCTATATTTCTCAAATTAAATCTCAGCGAATTTTATTTGTAGATAAAAATCTACAAGTCCATCGACATACATCTAAACAATTTGGTTGGATTGGAAGTGCTTATACCTATATTTTTGTATGAGTAAAAAGTCAATAATTATAACCACTAAAAAATAGTGATTCTATTAAAAGAGAAAAAATTAAAGACTGATTCTAAAAACACACAATTATGAAACCTGGTATTTTCTTGAAGAGTTCCGACTCTTCCTGAAAATCCTTGACACAAATGATGAGAATACAATTTACCACGATTCTATCACACAAATGAAACCAAAGTGTTCGGTCTACAGATTTAAAGAATCTTAGACGGACACTTTTTTTATCAGCTATTAGAAACACAAAAAACAAATGAAAATAAGTAACCGAAGAGAAATTATTCTGGCTATGTATGGCTTTCTGCTCCTTATCATCGCAGATATCTTATTTTTAATCTTTGCAAAAAACAATCCTATACTAGATGACGAGACTACCTATGCTATTTTTCTTGCGATATTAATCTTTTCAGTTTGGCGTATAACTTTGCTTAAAGCCTTTTCCTTAGAAATATCAGAACATATTTTATCTGTAAAATACAGACATCCGCTGGCGAAAAAAAACAATCCCGTTTTGGAAGTTCCGCTGCACAAAGTGATGCATTACCAAATGGAAAAAGTGATGCTTAATAACTTTATAACTATCAATATCAATACACGAAAAGGCCTGAAACGCTTCTATTACAAAATCGGAACATTACCTAAAAGTGAAGTTTCTAAATTAGACAAAATTTCAGATTTTATATCTGATATGAAAAAGACCAAATCATAATAAACAATTATTAACCTTGAGAATCCTGCGAATTAATTTTTGCGGGATTTTTTTGGCATATTGGAATAAAATAACCTAAGTCAAGCGACCAAGATTCTTGTTTTTATAATTTTGAAAAATAATAAATGAGTAACTTTATAAAAAATCAGATGGAACCAGAATTTGAAAATATACCGCTTGTTAAAAATAAATCTAACATTAATATTCTATCCCTAACTTAAAAAATACCACCTTATGAGAATATTCGCATTTGCAGGAAGCAACTCTTCCACTTCAATTAATAAACAATTGGTAAAATTTGTCCTTCGAAGCTTTTCTAATGAAGACATTAATTTGATTGATCTCAATGATTATCTGATGCCTGTTTTCTCAGTTGATTTAGAAAAGAATGGCTTCCCTGAAGAAGCACATCGATTCCTGAAAAATATTGAAGAATCAGACATCATTATCTGTTCATTGGCAGAGAACAACCGTTCTTACAGTGCTGCATTCAAAAATATTTTTGATTGGGCTTCGAGAATTAATGTTAAGGTTTTTCAGGATAAACCTATGTTTTTGATGACAACTTCTCCAGGCGGTTATGGAGGTGGCAACGTGATGGCAGAAGCATCAAAATTCTTTCCAGCTTTTGGCGCAGACATCAGAGAGACTTTTTCATTGCCTAAGTTTTATGAAAATTTTGATTTTGAAAACGGAATTATAGAACCGGAATTACTGAACACATTAAAGGCTAAAATTGAAAAGTTCAAATTTCAAATCTAATTTCTTATAAATCTGCTGGCTAAATATCAGATTAATGAAAATCCATCACGCACAATCAGTACTAATTAAATTAAAAAAATGGGAGTAAAAGTTAAAGCAAGTCTCGGAACAGAGAAATATTACACCGAAGTTATTGCAGGGGAAAACCAAATAATAACCGATGAACCAATTGAAAAAGGCGGCGGAAACAAGGGTTTCAATCCATTTGAGATTTTGGCAACTTCTCTCGCAAGTTGTACCGCAGCAACCCTGAGAATGTACATTGACAGAAAAGGCTGGGACATTCCGCAAATCAATGTGGAAGTGGATTTGGATAATTATCCTCAGACCAGATTGGCACAATTTTGCCGGGTGATAGATTTCGGAACTACTGAAGTAAGCGATGATATCAAGGATAATCTTTATAAAATTGCGGACGCTTGCCCTATTCACAAAATATTGACCAATGATATCGAAATATTAACCAAACTGAAATAAAATGCTTGAAGTAACACAAAAAAACAGAGAAACAAAAGGTGAATTTACTGCGACTATTGATGGGCAAAAAGCGGGACTGATGACTTATTCCTGGGCTGGAGAAGACAAAATTATTATCGACCATACGGAAGTAGAACCGGCTTATAATGGAAAAGGTGTAGGAAAAGAAATGCTTTACAAAGCGGTGGAATTTGCCAGAGAAAAAGGTTTGAAAATCCTTCCGCTTTGTCCATTTGCAAAAGCAATGTTTCAGAAAAATGAAGAAATCAGAGACGTTTTATAATTATTAATGATGAATTATAAATTATAAATGAAAAAAACTCCATTTCGGTTTTGAAATGGAGTTTTTTAGTTAGAGTCTGCAGACCGACTTGGAGCGAAAATCCTTTTTTGCGTGTACTTCAAGTTCAGTTTATTGCGGAATTGTCCTGCAAAAAAGATTGACTTCGTCGAACAGCATCTTTAGTTTTGGGAGCCGAAGGCGGAAATAGCTGCCCCAATAATTATTCTAAAACCAATTCTTCATACGGTTATAATCTAAAAAGTAGGAAATCCTTAGTGAGATATTGTTAATCATCGGAACATTGAATAATTCATCAAAGTTATTTTTGAATTTCATTCTGGAGACGTCCAGATAATTGCTGGTTGCATTTCTGTAAAGCAAAGTCAGCTGGCTTCCTGGTGCAAACCACCAAGAATAGCGCAAATCTACATTCCAGGAATTGTAAGTTCCATTGAGATTGGGGTTGTAACTTGTATTGGGATTAAGATTTCCGTCATTATCAAGTGTATAAAACTGCTTGTAAGTCACATCAGAAAAATAATGTCTGAACGCCAAAGCCAAAGTCATCTTTTCGTTGAATGTATATTGCCCTGTGATGGCGTTTTCATAGGTATTTCTCTGCCTTCTTCCCATATAAATATGGCCTGAATCTTTACCAGAATATCCAACCTCGTTATTACTGAAAGCGGGATTGAACTGCCAGATCACTTTCATTTTATCAGAAGCTCTGTACCGTAGATAAAGAGCTGGAACAACGTAGTTTCTTCCTTTTTGGTCGTATGCATAATAATCAACAGTAATGTTATATTGTAACTTTTTTCGGCTGTCACTCTCAAACCAAAGCCAACTGTCAAAATAGCCAGGAACATTCAAATGGCGTCCAAAAGTTCTCGGCTCGTAAATGTCTTTTTCGCCATAAGGCGTGAACTCTACTCCACCTCCAAAAGTTTGAAACTTCTTATTAGTGAAAGAGTTATTGTTGTTAAATACTAATTTTTGATTCAGGAATGGTTCCAATCTATGGTAATAATTCAGATTGAAATTGAGATACATATTATTCAGCTTTTCGGTTGGCTGGAGGATTCTGTAACCGTACCAAACATTGTGATTTCCGTAATTGGTTTTCGTCGAAAATCCTAAATCATTAATATCCCAATCCTTATTGACATAATTGGCATTAACCTCGAAACGGTTCTTTCCTGAAAATTTTCCAATTCCCACCGTTCCTCTGTTCCCGAATTTCGTTCCATCGTCCATTACCCAGCTTCCTTTCAGATTTCCGTAGTAATTGTAGGTATTTTTTTTGTTGGCGATATTCCATAAAAGCCCTGAAGAATTGGCATCACGGAAATCGCCCATTCTCATCGTGCTTGTATTGACCAATGTCACAGATGAATTGCTTCCAAATCTCTGGTCAAAAACCAAAACATTGTAATTGGTCCAAGGTTCTACTACTTCTTTTCTGGTTGCGCCGGTTTCATTATTCTGGATTGTTGCTTCCATTTTTTCCGTCACACCATTGAAAATCCCAATTCCCAAACCCTTTTTGGTTCTCCCGGAAATTTTAAAAGCGTTGAATAATTTTACTTTTCCAGGATATTCAGTAACCGTTTCCTTGTCATAATCAATGATGGGATATCGAGACGGACTCCCGCCCACTCTTCTGGAATAGAACAAATCTCCTTTGCTGAAAAGTTCCGTACCTTCCATAAAAAAAGATCGTTGCTCGGAAAATTGCTGTTCAAATGGCGTCAAATTCAGAATAGAATTATCAAAATTGGCTTGTCCAAAATCCGGAATCAACGTCATATCGAATGTGAAAGCGTCATTAATTCCATATTTCAAATCCATTCCGCCATTCACATTCGTTTCTGTCTTGCCGTCGAAACTATTGACATACGTAGAAAAATACGGTGTGAAAGATAATCTTGTAGGCGTTTTTACATCTGCAACGCCATTGAGAACGCCGTCGTATAAGGTATAATTTCCTTTTTGATTATCCACGTGGTTCCAGTCGTACATCGTGTTGGTTCTTTTGATTTTCCGAATCATATTCAGACCAAATTCCTGCAAATCTTTCTTTGGAAAGCGCAGTTCAAAAAACGGAATTTTCATCTCGACCGCCCAACCTGTTTCATTGATTTTCACAGCGCTGTACCAGACTGCATTCCAAGACATATCTTCATTTTCAGTTGTCAATTTTCCATCTACCTGTACTCCGGCAGCCGTCACAATGAATTCCAAACTTTGCTGATGGTCATTATAACCATTGATGATAATTCCGAAAAAATCATCATTGGCGATGTTGTCTCTCTCGGTTAATTCTTTTAAAATCTTTGAAGGTTGCGGATCATACATTTGCGCGGCGATGTACAATCCTGTGTCGTCATAAAGAAATTTGACTTCAGTTCTCAAACTATCGGCTTGAGGTTTTCCGTTGTTAGGCTGACGTTCTACAAAATTGGTTGCAATGGGAACATTTTTCCAAATGTCATCATCCAAAATCCCATCAATTTTTATATTCTGATCTTTTTTGTTGGCTTGCAATTTTTTTCTGGAGATACTATCTGAAACAACCGTTTTTTGTGCAGAAATTAGCCAAAAAGACAGCAGTAGTATAAGTGTACAAAATTTAGTTTTCATAGTTTTATCTTACTTGATGATAAGACAATGCTTCTATAAAATTCATTACATCAAAACAAAAAAAAATCAGCCAAATGACTGATTTTCAATTCTATATAATTATATTTTTTTATTAAGGCTTATAACCGTCTTTAAGGGTAACCGTTCTGTTAAACACCAATCTGTCATCAGAAGAATCTCTGTCCTTGATGTAATAACCAATTCTTTGGAACTGGAAATGGTCGTCCAAAGTTGCATCTTTCAGGCTTGGTTCCGCAAAACCGTGCGAAATATGAACCGATTGAGGATTGATAAATTCCATAAAATCGACTTCTTTTACAGCGTCTGGCTGTTCTGTCGTAAACAGTCTTTCATAAGTTCTGATTTCTATCGGTAAAGCGTGCTTAGCAGAAACCCAATGAAGCGTTCCTTTCACTTTTCTCAGACTTGCCTCGGTACCACTTCCAGATTTGGAATCTTCATCATAAGTTGCGTAAATGGTTGTGATCTGACCTCTGTCATCTTTTTCCACTCTTTCAGCTTTGATAATGTAGCCAGCTTTCAATCGCACTTCTCCACCTAGTTTCAAACGAAAGAATTTCTTATCAGCTTCTTCTTTGAAATCCTCTCTTTCGATGTAAATTTCTCTTGAGAATGGCACTTGTCTCGTTCCAGCGTTTTCGTCCTCAGGATTATTTTCTGTGTCCAACCATTCTTCTTTATCTTCTGGATAATTTTCGATGATTAATTTAACCGGATTTACAACCGCCATTACACGAGTCGCAACTTTGTTCAGATCTTCTCTCACACAGAACTCTAGCAGCTGAATATCAATTAAATTTTCACGTTTTGCAACTCCAACTTTTTCTATGAAGTTTTTGATGGAAGCTGGTGTGTAACCTTTCCTTCTCAACCCAGAAATAGTCGGCATTCTTGGATCGTCCCAACCAGTGGTAACACCTTCCTGAACCAATCTTTGCAGTTTTCTTTTGGACGTCACCATATAAGAAACGTTCATCCTTGCAAATTCTCTCTGCTTTGGCGCAACACTTTCTTTATCATAAACTTGGTCGAGATACCACTCGTACAGCGGACGGTGGTTTTCAAATTCCAATGAACATAAAGAATGAGAAATTTGCTCGATATAATCGGATTCTCCGTGCGCCCAATCGTACATTGGATAGATCTTCCATTTTTCTCCTGTTCTGTGGTGATGCTCTTTCAAGATTCTGTACATCACGGGATCACGCATATTCATATTTGGTGATGCCATATCAATCTTGGCGCGCAAACTCATCGCACCTTTCTCAAACTCTCCGTTTTTCATCCTTTCGAATAAATCTAGACTTTCTTCAATCGGACGGTCTCTAAACGGCGATTCTACACCCGCTTCAAAAGGTGTTTTTCTCTGAGCCGTGATATCTTCAGAAGATTGCTCATCTACGTAAGCTTTTCCTTGTTTGATGAGTTCTACAGCCCAAGCGTAAAGTTGGTCAAAATAATCAGATGTAAATAGTTCCTGATCATATTTGAAACCGAGCCAATCAATATCTGCTTTGATAGAATCAACAAATTCCTGCTCTTCTTTTGCAGGATTGGTATCGTCAAAACGGAGGTTTACAGGCGCATTGTACTTTTGTCCCAAACCGAAGTTGATACAGATTGCTTTGGTATGACCAATGTGAAGATAACCATTTGGTTCTGGCGGAAATCTGAATCTCAGTTGAGAAGCATCCAAGCCATTTTCCAAGTCATCCTCTATAATTTGTTCAATAAAATTGAGTGATTTTTTTTCTTCTTCTTCCATAATCTGAAAAGTGAGGTGCAAATTTAACTTAATTTCCTCGAAATCGGAAACGATTATTATCTATAAATAAGTGATTCTTTATAATGAAATTGACATGAAATTGAAAATTAATTGTTCTGTAAATGTTAAATTTCTGTGAACTTTAAACAATTAGTGATATACCGTTCATTTTTTTTTAATTTTGGGATAATTAATAAATCGAAATGAATCGTAAAAAAATCCTTTTAATTGATGATGAACAGGACATTCTGGAAATCATCTCTTATAATTTGGAAAAAGAAGGTTATCAGGTTTTTACCGCCGGTAACGGTAACGAAGGAATAGCGAAAGCAAAAGAGATATTGCCGGATCTGATTCTTTTAGACGTTATGATGCCGGAAAAAGATGGTATAGAAACCTGCCAGGATCTTCGCAAAATCAAGGAGTTACAGAGAACACTTATTGTATTTTTATCCGCGAGAAGTGAAGAGTTTTCACAATTGGCAGGTTACCAAGCGGGCGCAAACGATTATATCGTCAAATTAATCAAACCAAAAATTTTGGTTTCAAAAGTGGCTGCTCTGCTTCAAATGGGCGCTCAATCTCAAGAAAACTCTAATTATATTGAGCTAGGCGACCTGATTATAGATAAAGATAATTTTAAGGTAACGAAAGGAAAAGAGGAGTTTTTGCTTCCTAAAAAAGAGTTTGATTTGCTGTATCTGTTGGCTTCCAACACAGACAAAGTTTTCAAAAGGGAAGAAATCCTGGAAAAAGTTTGGGGCAACGACGTGATTGTGGGAGAAAGAACCATCGATGTCCACATCCGTAGATTGAGAGAAAAATTGGGAATCAATACCATCCAGACACTGAAAGGAATAGGCTATAAATTAGTAGTTTAATAATAGTTGGAGATTTTCTGAAAAGAAAATCTTTTTTTTGATATGAGAATTAGAAATTCAGTGAAAATTAATTGGTTATCTATTGCAGCATCTTTTCTTCTCGTGGCTGTTGTCGGAAGTGTTGTTTTGCTTTTTGAGATTTACACAGATGATATTTATTTTAAAACTAAGGATTTCAATTATTTTTTGGTTTTTACTTTATGGTTTGTGTTTGTACTGAATTATTTTGTTCTGGAATTTCTTTTCAGTTTTTACAGTAAAAATCAAATTAAAAGGATTACCAACATTCTTCCGGAAGATATTATTCACGACTTTGACACTGATATCGGCTTCAAGGAATTGGGCGAAAAAGTCCACGAGATGAATCAGAAAAATGCCGAGATCGATATGATGAAGGAAATGGAAAACTACCGAAAAGAATATATTGGCAATGTTTCTCACGAGCTGAAAACACCACTATTTTCCATACAAGGTTACATAGAAACCCTTTTGGAAGGCGGTGTAGAAGATCTTAACATCCGAGACAAATATCTCCAGAGAATCGATAAATCTGTGGAGCGACTTCTGAATATTGTGATAGACCTTGATATGATTAACCGTTTTGAGTCTGGACAAATAGCTCTAAAATACGGAACATTTGACATCAATCAACTCATTCAGGAAGTTTTTGATCTGTTGGAAATGGAAGCCGAGAGACATTCTATGACGATGCAATTGCAAACCACCCAATCTCAACTTTTTGTTTATGCAGACAAACAAAGGATTTCGCAGGTTTTGATTAATCTGATTTCCAATGCTGTGAAATATGCCAATCGTGAGGAAGCTCAAATCATCGTTTCTACAAGAGAAGGAACCAAAAGTATCCACATCTCTATTGAGGATAATGGAATGGGGATCAAGCCAGAAAATCTGCCGAGAATTTTTGAAAGATTCTACCGCGTAGAGTCCAGCAGAAACAGAAAAGAAGGAGGCTCGGGACTGGGCCTTGCTATCGTAAAACACATTTTGGAAGCGCACAAACAGACCATCAGCGTAGAAAGTGCTTATCTTTCCGGCACCAAATTCAAATTCAAATTGGCAAAACCTTCTCTAGAAAAAATTAAAAAAGCTAAGGCATTATCAAGCGATATTTAAGCAAAACGGAAAGCCGGGAATTTATAAAAATCTTTTTTTAAAAAAAATTTACAAGAAATTTTTATGGGATTTCATTTGTTTTATATTTGCATCATTAATCAAGCTAATAAAAGATAAAGTAAAACAAAAATGGTTTATAAAATAAGAGTAATTCTAGACGCCAAAGATACCATCTTCCGAGACGTAGAAGTCAAAGAAAAACAGACACTTTGGAACCTGCATCTGGGCATCAAAAGTGCTTTCAGTCTGCCAGGCGAAGAGTTGTCTTCTTTTTATTTTTCTGATGATGAATGGAATGAAGGTCGAGCGGTTCCTTTGGAAGATATGAGTGATGATGGCGATGGCGAAATCATGTCAGACGTGTATCTACCGGAAGGATTTCCCGCAATTGGTGAAAAAATGAGATTCCAGTATGGATTTATAGACCTGTGGGATTTCTATTGTGAACTTTTGGAGATAGTGGATGAGAAGCCAGCAGTTAATTACCCGATTACGGTTTACAGATTCGGGAACGTCCCTTTGAAAGCGCCTAGCAAATCGGGAGCAAGCAGTGGAAAAAATAAAAATTCTGCAATGCCTTTATTGGATGATGAATTCGGGGATTTCGAATCAGAGTTCAAAGCTACTGGTTTTGATGATGAGGATGACGATTACAACGATGATGAAGAAGAAGATGGCTACAATGACGTTTTTGAAGAAGATGATGAAGATTAAAAATCTTTGTTATACATATCCTAAAAGCCCGAATTTTTCGGGCTTTTGCATTAAAATTTAAAGACATTTTATAACTCCTTTTTGATTTCTGCTTTTCATTAAGAAATCAAAATTTTTCTGGAATTCCAAAATTGAACAGTTTTTCACTTCCTTATTAGGAATATTTTCAGATTTGGGATTATTCTTGGAGTTGGATTTTAGCGTATATTTCTTTTCGAGACATTGGATCGCTTTATTATCTACAATGTAATACCGTTTTTCTGTCACATCATCTTTAGTTTCAGGTTTATCGGGCAAGCCTCCGTCAAAACTCCAAACTGTTACATCTTGGAAAATAAAATAAGGCTTCCCATCATTCACGAAATAAGTTTCTGCAGAAGAAAAATGACTGTCTGCCTGGAAATGCTTTAGTACTTTCAGTCTCCCTTGGTCAGAATAATAAACGACATTTCCGGAACGTTCGTCACACTCATATTTAAAACTGGCGGAATCTAATTTTTTAGAAGTCAGTTGCGCATTAACCAAATTATATTCCTGCTTTATTCCGTTAAGTGTTTTCAGATTATTTTTCATATCTAATGATTGTGATTTTATCTTTGAACCAATCAAATCTACCGATTCAGAAGCTTTGTCATCACCTTTCTTTTGACAAGAAGAAATTATAAGTAGACAGAAAATTGAATATACGAATTTCATAGAGGACATTTTATTGCAATTTTCTAAACAAAAACTGTGCAGTAAAAAAACTCCAATAATCCTGCAGATATATTTATAACTTTTAGTTTTAAAAATTCATTGATGATGACAATCATGTTTTCCTGAACATCATTGTGACAGACATTCCCTTACTTAAATTTGATCGAGCATCAAGTTTTATAAAACATTAACAAGAGTAGATTCTTGCGAGTTTCATATTTTTATTACATTTACAGCTTAGACAAAAAAAATTCACAACTCAAGAGAAACAATTTTATGAAAAAACTGATTCTTCTTCCGGCACTTGCCGCATTATTACTATCCTGCAAAACCCAGAATCATACTATGGAAAATCCACAAGATTGGAAACGAACTACCAATATCTACGAAGTCAACGTCAGACAATATACGCCAGAAGGAACTTTTGCAGCCTTCGAGAAAGAACTTCCCAGATTAAAAAAAATGGGTGTAAAAACACTGTGGTTTATGCCAATTACCCCAATTGCGCAACAGAACAAAAAAGGAACGTTGGGAAGTCCGTATGCAGCATACGATTATACAACCATCAATCCAGAATTTGGAACTCTGGACAACTTCAAGCATTTGGTAGATGAAGCTCATAAAATGGGTTTCAAAGTGATAATGGATTGGGTAGCCAATCACACTGGCTGGGATCACGTATGGACCAAATCTCATCCCGATTGGTTCTTGAAAGATCCAGACGGAAGTTTTCACAAAGCCAGCGGAATGGATGACATTATTGAATTGGATTATGCTAATAAAGAAATGCGTCTTGCAATGATAGAGGCGATGAAATACTGGGTAAAAACAACCAATATTGATGGTTTCCGCTGTGACTTGGCAAGTTGGGTAGAAGTAGATTTCTGGCAACAGGCCAGACCTGAAGTAGAAAAACTGAAACCGCTTTTCTTTTTAGGAGAATTTGATGAGTTGGAAAATCCAGATTACGGAAAAGTTTTTGATGCAAGTTACAGCTGGAAATGGATGCACTTTTCCGAGGACTTCTACAAAAAAAATCTCCCGCTTTCTGAGGTAAAGACTCTTTTGGAACAATATTCTAAAATTGGCGATAACTCAATGAGAGCTTGGTTCACCAGCAATCACGACGAAAACTCTTGGAACGGAACAGAATATGAAAAGTATGGCGATTTTGCACCAGCACTAGCAGTTTTTTCTGCTACGTGGAATGGTGTGCCACTACTCTATTCTGGTCAGGAATTGCCGATGAAAAACAAGCGCCTGGAATTCTTTGAAAAAGACCCAATTCCTTGGAACGGCAAATATGAACTGGAAAATTTCTACAAAACATTACTGAACCTAAAATCCGAAAATCCAGCTCTCAGAGGTGGTGATCCAGCAGTTACTACTTTTTGGGTAAACACAACAGCGAATGATAAAATCTTGGCTTATCTGAGAAAAAATGGAGAACGCGAAGTTCTGGTATTGATCAATACCTCAAAAGATTCTGTAGATTTCAAATTGGAAGATGATAATGCAGTTGGCGCTTATAAAAATGTGTTTAGCAATGTAAAATCTGAATTGATCAAAGGTTCTGATATAAGTATTCCTGCTTATGGTTATATGGTTTTTGAAAAATAAGATGAAGATATTAAGAAAATAGTTGATTGACTATTATTCATCTTCAATTTTTTATAATTCTTCAGAAAAAGACTGCCTGGAAAATAATTTTAGGCAGTCTTATTCTGAAGTTTTGTTTTTTAGATCAACTTCAGCTCATTGATAAAATTTTCTACAACCTCATCAGAAGTGCCCCAAGAAGTAATCAATCTAATAGCGGAAGTCCTGTCATCCATTTTTTTCCAAACATAGAAATCAAAGTTTTCTGATAGTTTTTCGATTTGCGAATTACTGAGAATGGGGAAAATCTGATTGGTAAAAGTATGAGACAGAAACTCAAAACCTTTACTCTGAAAAGCAGATTTGATTTTCATTGCCTGCACGTTAGAATGTTTTGCCAAATCAAAGTACAGATCATCCTTCATCAATTCCAAAAACTGAATTCCTAGCAATCTTCCTTTCGCCAGCATCGCGCCTTTTTGCTTGATATGAAAACCAAATTCCTTTTTAATAATATCATTTGTAATCACAATTGCTTCGCCTAAAAGTGCACCGTTCTTGGTTCCGCCGAGGTAGAAAATATCGGTTAAAGCTGCGATGTCTTCTAATGTCAAATCATTGATTTCGGACGTCAAAGCTTGACCTAACCTTGCGCCGTCCATAAACAAATATAAGCCATTGGCTTTGCAAAAAGCAGATAAATCCTGCAATTCTTTTTTACTGTAGATGGTTCCAACTTCCGTAGAATTAGAAATATAAACCAACTTTTGTTTAACCTGATGTGGCTTGTTGGTATGCGAATCTAAAACCGACTGGATGTGCTCCGGTTTCAGTTTTCCATCTTCTGTGAGCAAGCCGTGAACTTTATGGCCTGTGGCTTCTATTGCACCTGTTTCATTGGTAAAAATATGTCCTGTGTCAGCAGAAACCACACTTTCGTGCGGACGCAGAATCGCAGAAATTACCAGTAAATTGGCTTGAGTTCCACCGCTCACAAAATGAATATCTGCATTCTGATTATTCATCTTTTGTTTAATTAATGCTCTGGCTTCTTCCGAATATTCATCGAAACCATATCCATTTTGCTGAATAAGATTGGTTTTTATCAGCATTTCTAAAATATGCGGATGACAGCCCTCTGAGTAATCATTTTTGAAAGAATATTTCTTCATTGTTTCTACTTCTTTTAGTAAACAAATTTATTAAAATAAAAAATATTCTAATTGTTAGGTTATTTTATTTGTCAACCTAACTTTCTTTCATAAATTTGTTAGACTAATATAATTTTATGTCTAACTTATTATAATTTTTAAATATATGAATTCTTTAACTGAGGAAAATTACTTAAAAGCCATTTACAATCTTGTCAATGAGAATGATGAAGTTTCTGTTAATGATTTGAGCAGACAACTCAACATCAAAATGCCGTCTGTAAACAGTATGATAAAAAAATTCGCAGATAAAAAATGGGTAAAGTATGAATCTTATAAACCTATCAAACTAACCGAATCCGGAAAAAAAGAAGCGTCGCTCATCGTAAGAAAACACCGATTGACAGAGATGTTTCTGGTTGAAAAAATGGGCTTTGGCTGGGAAAACGTTCATGAGATTGCTGAACAACTGGAACACATCCACTCTGATATTTTCTTTGATAAGATGGACGAAATTCTGAATTATCCAAAGGTAGATCCACACGGCGAACCGATTCCGGACAAAGATGGCAACATCATCCAACCAGACTTGAAGAAACTGAGCAAATGCAAAGAAAATGAAACCGTAGAATTGGCTTCTGTCACCACATCTTCCGAAGAATTCCTTAACTTCCTCAACAAGAGAAACCTCAGTCTTGGAACGGAAATCAAGGTTTTGCAAAAGGAAGATTTTGACCAATCGATAAAGGTTTTTTATAACGGTCAGGAAGAGAACTTCAGCAAGACGGTTTGTGATAGATTATTAGTAAAATAAAAAAGAGACTCATTGCGAGTCTCTTTTCTTATATTATATCAATCCTTCTTAGTTGAACATATCCTTCACTTTATCGAAGAAAGTCTTTTCTTTTCCAGTTGGTTCGGCACCCATATCGCCATTTTCCAATTGTTTTTGGAAGAATTCTTTTTGTTCTTTGCTCAATTTTTGTGGCGTCCAGACATTGATATGAACAAACATATCACCTTTGCCACCATAACCTTCGATGTTTGGAAGACCTTTGCCGGCTAGTCTGAGGATTTTGCCAGACTGTACACCTTCATCTACCTTGATCTTAACTTTTCCACCAACTACATTGATTTCTTTAGTCGTTCCCAATGCTGCTTCTGCAAAAGAAATATACAACTCCTGATGAAGATTGTCTCCTTCACGTTTGATGGTTTTGTCTACTTCCTCCTCTACTACAACCAGAAGGTCTCCAGGCATTCCACCTAGCGGTGCATCATTTCCTTTTCCTCTCACATTCAGCTGGATACCGTCTCTTGCACCCGCAGGAATATTGATGGTTATTTCCTCATCTTCTTTCACAAGGCCCTGAGCATTGGCACCAGCAGGAATTTTGTCCGCAACCTTTCCAACGCCTTGGCAAGTTCCACAAGTGGTCTGAGTTTGCATTTGACCAAACATTGTGTTCATCATTCTCACCTGAACGCCACTTCCTCCACAAGTTGGACAAGTTTTAGAAGTCACGCCAGCAGCGAGCTTCATTTTCTTTACTTTGATGGTTTTCTGCGTACCGGCAATCATTTCCTCGAGGTTGAGTTTGATTCTAACTCTAAGGTTTGAGCCACGTGATTGCTGTTGTCTTTGCTGACCTCCGCCTCCAAAGCCACCTCCAAAGATATCACCGAACTGGCTGAAGATATCCTCCATATTCATACCGCCGCCAAAGCCTCCACCGCCGAAACCGCCGCCCGCTGCTCCACTCATCCCAGCGTGACCATATTGGTCATACCTCGCTTTCTTATTGCCATCGCTCAGCACTTCATAAGCTTCAGCCGCTTCTTTGAATTTTTCCTCTGCTGCAGCATCACCTGGGTTCTTGTCAGGGTGGTACTTAATGGCCATTTTTCGATAAGCCTTCTTGATCTCGTCAGCGCTTGCTGATTTGTTTATTTCTAATACTTCGTAATAATCTCGCTTGCTCATAATTAATAATAAATGATGATTGATAGTTGATAAATCATAGTTAACAGAAAATGATTGATGATAGAATCCAAATCATTTATCTATTATCTTTTATCATTTATTATAGCCCATGACGAACGAGATCAGCAGAAACAGCA